>JBEBTD010000224.1:0-3031 GCA_040393965.1 Leucobacter soli | reverse complement strand
CGCTGCGCTCGATCATCGGCGGTCTGACCGTGCTGCAGATCATCCGCGACCGCGCCGTCGTCGCGCAGAGCGTGCTCGAGGCCGCCGAAGAGGCTCTGACCAAGCAGGGCCTCGTCGTCGACACGCTGCAGATCCAGGAGATCCGCGACGGCGCCGACTACATCGCGAACATCGGTCGCCCCGAGGCCGCGAAGGTGCGCCAGACCGCCGAAATCGCCGAGACCAACGCCTATCAGGCTTCGCAGGAGGCGAAGATCTCCGCCGAGAAGGTGCTGCTCGACCGCAACCGCGAGCTCAAGCTGCGCCAGGCCGAGATCCAGACCGAGACCGACCGGGCGAACGCGCAGGCCGCCGCGGCCGATCCGCTCGAGCAGGCCATCCAGAAGCAGGCCATCGTCGCCCAGCAGGAGATCACGGCGCAGAAGGAGGTCGCGCTCAAGAAGGAGCAGCTGAACGCCGAGGTGCGCGCGGTCGCCGAGGCCGAGGCCTACCGGGTCGAGGCGCTCGCCAAGGCGAACGCGGCTGCCGCCGTCGCCGCCGCCGAAGCCGAGGCGCGCGCGCTCGAGGCTAAGGGTCTCGCCGAGGCGAAGGCTACCGAGGCGAAGGGTCTCGCCGAGGCGCAGGCCATCGACGCCCGCGCCCGCGCGCTCGAGGCGCAGGCCGAGTCGGTGCTGGCTCAGGAGCTCATCCACCTGCTGCCCTCGATCGCGCGCGAGTACGCGCAGGCCATCGGCTCGATCGACACCATGACGGTCGTCTCGGCCGACGGCACCTCGAAGGTCGCCGGCGAGGCGATGGGCAACCTCAAGGGCCTGCTCGACATGGCGCGCGACACGGTCGGCATCGACCTTGCGGGCATGCTCAACGGCGCCGTCGCCGGCGGCGCGGCCGGCGCGGCCGCGGGCCGAGCCTCGAACGAGGCATCCTCGCGTCGGGTGCGCGAGGCCGCGACGAGTCTGCGCGAGCGGGCCCAGACCGTGATCGCCGACGCGCCCGTCGCCGAGGCGACGCCGGCCGACACTCCGGCCCAGGCGTCGGACGCGGCCGAGCCGGGCGCAGAATAGGAGCATGAGTACGCAGAGCGACGTCGGTGTGCAGGTCGAGGCCCCGATCCTCAGCCTGCGCCGGCAGGGCAGGGTGCTCACCCTGCCCGTGCTGCTGCTGATCGTGCTCGCCGCCGCGAGCGGCTATTTCGTCGGGGCCCTGCCGCAGAGCTGGATGAACTGGGCTGCGGGCCTCGGCGCCCTCGCCGTCGCGCTGCTCTTCGGCATCGGCCCGGTGCTCGGCTGGCTGGCGAACCGGGTCACCCTCACCGATCGCCGCGTGATCGTGCGCCGCGGCTTCTTCGTGCATCGGCGCAGCGAGATCCCCCTCAGCCGGGTGCGCGAGGTGCGCTCCCGACGCGGTCCTCTGCAGCGCATGTTCGGCTCGGGGGACATCGAGCTCATGGTCGGGCCCGACTCGGCCCCCGTGCTGCTGCGCGACGTCTCCGCTCCCGGCGTGGTGGTAGACGCGCTGCAGCAGCTCATCGAGCAGAACTTCCGGGCCGAGCAGTCGGCTCAACCCGCGCAGCACTGGCCGGCGGTGCCGGGCTCGGTCGGCGGCCCGCAGCCCATGCCGGGATGGGCGGCGCCCGGATCCTCGCCGGTGCACGGCGACACCACGCTGCTGCCCTGAGCGGCGAGGCCGACCAGCGGTCGAGTCGCCCGCCGAGGTGGAGGGGCGAACGGCTCAGCGGGAGGAACGGGCGATGAGCGTGTCGATCAGCTGACCCGCGAGCGTGACGAGTCGCTCGATCTCGTTCTCGTCGCGGTCGATCCAGCGGCATTCGGGATCGCCGACGGGCACGAAGTTCTCGTGGCGCTCCCACACCATGAGCGTGCGCTCGGCGCCGAGCACGTACTGCTGCCACCAGATCTGCCGGAGGTAGTTGCGCGGAATGGAGCGCCAGGGCTTGTTCGTGGTCTTGATCTCGGCGAGTTCGAGCACGCCTGCCTCGCGCAGCACGACGCCGTCGGGCGTGGCGAGGTGGCGCAGATCGGCCTCGGCGTGGAACAGTGCCTGACTCGATTCGATGCCGTACTCTCGCAGCACCCAGCTCGCGATCTCGGGCTCCCGCTCGCGCCCGTGGCGCGTGTAGGCATTGCCGGAGAAGCCGCTGCCGTGCAGCTTCTCCCGCGCTGCCGCGTCGATGGATCGGGGCGTCGAGAGCTTCGCCACATCGGTCGCCGTGATGCCTCGGGCGCGCGCCCGCATCCAGGCGACGCGGTCACTGCCGTCGGTCACGACGCGACGCAGGTGGCTGGGCAGCTCGGCATTCATCGTTGACCATTCTCCCATGCCATGCCGTCGGAGCCTGGTCGACGTGATCGGAGCGAGGTGCACCGTCATAATGGAGGTATGACGAGCACCGCGCGGGAGCAGGACGAGCCGCGGCTGCGGGTGCTCGTGGTCGACGACGAGAGGTCGATCACCCAGCTGCTCGCGATGGCGCTGCGCTACGACGGCTGGGAGGTGCAGACGGCCGCCACGGGTGCCGATGCGGTCGCGGCCGTCCGCACCTTCGACCCCGATGTGATGGTGCTCGACATCATGCTGCCCGATTTCGACGGGATGCAGGTGCTGTCCCGGCTGCGCAGCGCGGGCGAGCTCGTGCCCGTGCTCTTCCTCACCGCGCTCGACTCGATTGACGATCGGGTCAAGGGGCTCACGGCAGGAGGGGACGACTACATGGTCAAACCCTTCAGTATTGAGGAGCTCATCGCGAGGCTCCGCGCTCTCGTGCGCCGATCCAGGCTCGTGCGCGATCAGGGCCCCAGCCCCATTCTTCGAGTCGGAGATCTCGTGCTCGACGAGGACAGCTACGAGGTCGAGCGGGCCGGAGAGTCGATCGAGCTCACCTCGACCGAGTTCGAGCTGCTGCGCTACCTCATGCGGAACCCCAGGCGGGTGCTGTCGAAGGCGCAGATCCTCGACCGCGTCTGGAGCTACGACTACAGCGGCAAGCAGACGGTGGTCGAGCTCTACATCT
>JBEBTD010000223.1:0-3037 GCA_040393965.1 Leucobacter soli | reverse complement strand
GCAGCGCAGCAGCACCGCCCTCCGGCACCACGACCTCCCCGGCGGCGATGCGCTCGAGCCGTTCCACGAGCTCGGCCGCGCCGAGCTCCTTGGCGAGATACCCGCGGCAGCCCTTCTCGATCGCGAGCTCGACGAGCCGCGCATCGGTGTTCCAGCTGTAGACGACGATGGCGCCGGCGGCGGGGTCGGCGAGCTCGGCGTCGAAGTCGCGCTGATCGACCTGGGACTGCCCGAAGGTGTCGTAGAGCGTGAGCTCGACGGCGCGGTCGGCGCTCTCGCGCACATCGCTCTCGACGACGCGCACGCGGTCGGCGTAGGGCTCGAGCACGGCGCGCAGCCCGGCGACGACCACCTCGTAGTCGTTGAGCAGTCGGAGGCGCAGCGGCGTGGATTCCACGGGCTCAGTATACGAGCGGAACCGGATGGGGTGCTTTGGCACAGGTGCCCCTCGCGGCGCAAGGGACTGCCGAGCCCAGTACCGGCGCGCCTACGCTCGCAGCATGAAAGCGATGTTCACGCTCTGGATGGCGATCGTGGTGGTCGGGCTGCTCGCGATGTTCGCGGTCGTGCTGATGGGCAGGTGAGTCATGAAGGTCAAGGATCACGCGCTCTCCCTCGCATTCGCGGGCGCATTCGTCGTCACGCTCGCCGGCCAGTCGGTGGCGGGGCTCGCGGCCTACAACGAGGATCGGCTCGCCCACGGCGGCTTGCCCGTGGGCTGGCTCGACTTCGTCACCTCTTCCGAGTTCGTGGTCGACGTGGCCGAGAACTGGCAGTCGGAGTACCTGCAGTTCTTCCTGTTCATCCTCGCCACGGTCTGGCTCGTGCAGCGGGGCTCCCCCGAGTCGAAGAAGCCGGGCGACGAGGGCGTCGGCAGCGATGAGAGCCAGCTGGTCGGCGAGCATGCGCAGGCCGACTCGCCGCGATGGGCGAAGGCGCGCGACTGGCGGCTCTGGCTCTACAGCAATTCGCTGCTGCTCACGATGGGCACGGTCTTCGTGCTCTCGTGGCTCGTGCAGGGGCTCGCGGGCACGGTCGTCTTCAACGCCGAGCAGGCGGAGCACGGGCAGCCCGCGCTCACCGTGGGCGAGTATCTGCTCTCGGCGGACTTCTGGAACCGCACCCTGCAGAACTGGCAGTCGGAGCTGCTCGCGGTCGGATCGATGGTCGCGTTCTCGATCTATCTGCGGCAGCGGGGATCGGCCGAGTCGAAGCCGGTCGGCGCCCCGCACGGCGTCGCCGCGGTCGAGGCGGAGTAGGCGCCCGATCGGCAGGACGGACGCTAGGCGGAGCCGCGTGCGCGGCTCCGCGATCCTCGTCCGGATTTCGACGACCGCTTCTTCGCCGCGCGCGAGCGCTGCACGCTCTGCTTGAGCGCCTCCATCAGGTCGATGACCTCGGCCCCCTCCCGCTCGCCCTCCCCGAAGGTCTCCTCCGTGTCGATCGCGTCGCCGGCCTTCCGCTTCGCCTCGATCAGCTTGCGCAGCTGCTCCTGGTATTCGTCGCGGAAGCGAGCGGGCTCGAAGTCGGCCGAGAAGCTCTTCACGAGCGCGGCCGAGAGCTGCATCTCCTTCGCGCTGATGCGCACCCGCTGCTCGAGCGCGCTGAACGCCGGTTCCCGCACCTCGTCGGGCCAGAGCAGCGTCTGCAGCAGCAGCACCTCGTCGCGCACGCGCAGCGCCGCGAGACGCGTCTTCTGCCGCAGCGCGAACTGCACGATGGCGATGCGGTCGGTCTGCTCGAGGGTGCGGCGCAGCAGCACGTACGCCTTCGTCGTCTTGCCGGCCGGCTCGAGGTAGTAGCTGCGCTCGAACAGCATCGGGTCGAGCTGGGCGCTCGGCACGAACTCGACGACGGAGATCTCGCGGTCGCGCTCCTGCGGGATCGACGCGAGCTCCTCGCGGGTCAGCACGACCGTCTCGTCGTCTTCGACATAGGCGCGCTCGATGTTGGCATAGGGCACGACCTCGCCGCAGACCTCGCAGCGGCGCTGATACCTGATGCGGCCGCCGTCCTCGTCGTGCACCTGGTGCAGTTCGACATCGTGATCCTCGGTCGCGCTGTGCAGCTTCACGGGCACGTTCACGAGCCCGAAGCTGATGGCTCCGCTCCAAATCGCTCTCATCTCTACAGTAGAACGCGCCCGCCTGTCAAAGGTCTACCGCTTGCGCGATCGCGTGCGGATCATGTACGCATGGCCAAGCAACAGTTCGTCGAGGTCGGCGGGCACCGCATCCGGGTCTCGAATCTCGACAAGGTGCTCTACCCCTCGACCGGCACCACCAAGGGCGAGGTGATCGGCTACTACAGCGCGATCGCCGAGACGATGCTGCCGCACTGCCGCGACCGGCCTGCCACCCGCAAGCGCTGGCCCGACGGCGTGGGCGAGGACGGGGGCGGGGACTTCTTCTTCCAGAAGGATCTCGGCGACGGCACGCCCGAGTGGGTCGCGACGGGCGAGATCCAGCACAAGGATCACGTCAACACGTATCCGCTCGTCAACGACGAGGCGACCCTCGTCTGGCTCGCGCAGCTCGCCGCGCTCGAGCTCCACGTGCCGCAGTGGCGCTACGACGCCGCCGGCGAGCCCGCCAACCCGGATCGCATGGTGTTCGACCTCGACCCCGGCGAGGGCGTCACCCTGCGCGAGTGCGCGCGCGTCGCCTTCCTCGTGCGCGACATCCTGCGGGACATGGGGCTCCCGACGGTGCCCGTCACGAGCGGCAGCAAGGGCATCCACCTCTACGCCGCGCTCGACGGCTCGTGGACGTCCGACGAGGTCTCGGCGGTGGCGAAGCAGCTCGCGAGGGCGCTCGAGGCCGACCACCCCGAGGAGATCACGAGCACGATGAAGCGCGCGCTGCGGGCGGGCAAGGTCTTCATCGACTGGAGTCAGAACAACGCGTCCAAGACGACCGTGGCGCCGTACTCGCTGCGCGGACGCGCTCGACCGACGGTCGCGGCGCCGCGCACCTGGCGCGAGCTCGCCTCCCCGCACCTGAGGCAGCTCGAGTTCGGTGAGGTGCTGAAACGGGTG
>JBEBTD010000222.1:0-3046 GCA_040393965.1 Leucobacter soli | reverse complement strand
GAGATACGTCCATGCTTCAAGGAGCAGTCGCGGGGCTCGCGGCGGGCGGCACCTATGCCGTCATCGCGGTGTGCCTGACGTTGATGGCTCAGCTCATCCGCGTCATCAACTTCGCCCAGGCGGCCGTCGGCATGTTCGCCGCGTTCGTGTCGGTGTGGCTGGCGAATCGCGGAGTGCCGCTGTGGCTCGCGATCCTGATCGCCCTCGTCGTGGGCGTCGGCCTCTCGACGCTCACCGGCCTGATCATCACCAGGTGGCTGTCGCAGTCGACGATCAGCCAGCGCTCGGCGGTCACGGTCGGGGTGCTGCTGATCCTGATCTCGCTGTCGTACATCCTGTTCGGCACGAAGCCGCAGGCGTTCCAGCCGCTCGTGCCGGGGCCGGCGTTCGAGGTCGGCGGCATCGTGGTCACGAACCTCACCGTCGTGACGGTGTGCATCGCCGTCGGCATCGCGGTCGTCGCCTGGGCCGTGCTCAGGTTCACCCCCGTCGGCATCCGCCTGCGCGCGATCGCCGACCGGCCCGCCACCGCCGACATGCTCGGAGTGCCGGTGCGGGCCCTGGTGATCGGCGTCTGGGTGGTGACCGGTCTCATCACGACGGTGATGATCGTGCTCATCGCCCCGGCGCAGAGCTCGGATGCGAGCGCGCTGTCGTTCCTCGTGATCCAGGGCGCCGCCGCGGCGCTGGTCGGGGCGTTCAAGCGCCTCGACCTCGCCGTGATCGGCGGTCTCGTGCTCGGCATGCTGCAGGGGATCGTCGCCCAGTCGCAAGAGCTCGCGCTGGTGCGCGAGCTCATCCCGCTCGTGCTCATCATCGCGTTCCTGCTGTGGAACCAACGGAAGGAGGTCTGGGATGCGGTTCGCTGACCGGCCGTTCCTCTCGGCCGCCGGGCGGCCGATCCTCATCGCATCGGCCGCCGTCGTCATCGGCTGGATCGTCAGCCTGGTGCTGCCCGGCTACCTGGTCTACCTCGGCATCTCCGCGGTCGTGATCGGCGTCGCCCTGATCGGCCTCGGCATCGTCACCGGCACGGCCGGCATGATCGCGCTGTGCCAGCTCACCTTCGCCGCGGTCGGGGCGTGGATCGTCGCCTGGCTCAACACGGCCGGAGTGCCGGGCGGCCTCTACGTCTGGATCCCCCTCGGCGGGATCGCGGCCGGGATCGTCGGGCTCCTGATCGGCCTTCCCGCGCTGCGGCTGCGCGGCGTGAACCTCGCGGTGGTCACCCTCGCCTTCGCCTTCGCCATCGACGTGATCCTCTTCAAGGTGCAGTTCCCCGGCACGCTCACCGGCACCTCGGTGCCCCGACCCGACCTCGTCGCCTCCGACCGGGCCTACTTCCTCTTCGCGGTGGTCGTGCTGGTCGTCGTGGCGCTCGCGGTGTGGCTCCTGCAGCGCTCCCGGGTGGGCAGCGGCTGGCGCTCGGTCGCCTTCTCCGAGCGCGGCACCGCCTCGGCCGGCAGCAGCGTGCGCACCGCGAAGCTCACCGCCTTCGCCGTCAGCGCGACGATCGCCGGCATCGCCGGCGGCCTCATCGCCGGCCAGGTCGGCAACCTCTACCCGACCGGCTTCACGACTCTGCAGTCGCTCGCCCTCTACGTGCTCTCGGTCGTGACCGGCTCCTACTTCATCGCCATGGGCGTCGTCGGCGGCATCCTCTGGGTGCTCATCCCCGAGCTGCTCAAGCGCTGGGGCGTCCCGCAGGACTGGGCCTTCATCGTGTTCGGCGTGCTGGGCATCCAGACCCTCACGACCAACTCGAACATCGGAGAGGATCTGCGCCGCCTGTGGCGCAGACTGCGGCGCTCCCGGTCGATCGTGCGGCACGGGGCGCTCGAGCCTCTGGACGAGGAGGCTCTGCGCGCGCTCGGTTCGACGGCAGGCCCGGGCACTGCTCCGCTGCTCGAGGTCGAGGGCCTCTCGGTGTCGTTCGGGAGCCTCCGGGCGCTCGACGGGGTGACCCTCACGATTCCCGAGCGGTCGATCACGGCGCTGATCGGCCCGAACGGCGCGGGGAAGTCGACCTTCGTCGACGCGATCTCGGGGTTCCTGCCCCAGCACCTCGGCGAGGTGCTGCTCGACGGGACGCGGATCACGCGCGTGCCCCCGCACAAGCGCGCCCGACTCGGCCTGCGCCGCACATACCAGCAGGATCGCGTGCCCCCGACGCTGACGGTCGGTGCATACATGCGCTTCATCGCGGGTGCCGCGTCCGACCCGGCCGAGGTGGAGGAGCTGCTCGAATACTTCGGCTGCCCCGGACCGGACACGCCGATCTCGAGCGTCGACATCGGCACCCGGCGCATGATCGAGGTCGCCGCCAACCTCGCGGCCAAGCCCCGCCTCATCGTGCTCGACGAGCCCGCGGCGGGCCTGGCGCACGAGGAGCACGTCGCCTTCGCGCAGCGCCTGAAGCTCGTGCCGAGCCGCTACGGCGCCGCGGTGCTCATCATCGAGCACGATCTGGAACTCGTCCGCAGCGTCGCCGACTCGGTCGTCGTGCTCGACTTCGGGCGGGTGCTCGCGAGCGGCGGCCAGGACGAGGTGCTGAAGAGCCCCGAGGTCATCAAGGCGTACATGGGAGAGACGGAGATGCTATGACGACGCTGACGCTCGAAGACGTCACCGTGAGCCGCGGCGTCGGCCCGGTGATCGCGGGGGTGAGCCTGGAGGTGGCGCCCGCGACCGTGACGACGATCATCGGCCCGAACGGCGCGGGCAAGACCTCGCTGCTCGAAGCGGTCTCGGGCATGATCCCGATCTCGGGCGGGCGGCTGCTGATCGACGGCGAGGATGTCGGCAGGACTCCGCCCCGGCGTCGCGCGAAGCTCGGGCTCTCGCACGTGGAGCAGGGGCGGGCGATCTTCCCCTCGCTGACGGTCAGGGAGAACATCGAGCTCACCGCCCGCACCCGGGCGGACTTCGACGAGGCGCTCGCCCTCTTCCCCGAGCTCGAGAAGCGCCTGGGCTCGGCGACGGCGCTGCTCTCGGGCGGCGAGCAGCAGATGGTGGTGCTGGCGCGCGCCTTCGCGGGTCGGCCGCG
>JBEBTD010000221.1:0-3051 GCA_040393965.1 Leucobacter soli | reverse complement strand
CTCCGTCGTGCCCGTGCCCAGCGCGTCCTCGACGAGGGTCGACTCGCCACCGGGGCCGTCGACCAGCTCCGCCACCGGCGTCGGCTGGTTGCTCACCACGTGCCAGCGCGAGGGCGCCGTGATCGTGAAGGCGAACGTCGCCTTCAGATCGGGCTGCTCGAACACGGGGAACATGCGCCGGGAATCCGGCACCTCGAACTGCGAGTACAGGTAGACCTCGCCGTCGGCCGGGTCGACGAAGCGGTGAAGGCCCTCGCCGGTGTTCGTGTAGAGCTGATCGCTCACGATCGTGAGCGTGTTCTCGGCCTCGAGGCCGGGCAGCGCGATGCGCGAGTCGGCGAAGACCTCGACCGGGTCGAGCTCGCGGCCGTTGAGGGCGACGCTGTGCACCTCGGCGGCGATCAGATCGATGAAGGTGTCGGCCCCGGGTGTGCCCGAGAAGCGCACGGTCGTCTCCGCGCCGAAGCGTTCCGCCCCGCGAGTGAGATCGAGCGCGATCTCGTACGTGTGCGTACTGATCGTGGCGGCCCGCTGCTGGGCCTCGGCGCGAGTGAGGTTGGTTCCTGGCACTGCTGCTCCTATCTGTCGGGGACAAGCCTATTGCGCCCGCCTGAGCGTCGCGCTTCTTCAGGCGCCCCCTGTGCGCGTGCGCGGCACCGCGCTAGGATCGGCGGTATGAACGCTCAGACCGCTCCCGCCGCTCCCGCCGTCGAGTTCTGGTTCGATCCCAGCTGCCCCTGGTGCTGGATGACCAGCCGCTGGGTCGCCGAGGTCTCCGGGGCGCGCGGCTTCGAGGTCGCCTGGCATCCGGTGAGCCTCGAGATCATCAACGAGGGCAACGAGCGCGACGACCGGCACGCCCGCGCGCACGCGGCCGGACACCGCATGGTTCGCGTCGTCGAGGCCGTGCGCCGCGAGCACGGTCAGCAGTTCGTCGGCCCGCTCTACACCGAGCTCGGCACGCGCGTGCACCCCGGCGGTCGCGAGGACATCGACGCCGTGATCGCCGAGGCGCTCGCCGCAGTGGGCCTGCCCGAGGCGCTCGCCGCCGAGGCGGATGCGGACACGAGCGACGCCCAGTTGCGCGCGAACACCGAGCACGCCCTCAAGATCGCGGGCCCCGACGTGGGCGTGCCGGTCATCTCGATCGACGGCGTCGCCTTCTTCGGCCCCGTCGTGACGCCGGCGCCCACCGGCGAGCAGGCGTTGCAGCTGTGGGACGGCATCTACGCCGCCGCGAGCGTGCCCGGCTTCTACGAGCTCAAGCGCGGCCGTACGGCCCGCCCGCAATTCTGAGTGGACGGCTGCGGGCCGACCGCGGGCCGACTGTAAAATGGGTGCCATGCGCATTCACATCGCCACCGATCACGCCGGCCTCGAGTTCAGCCAGCAGCTGCAGCAGCACCTGCGAGATCAGGGGCACGAGGTGATCGATCACGGCCCCGAGGAGTACGACGCGCTCGACGACTACCCTTCGTTCTGCATCAACGCGGCGCTCGGCGTCGTGCGTGATCAGCGCGCCGGCGTCGAGGCGCTCGGCGTCGTCTTCGGCGGCTCGGGCAACGGCGAGCAGATGGCCGCGAACAAAGTCGAGGGCGCGCGCGCCGCGCTCGTCTGGAACGACGACACGGCGAAGCTCGCCCGCGACCACAACGATGCCAACCTCATCTCGATCGGCGCCCGCCAGCATCCGGTCGAAGACGCGATCCGGTTCATCGACCTCTTCATCGCGACGCCCTTCTCGGGCGACGAGCGGCATGTGCGCCGCATCGGGCAGCTCGGCGAATACGAGCGGACCGGCTCCATCATCGGCAAGCACGTCGACGCCATCTGACGATGCCTGAGGGACACTCCGTACATCGAATCGCGCGGCAGTTCGGCGCGAACTTCGTCGGCACCGCGCCGGCGGTCTCGAGCCCCCAGGGGCGCTTCGCGCAGGGCGCGGCGATCCTCGACGGGCAGCGCATGCTCGACGCCCGCGCGGTGGGCAAGCAGATGTTCCTCGAGTTCGAAGATCAGCACTGGTTGCGCGTGCACCTCGGCATCTACGGCGCCTGGGACTTCGCCGGCGAGGTGAAGGTCGACCCCTCGATCCAGATCCACGGACTCGGCGACACCCATCTGCGCTACGGCCAAACGGGGGAGTACACGAGGGTCGGCGGCGTCTCGCTCGTGGATCGCGAGGCCGAGGACTCCGTCACCTCGATCGGCGCCCCTCGCCGCACCCGCGTGCGCATGGCCGAGCACGACACCGAGGGAGTGGCCGAGAGCTTCCCGCCGGAACCCCGCGGACAGGTGCGAGTGCGACTGCTCAACGAGTCGGTGTGCGCCGACCTGCGCGGGCCGACCGCGTGCGAGGTGCTGACTCCCGCCGAGGTGAACGCGGTGCTGCACCGCCTCGGCCCGGATCCCGCGAACGCCAACACGCCCGAGGAGATGCAGCGCTTCGTGGAACGTGCCCACAAGAAGCGCACCCCCATCGGCCTCGTGCTGATGGATCAGTCGATCGTCGCCGGCATCGGCAACATCTACCGCGCCGAGATGCTCTTCCGGGCCGGCCTCGACCCCCACACCCCGGCGAGCTCTCTCGACCGCACCGTGCTCGAGGCGCTCTGGAACGACTGGGCGCATCTGCTCGAGATCGGCATCACCGTCGGCCAGATGATCACGATCGACGGCCTCGGCGGCGAGGACTACCGTCGGGCGCTCGTCGACCGGGAGGAGCGCCACTGGGTCTACAAGCTCGAGGGCACGCCCTGCAAGCGCTGCGGCACCAACATCGTGCTCGAGGAGATGGGCAACCGCAAGCTCTACTGGTGCCCCGGCTGCCAGACCTGAGCGTCCGCTCGACGAGTTTCCCGCGATCCGCCCCTCCCGCGGCTTCTCCCTCGTATGTACCGCCCCTCCCGCGGCTGGGCAGTAGCTGCGACTTCGGAGCCGTCCAACTCGCAGCTACTGCCAAGCTGCTGGCTGGGAATGGAGGGCGGGTCCGCGATGCGCGGGGGAGAGGGCGGGTCGCGACGCGCGGGGGAGAGGGCGGGTCGCGACGCG
>JBEBTD010000220.1:0-3061 GCA_040393965.1 Leucobacter soli | reverse complement strand
CGCTTCTGGGGCCCGCCCGGGTGGCCTGCCACGTTCACCCGCCACGACGGCTTCGTCGGCGGCCTCTCCAACTACTGCATGACCGGCCCGGAGGGCGATCGCAGCTGCGGATACTGGAAGTGGACCGCCGTCGAGGAGGGGCACAGCTTCGAGGTGCGCGACGGGTTCGCGAACGAGGACGGCGAGCCGAACACCGAGATGCCCGACATGCGGATGCGATTCGAGTTCGCCGAGACCGCGCTCGGCTCGCGCCTGACGACCGTCACCTACTTCAACAGCCTCGAGCAGCTCGAGCAGCTGCAGGGCATGGGCATGATGGAGGGCATGAGTGCCGCGATGGGCCAGATCGACGACGTGCTCGCCGACCTCGCCTCCTTCGCTGCCGGCAACGCCACCGAAGTGCAGCTCATCGGCGAGAACCAGGCTCGGGTCTCCCGCGTCGTGCGCGGCACGGTGCCGCAGCTGTGGCGGGCCTTCACCGAAGCCGAACTCGTGCAGCGCTGGCAGCTCGGGCCCGACGGCTGGAGCATGCCCGTCTGCGAGACTGCGAGCGGAGTCGGCGAGCGCTACCGCTTCGAGTGGCAGAGCGACGACGGTCAGGAGCACTTCGGCTTCGTCGGCGAGGTCGTGGAGTCCGCTCCGCCGCACCGCTTCGTCACCACGGAGCGCATGACGCGACCCGAGGATCCGGACGGCCACACGAGCGCGGAGACCCTCAACGAGCTCACGTTCACCCCCGTCGAGGGCGGCACGCTCGCCTCGTACCTCATCACCTACCCCGATGCGGCGACGCGCGAGATGATCCTCGCCACGGGGATGGCCGACGGCATGGAGGCGAGCTTCGAGCGCATGGAGCGCGAGGTGCTCGTCT
Source organism: Leucobacter soli (assembly GCA_040393965.1). Taxonomy (GTDB): domain Bacteria; phylum Actinomycetota; class Actinomycetes; order Actinomycetales; family Microbacteriaceae; genus Leucobacter; species Leucobacter soli_C. Next base: position 2,190 of record JBEBTD010000220.1, on the reverse strand, counting down.
AAGGGCGAGCTGCGAGGCCGGCCGCGGCCTCGAGCACGAGCAGCGCCGCGAGGCGCACGGTGCGACCGTCGGAGGCGTCGGCGGTCGCATCGATCTCTGCGATGTCGATGCCGCGCACCCGCGGATCGGCCGCGAGCAGGCGGGTGATGCGGCGCAGCTCGTGCGCGGCGAGACCGCCGGGCACCGAGGCCGGGCAGCCCGGGGCGACGCTCCGGTCGCAGACGTCGACGTCGAGATCGACGTGGATCGCTCCGCCTCCGGCGCCCGCGACATCGAGCGCCTCGGCGACGATCTCGCCGAGCGGCCGCTCGTGCAGCTCGTCGCGGTGGATCACCGTGATGCCGAGGTCTTTCGCCCGCTGCCGGTAGGCGCGGGAGTTCGCGAAGTCGGCGATGCCGATCTGCACGATGCGACGAGGATCGAGGCCGGCCTCGACGAGGCGCCGCACCGGAGAGCCGTTCGAGCGTCCGTCGCGCAGGTCGTGGTGGGCGTCGAGCGTGATGAGCCCGGCGCGCTCGATGCCGCCGTGGGCTGCCGCGACGCCGAGCGCCGCGGGCACCGTGCACGCGTTGTCGCCGCCGAGCGCGACCACGAGCCCGGCTTCGGCGGCGAGCGCCGCGATCCTCGTCGCCGCCCGCTGCTCACCCGCCTCGCTGTCGGGGTCTTCGACGTCGCCCGCGTCGACGATGGCGAGCGCCTCGTCGAGCACGGTCTCGGCTTCGTCTCCGCGCCGCCCGAGAGCGCCTGGCTCGACCAGGTGGCTCGAGTAGCGGCGCAGGGCCTCCCGGATCGCGGCCGGCGTCTCATGGGCGTTCGTCGGCGAGAGCGAGGTGCGACTGGTCGGCACGCCGACGATGGCGAGATCGACGCCGGGCCAGCGATCCTCGTCGTGCGGCCCGTCCCCCGCGACGTTTCCCGCGGCGCGCTCCCATGCGGGCCAGCCGCCGGCGCGCGGCCACAGCGGATCGTGCGAAAGCTTCGTGCTGCTCATGCCTCGACCCTACGGCCCGCACGGGCTCCGCTTCGACCCCCGGCCCCGCCCGGCCGTCTGGGATCACGGACGGGACGCGGGGAGGCCCGCTGTGGTTGAATGAGCGCGATGACCGCGCCAGACCAGAACCAGACCCCGTATGCAGACGCACTGGCCGCCAAGGCGAGCCGCGACGTGCTCGACCTCATGGTGCCGGGCCACGGGCAGACGCCCGACGGCCTGAGCCGCGACCTCGCCGCGTTCGCGGGTGAGCGCGCCATCGAGATGGACGTGCCCATGCTCGTGAACGGTATCGACGTGGGGCCCGACTCGCCGTTCGTGCAGGCGACACGGCTCGCGGCGGAGGCTTGGTCGGCGCATCGCACGTGGTTCCTGTGCAACGGCGCCTCGCAAGCGAACCGCATGATCCTGCTCGCCCTCGCCGCAGCCGGTCTCGGCGATACGGTGGTCGCACAGCGCAGCGCCCACTCCAGCTTCACCGACGGGCTGCTGCTCGCGGACCTGCGGCCGCGCTTCATCGTGCCGAGCATCGACGAGGATCGCGGCATCAACCACGGCCTCACTCCCGAGGCGATCGACGCCTCGCTCCTCGAGGCCCGCGAGCAGGGCGACGTCGTCGCGGGGGTCTACGTGATCAGCCCCAGCTACTTCGGGGCCGTCGTCGACGTCGCGGGCATCGCCGAGGTCGCGCATCGGCACGGGGTGCCGCTCATCGTGGACGGCGCGTGGGGCGCGCACTTCGGATTCCACCCGGAGCTGCCCGAGTCGCCGACCCGGCTCGGCGCCGACCTCATCGTCTCGAGCACGCACAAGCTCGGCGGCAGCCTCAGCCAGTCGGCCATGCTGCACCTCGGCACGGGCGAGTTCGCCTCGCTGCTCGAGCCGCTGCTCGACCGCGCCTACATGCTGACCCAGTCGACGAGCGCGAGCGCGCTGCTGCTCGGCTCGCTCGACGTGGCGCGCCGCGCGCTCGTGCAGGGCACCGAGCTGATCGGCCGCAGCATCGCCCGCGTCGAGGCGTGCCGCGAGCGGCTGCGCGCCGACGGGCGCTTCGAGATCATCTCGGACGGCTTCGGCGCCTTCCCCGACATCGCAGCCGCGGATCCGATGCGCATCTCCATCGACATCTCGGCGACGGGGCTCACCGGGCTCGAGGTGCGCGAGCGGCTCTACGCCGAGAGCGACGTGATCGTCGAGCT
>JBEBTD010000219.1:0-3063 GCA_040393965.1 Leucobacter soli | reverse complement strand
TCGATGTCGGCCATGAGGTGGCCGCGCACGCGGAACGAGTTGATGAGCTCCTGCACGCGGGCCGACTTGTCGACCTGGCCCGTGATGTCGACATGGATGTCGTTCGCCCACTGCACGGGCTTGTAGGGGATGCGGAGCGCCGCGAAGATCTTCTCGTAGAAGTCGTGACCGCCGATGAGGCGCTCGTGCACCTTCTTCAGGAACTCGCCCGAGCCGGCGCCCTGGATGACGCGGTGGTCGTAGGTGCTCGTGAGGGTGATGGTCTTGGAGACGCCGAGGCCGACGAGCACCTCCTCGGCCGCGCCCTGGAACTGGGCCGGGTACTCGAGCGCGCCGGCGCCGATGATCGACCCCTGGCCGCGCATGAGGCGGGGCACCGAGTGCACGGTGCCGATGCCGCCGGGGTTCGTGAGCGAGATGGTCGCGCCCTGGAAGTCGGTCGGGGTGAGCTTGCCGGCGCGGGCACGCTTCACGAGGTCTTCGTAGGCGGCCATGTACTCGTTGAAGTCGAGGGTCTCGGCGCGCTTGATGGCCGGCACGAGCAGCGAGCGGGTGCCGTCGGGCTTCGGCACGTCGATGGCGATGCCGAGGCCGATGTGCGCGGGCACGACGAGCGAGGGCTTGCCGTCGACCTCGGCGTACGCGACGTTCTGGCTCGGGAACTCCTTGAGCGCCTGGATGAGCGCCCAGCCGATGAGGTGCGTGAAGGAGACCTTGCCGCCGCGGCTGCGGCGCAGGTGGTTGTTGATGACGATGCGGTTGTCGATCATCAGCTTCGCGGGCACGGTGCGCACGCTCGTCGCCGTCGGCACGGTGAGGCTCTCGTCCATGTTCTTGGCGAGGGTCTTCGGCAGGCCGCGCAGGGGGGTGACGACCTCCTGCTCGAGGGGGTCGTCGGACTGCGAGGGGGCGGTGCGCGGCGCGTCCGCGGGGATCGGCGCCTGGCGCGGGGCCGCATTGGTCGTTCGCGAGGCGGGCTGCGACGCGGCGGCCTCGGGAGAGGATGAGGAGGTGGGGGCGATGGTGGTCGCGCTCGGTGCGCTGCCCGCCGGGCTGGGAGCCGGGGCCTCGACGCCCGGGGCCGCCGCTTCGGCCGCCTTGGCATCGTTCGAGGCGGCGTACCGCTCGAGCACCGGCCACCAGGACTGATCGACCGAGTTCTTGTCGACGACGTACTGCTTGTACATCTCGTCGACCATCCAGGCGTTTGCACCGAAGTCTTCTGCGGAGCCTCCGTTGCCGGTGGCGTTCGCACGATCAGCCAAGGCGAGATCCTCTCATCGCGACGAGCCCGCGGGCATGCCCCGCGAGCGCTTGCGCAGCCTTTGCGCACACTGCCACTAGCCTACGCCTTTCCTTGTGCGCATGTGACATGGTTCCGCCAGAATTCGTCTTGCGCTACGCTGCGCGTCGTCCACGGCGATTTCCCGGTGTGCGGGGGTGCCTCGGCTGATAGAGTTACCGCTAATCATGGACGGATCTAGTCGAAGACCCTCAGACCCCCCGAGTACCGGCCGCGCCCAGGCGCGGCCCCATGCAACTGAAGCGCGGCGCTCCGACGCCGCGGCGCAGTCACCGATGGCGGTGGTGCGCGCATGAACGAGTGGTGGTTGCTGGCCATCGGCCTCGTTCTCACCCTCGGCACCGGCGTCTTCGTCGCCGCCGAGTTCTCGCTCGTGGCGCTCGACCGCCAGGAGCTCGAGCGTCGCCGTGCGGGTGGTGAACGCGGTCTCGACGGCGTGATCCGCGGCCTGCGCATCACCTCGACGCATCTGTCGAGCGCGCAGCTCGGCATCACGCTCACGACGCTGCTCGCGGGCTATACGCTCGAACCGGCGTTCAGCGTGATGCTCGAGCCCCTGCTCACTGCGATGGGCGTTCCGGAGGGCCTTCACCGCGTGATCAGCGCACCCGTCGCCGTCGCGGCCGCGACCTTCCTGTCGATGATCATCGGCGAGCTCGTGCCGAAGAACTTCGCGCTCGCGCGGCCCCTCGCGGCGGCGCGCACGGTCATGCCGCTGCAGGCCGCCTTCACGACGGTGTTCAAGCCGGCGATCCTCGTGCTGAACGGCAGCGCGAACGGCCTGCTGCGCGCGGTCGGCATCGAGCCGAAGGAAGAGCTCTCGGGTGCCCGCACCGCGGAGGAGCTGAGCTCGCTCGTGCGCCACTCCGCGAGCGCCGGCATGCTCGAGGCCGATACCGCCACGCTGCTCGACCGCACCCTGCGCTTCGCCGAGCACACCGCGGCCGACGTGATGACGCCGCGCACGCGCATCGAGAGCATCCACCGCCTCGAACCCGCCCAGGCGGTGCTCGAGCTCGCGGGCCGCACCGGCTATTCGCGCTTCCCGGTGATCGACGAGGATCGAGACGACGTGGTCGGCGTGGTGCATGTGAAGCAGGCGGTCGCCGTGCCCCGGGCCAAGCGCGCGGAGGTGCCGGTTGCGGCGCTCGTCGAGGATGCCGTGCGCGTTCCCGAGACCATGCGGCTCGATCAACTGCTCGAGGAGCTGCGCACCCAGGGCTTTCAGCTGGCGATCGTGGTCGACGAGTACGGCGGCACCGCCGGCCTCGTGACCCTCGAAGACCTCGTGGAGGAGATCGTGGGCGAGGTGGCCGACGAGCACGACCGCGCCCGCGCGGGCGTGGTAGGCAACGCCTCCGAGATGACCATCCCCGCCGATCTGCGCCCCGACGAGGTGCGCGAGCAGACGGGCATCGACATCCCCGACAGCGACGACTACGACACGATCGCCGGTTTCGTGCTGCTCCATCTGGGGCGCATTCCTGACGCCGGCGACGAGGTGCTCCTCGACGACGGCGCGGTGCTGCGCGTCGAGCGCATGGACGGCCGTCGCATCGCGCGCCTGCGGTACCTGGGGCCGCCCATGGTGCTGCCCGGCGACACGGGCGCCATCCCCGTCGTGGGCGAGCGCGATCCTCGTTCGAACCGCGGCGGCCGCGACGCCGAGAACGGAGGCGCATCGTGAGCGACTGGATGGGAATCGTCTGGCTGGTCGTGCTGCTGCTGGCCAACGCCTTCTTCGTCGGCGCCGAGTTCGC
>JBEBTD010000218.1:0-3081 GCA_040393965.1 Leucobacter soli | reverse complement strand
TCGTGCTGTCCATCGCACTGGCGGTGATCGTGCTGCGCGGGCGCGGGGAGCAGGGAGCGGGCTCGACGGCCGGTGCCGAGTTCCGAGGCGAATTCCGCGACGAGCTGCAGAGCCAGCTCGGCTTCGTCCGGCAAGACCTTCAGGCACAGCGGGGCGAGCTCGGCCAGACCCTGCGCGCCTCGAGCGAGGCCCAGGCGACCGAGCTCGCCCGGGAGCGCGAGGCCCGGACGCTGGCGCAGCGAGAGCTGAACGAGGTGCTCGGCAAGTCGCTCGCCGAGCTGCGCACCTCCGTCGAGCAGCGCTTCGACGTGCTGCGAGCCGAGAACGAGACCAAGCTCGAGCAGATGAGGGTCGCCGTCGACGAGAAGCTGCAGGGCACGCTCAAGAGCTCGCTCGACGAGAACGCGAAACGAGTGCAGACGCTCAGCGACACCAACTCGGCGAAGCTGCTCGAGCTGCAGCGCACCTTGACCTCCGAGCTCGAGAAGCTGCGCCAGGGCAATGAGGCCAAGCTCGAGAAGATGCGCGAGACGGTCGACGAGAAACTGCAGGGCACGCTGGAGAAGCGGCTGGGCGAGTCGTTCTCGCTCGTCAGCGAGCGGCTCGAGCAGGTGCAGAAGGGCCTCGGCGAGATGCAGACGCTGGCTGCCGACGTCGGCGGGCTCAAGCGGGTGCTCACCAACGTCAAGAGCCGCGGCGGCTGGGGCGAGGTGCAGCTCGCCCGTCAGCTCGAAGACGTGCTCACGCGAGAGCAGTACGCCGAGAACATCGCGACGCTGCCGGGATCGAGCGAGCGAGTCGAGTTCGCGGTCAGGCTGCCCGGCCGCGACGGCGATCAGCCGGTCTGGCTGCCGATCGACTCCAAGTTCCCCCAGGAGGACTACGAGCGGCTGCTCGCAGCGCAGGAGGCCGGAGATCCGGTGGCGATGGAGGCCGCGGGCCGCGACATCGAACGCGCGGTGCTGGCACAGGCGAAGAACATCGCCGGCAAGTACGTCGAACCGCCCCACACCACCGACTTCGGCATCATGTACCTCCCGACGGAGGGGCTCTTCGCCGAGATCATGCGGCGCCCCGGTTTCGTCACCCGCTTGCAGAACGAGCACCGCATCGTGGTGGTCGGCCCCACCACGCTCACCGCGCTGCTCACAAGTCTGCAGATGGGCTTCCGCACTCTCGCCATCGAACAGCGCAGCAGCGAGGTGTGGAAGGTGCTGAGCGCAGCCAAGACCGAGTTCCAGAAGTACGGGCAGGTATGGGACAAGCTCGGCAAACAGTTGCAGACCGCCCAGAACACGGTGCGCGAGGCCGGTGTTCGCACGCGAGCGGTCGAGCGCAAGCTGCGCGATGTGGAGACGCTCGAGATCAGCGGTACCGACCCCCAAGGCGCGCTCGACGAGATGTTCCCGGAGCTCGACGGGCTCGATAGCGTCGAGACCGAAGACGAATCCTAGAAGGCGGTGCACATGGCACTCGATCACCCCGGCACGCTCAAGGGGCGGCTCGTCACGCTCGAGCCCCTCTCGCCCGAGCACCACGACGGGCTCGTCGCCGCAGTGCGCGACGGTGAGCTGTGGAAGCTGTGCTACACGCGCATCCCGGCGCCCGCCGAGATGGCCGCCGAGATCGAGCGTCGCCTGAGGCTGCAGCTGGAGGGGTCGATGCTTCCGTTCGCAGCGCGTCTCAACGACACCGGCCGCATCATCGGCATGACGACGTTCATGAACATCGATGCCACCACGCCCCGGGTCGAAATCGGCTCCACCTGGAACGCGGCGAGCGCTCAGAGCACGGGTGCCAACCCCGAGTCGAAGCTGCTGCTGCTCTCCCACGCCTTCGACGTCTGGGGCTGCCCGGCGGTCGAGTTCCGCACCGACCACAACAACCATCAGTCCAGGGCCGCGATCGCCAGACTCGGCGCGAAACAAGACGGTATCCTGCGGGCGCACAGCCTCGTGCCGGCCGGGTACGTGCGCGACACCGTCGTGTTCTCGATCATTGCCTCCGAATGGCCGGGCGTTCGGCTCGCGCTCGAACAGCGCGTGCGGCGCCATTTCGCAGGTGCCGCCGGACCGCCCCGTCTCGGCTGAAGCGCAAAGCCTCGGGACTTGCCCCCTTCGGTACTCAGTGTTGCGTTGCCCTAGTAGTCAGTGACACTGAATAGCAGAAAGGGCTCTGTGGGCAAGCAGAAGACCGAGATGCTCAAGGGGGTCCTCGAGGGCATCATCCTGGCGATCCTCGCCGCGTACCCGGCGTACGGGTATGAGATCACGGCCCGGCTGCGCGAGCAGGGGTTCTCGGACATCGCAGAGGGGACTGTCTACGCGCTGCTCGTGCGAGTGGAGCAGCGAGGGCTCGTCGACGTGCAGAAGGTCCCGTCGGAGAAGGGGCCGCCCCGCAAGGTGTATTCCCTCAATGCGCAGGGTCGCGACTACCTCGACGAGTTCTGGGGAACATGGAGCTTCCTCGCAGAACGACTGGAACAGCTCCGCGAAGGAGAGCAGCGCTCGTGAACATCATCGAGAAAGTCGTCGGAGACTTCGGCGACAAGCGCCGCTGGCGCGAGTACACGGCGCGCCTCAAGGCGCTGCCGCCCGGCTGCCGCACGGCCGCCCAGGCGATCGAGCGCTACCTGCTGCATTTCGGCGCGACCGATGGCGATATCTGGCTCTCGGCATTCGCGACCGTGCTCGCAGGCGTCACGATCGGCGACGGAGCGATCGTCGCGGCCGGGGCCGTCGTTACGCGCGATGTGGAACCGAGCACCGTGGTCCGCGGCGTGCCCGCACGTCATATCCGCAAGCTCTAGACGCGACTGGAGTCAGGCCATACCCGGGCGCGAGAGAGCACGATGTTGCCTATCAAGACCGTTTTAGGCCCGAAACCCCGTGCTCTCTCGGCGACATCGTGCACATTCGCGGCTCATCGTCTTGGAGAAGTCGCGCTGACCCTGGCCTTCTGAAACGGGCGGGTTGTTCGCTCCGCCGTTGCCACTGCGATACTTGGAGTTATGGAACTCCACCTCACCGACGACGTCGAAGCCGACCGCCTGCTCAGCGACGACCCGCTGGCTCTGCTCAC
>JBEBTD010000217.1:0-3170 GCA_040393965.1 Leucobacter soli | reverse complement strand
TGCAGGCCGTGCTCGCCGACATCCAGTCGGGCGCGTTCGCGAAGCGCTTCATCGAGGATCAGGACAACGGCGGCGTCGAGTTCAAGGAGCTCCGCGCCAAGGCAGAGCAGCACCAGATCGAGACCACCGGTCGCGAGCTGCGCAAGCTCTTCGCCTGGAGCCAGACCGATTCGGACTACACGGACGGTTCGGCCGCGCGCTGAGCGTAGTCTCCTCCACGAGGATCGGGGATCCCGGGCATCGCCCGGGATCCCTTTCGCTTTTCCATCGATTCCCGCGCGTATCAGCGCCTCCGCGTCTTCCGCGGCCCGCCGCCGCCAGGATATGCTGAGGGCATCCACGTACGCGCCTTGACAGGCCAGACAGTGAGGATGAACCGTGGGACTCATTCAGGCAGCGATCGGCGCGCTCGGCGGCACTCTGGCCGATCAGTGGAAGGACTTCTACACCGTTCCCGAGGGCCTCGCCCCGACGGCGGCGGTGTTCTCGGCGGTGCCCCGTGGTCAGAACGCGGGCCGCGGCTCGAACGTGCACGGCTCCGACGGGGTCATCACGAACGGCAGCAAGATCCTCGTGCCCGAGGGCTACGGCCTCGTGCTGATGCAGGACGGCGCGATCACCGGTTTCGCCGCTGAGGCCGGCGCGTACGAGTGGAACGCCGAGGCGCAGGACTCGCAGTCGATCTTCGCTGGCAACGGCATCGTGAGCCCGCTCATCATGACCTCTTGGGAGCGCTTCAAGTTCGGCGGACGTCCGAGCGCGCAGCAGCGGGCCTACTTCGTCGCGCTCAAGGAGCTGCCGAACAACCGCTTCGGCACGCAGAGCGAGATCTACTGGGACGACGCCTACATGAACGCGCAGGTGGGCGCGGTCACGCGCGGCACCTACACGCTCAAGGTCACCGATCCGATCCTCTTCATCAAGAACTTCATGCCGGCCCGTTACCTTGAGCCGGGTCGCGTCTTCGACTTCACCGATCTCGAAAACGATGCGGCCTCGCAGCTGTTCAACGAGGTCGTCGGCTCGCTCGCCCCGGCCTTCTCGCTCTACACGAACGATCCTTCGAAGGGCAATCGCATCACCAAGATCCAGCAGGACTCGGTGGGCTTCGCGCAGAGCCTCTCGGCCGCGGTCGAGCAGAACTACCAGTGGGCCACCGCCCGCGGCCTGCTGATCGTGAGCACGGCGATCATCTCGATCGAGTACGACGAGGCCACCCGCGAGCTGCTCAAGAACGTGCAGCGCGCCGACGCGCTGGCAGGGGCCCGAGGCAACTCGAACCTGCAGGCATCGGTGGCGGCGGGCTTCGAGTCGGCGGGTGAGACCGCCGGCGCCGGCGGCATCTTCGGCATGGGCATGGCAGCCGGTACCGCGGGCCTCTCAGGGTTGCAGCAGCCCGTGCCGGGTATCGGAGCGCAGAGCACCCCGCAGCAGGCGGCTCCGGCCGCGACCGGTGCGTCGGATACCGGCGCGGAGGATCCGATGGCGAAGCTCGCCAAGTTCAAGGAGATGCTCGACGCGGGCCTCATCACTCAAGAGGATTACGACGCCGCCAAGGCGAAGGCGCTCGGTCTCTGAGTCCGGGGCGGGAGACCATGAACGACGCCGCCGCGCAGCCGCAGGGGGCGGAACCGCCCGCACCGCAGGCGGCGACCGGCCCCGAGCTGCGCGACACGCAGAACGAACGGCTCCGCGACGGCGTGAACCGCTGCCCGAAGTGCGGTTCGACCGAGATCCAGTTGAGGCCTTCGACTGGCATGCTCATCTGCCTCTTCTGCCGTCACGAGTGGTCGGAGGCCGCCGTCGAGGGGGCCATCTTCGAGGAGGTGCCGCTCTCCGAGCTGCGCGGCACGGTGATCGGCAGCGGTGCGTCGGACATCGACGCCTCGGCGAACGAGGTGCTCACGCTCAAGTGCGCCGGCTGCGGCTCCGAGGTCGTCGTGAACACGTCCGAGGCGATGTCTTCCCGGTGCCACTGGTGCCGACACGTGCTGACCGTCAACGACCAGGTGCCGAACGGCGCCGTTCCGGATGCGGTGCTGCCCTTTTCGCTCACGCATGAGCAGGCGGTGGCCGCGATCCGCGCGTTCGCGGGCAAGCGTCGACTCTTCGCGCACCGCCGCTTCGTGCAGGAGTTCACTCCCGAGAACGTCGTGGGCGTCTACCTGCCCTACATGGTGATCGACGGCAACGCGAGCGCCGATCTGTGGGGCCAGGGGGAGGTGCTCATCCGTCAGTACACCCGGGGCAGCGGCGACGACAAAGAGACCTTCTACGACGCCGACGTCTATCAGGTGCAGCGCCACCTCGACTTCACGGTCGACGACCTCACGATCGAGTCGTCTTCGGAGCGGGCGAACATGGACACCTTCGTGAACACGAACAATGTGATCAATGCGATCCTGCCATTCGACACGAAGAACGCCGTCAGCTGGAACGCGAGCTATCTCCACGGCTTCACCTCCGAGAAGCGGGACAAGAACATCGAAGGCGTGCAGCCGGTGCTCGAGCAGCAGCTGCTGTCGATCGCGCGCTCGGAGGCGGTGCCCTCGGTGCGCGGATACAACCGCGGGGTTCGCTGGGAGCATGAGAAGCTCGAGGTGCACGGCACCCGGTGGGTCGCGATGTACCTCCCGGTCTGGCTCTATTCGTACTATCACGTCGAACGGGGTCGCGGCATGGTGCACTACATCGCGGTGAACGGCCGTACGGGCGAGACGATGGGCAGCGTACCGGTCTCGCAGGGGCGGCTGCTCTCGGCGGCCATCGCCGGCGGGGTGGTCGCGCAGGTGCTCGCCGTGATCGCGCTGGTGGTGATGTGATGGCGCCGCTCCACTTGCTCGACCTCGCGGCCGCGATCCTCGCCTCGACCGGCGAGGACGGCGGCAGCGGCTGGCTGCTGCTCGCCGGCCCCGCCACCGGCGTCTTCATCTACACGGTGCTCTACCGCTACTACCGCAACACCGACAAGTCGCACGGCTTCGAGCGCGAGACGCTCATCGAGTCGCAGCCGGTCACAGGCTCAGATGTGAAAGTCGACGAGATCCGCGGCACGAAGCAGCGTGCGATCCGCGGCAACAACGTGGGCAGCCATCGAGAGCGCGTGCAGCGGGTGCAGTAGCCGGGGCCGGGGCGGGGCCGAGGCGCACGGCCCCCCGACTAAGCAGCAC
>JBEBTD010000216.1:0-3255 GCA_040393965.1 Leucobacter soli | reverse complement strand
TGCCGAGCGAGCCGTAGCCGACCGCGAAGCACACCTCGGTGACGCTCAGATCGCCTCGGCGCAGCAGGCTCATCGCCCGCTCGATGCGGCGGGTCATCAGGTAACTGTAGGGCGATTCGCCGTAGGCCGCCTTGAACTCGCGGCTCAGATGTCCTGCCGAAAGGCCGACGCCGCGCGCGAGCGCATCCACATCGAGCGGCTCGGCGTAGTCGCGGTCGATGCGGTCGCGCACGCGTCGGAGCAGCGCGAGCTCCCGCAGCCGGCGGGCGTGCGCCGAGTCGTCGACCACGCGGGCGCGGCCCGGTCAGCGCCTCGGCTGGTCGAAGCGGCGCCCTTCGGGGCGGGGCGGCAGCAGCGTGAACACGAAGACCACGAGGCTGCCGAGATACGGCACGAGGTTGAGCAGATAGAGCGGGCCTGCGAGGTTCGCATCGTGCAGGCGGCGCCAGCCGATCGCGATCCACGGGACGAGGGTGCCGAAGAAGAGCGCCAGCACGGTGAAGCCCAGGAGGGTGCCCACCACATCGCCGGGGCCGTAGCCTCCGATGTAGCCGTACGAGTAACTGGCCTCTTCGACCAAGGCGGCGACGAAGGCGAGCACGAACACCGCGGCCCAGAAGAAGAGCACCATCCACCAGAACTCGCTGCGCGAGGCGCGGCCGCTGAAGTTGGCGTAGTTGCGGAAGAAGCGCGCGAGCGCCTGGACGGGGTTCGCGCCGTAGAGCGGGCGGTTCAGCTGGCCCGCGTGCAGAGCGCCGTCGAAGACCCCGCCGGGGCCCGGAAGCGCGACGCCCGGGTAAGGCTGGGCGTAGGGGGCTGGGGCCGCGCCGGCGGCCGGCGCCGCGTACGCGTAGGGCTGGCCGGAAGAGGGATGCTGGCCCGGGTGGTGAGGCTGCCCCGCGTACTGGTACTGAGGCTGGCCGGGCTGCGGAGCCGCCTGCTGGGGGTACGGCGGCGCGACGGGCGTCTGGGGCACAGGCTGCTGCGGAGGCTGGAAGTAGGGAGCCTGATACGCGGCCTGCGGAGGCGCCTCGTATCGCGGCTGCTGCGGAAGCTGCGGCTCGGGCATCGGGGCCTGCTGCGGCGGCGACACCTGGTACTGCGGCGGCTGCGGCTCCGGCAGTCGCAGCGGCGCGGGTGAGGAACCCTGTTCGCCGGCCTGCGGCTCCCGATCCTGATCCTGGTCGTCCCGGTTGCGATCCTGTGACTCCGTCATGCTTCGAGGCTACCGGTTCGAGCGCGGGCGCGCCCAGATCTCGCTCACGGACGCCGTCGGGGCGGGCGCGCAAGGGGGTGAGCCCGGGCCGCGCGAGCGATAGGCTTGGGACATGTCGAACCCACGGGCGGCCAAGGTCGCAGAGCGCATCCAGCAGATTATCGCGCGCAGGCTCGAGAAGGGTCTGCGAGACCCTCGTCTGGGCTTCGTGACCATCACCGATGTGCGCGTCACGGGCGACCTGCAGCACGCCAGCGTCTTCTACACGGTCTACGGCACCCCCGAGGAGCTCGCCGACACCGCCGCCGCGCTCAAGGCCGCCACCGGCATGATGCGCAGCGAGGTGGGCAAGCAGCTCGGCACGCGGCTGACGCCGGCGCTCGAGTTCATCCACGACGAGCTGCCCGACAGTGCGCAGCATCTGAGCGAGCTGCTCGCCGAGGCCAAGCGGCGAGACGAAGAGGCTCAGGCGCTCGCCGCGTCCGCCCAGTACGCGGGCGAGGCCGATCCGTACTCGAAGCCGCGCGACATCGACGACGATGCCGAGCTCGACGACGAGCTCGACGAGATCGAGGACGCCGAGTTCGACGACTCGGACGAGTTCGAGGACTTCGAGGACGAGGACGAGGACGGTCTCGACGAGGAAGATCTCGAGGAGGACGAGCGCCGGGACTGACCGCGGTCAGGGCAGCCGCGCGTCGCCCTCGAACTCGATCAGCAGGCCGTCCGCGATGAGCGAGTCGTAGGCTCGCAGGGCCTGATCCGCGTCGCGAACACCGCCCTCGGCCGCGGCGGCCAGCGCCTCTCCTCGCGGCACGGGATGCTCGGCCCGGCGCAGCAGCGCCATGATCCGGCCGCGCACCTGCCGGTCGCTGCCCTCGAACGCCGCCTGGCGCCGCACGGTTGGGGCGTTGTCGGGGTAGCCCGATCCTCGCCACTCGCACCATACTGCGACCGGGCACGCGTCGCAACGCGGAGCGCGGGCGGTGCAGACGACGGCGCCGAGCTCCATCGCCGCGGCGTTGAAGAGCCGGGCGCGCACCGGGTCGGAGGGGAGCAGCGCCAGCATGTCGTCGAGGTCGCTCGCGCGGGGCGGCCCTGCCGCGGCGCGGCCGTGCACGAGTCTCGCCAGCACGCGCCGAGTGTTCGTATCGACCACGGGGTGCCGATCCGCGAACGCGAAGCTCGCCACCGCGCGCGCGGTGTACGGCCCGATGCCGGTGAGGGAGAGCAGCGTGTCGACATCGCTCGGCACCTCGTCGCCGTGCTCGGTCGCGATCTGCTCCGCGGCGCGATGAAGCCAGAGCGCGCGGCGCGGGTAGCCGAGGCGCCCCCACGCTCGCACCGCCTCGCCGGGCGCCTCGGCGGCGAGCGCCGACGGGCGGGGCCACCGCCGCATCCACGCCTCGAAGAGCGGGATCACTCGCGAGGCCTGCGTCTGCTGCAGCATGAACTCGGAGACGAGCACGGCCCACGGGTCGATGTCTCCCGCCTCGGTGCCGCGCCACGGGAGCTCGCGGGCCTCGCGCTCGAACCAGTCGATGACCGCGTCTGCGATCTCGGTGGTCTCGGCGCTCGTCACCCGCCCAGTGTATTCGGCTCCTCGGCCTTGCTCGCTCCGGAACGGTAGGCTGGAGCGATATGGAACACGCAGCGAACGGCCTCCTGCTGGTCGACAAGGCCGAAGGGTGGACGAGCCACGACGTGGTCGCCAAGGCGCGCCGGGGGCTCGGCACGCGCAAGGTCGGGCACGCAGGCACGCTCGACCCGATGGCGACGGGGCTGCTGCTGCTCGGCGCGGGCCCGGCGACCCGGCTGCTCACGCATCTAGTCGGGCTCGACAAGACCTACACCGCGACGATCCGGCTCGGGCAGTCGACCCTCACCGACGACCGCGAGGGCGAGGTGCTGACGACGGCGCAGGCGGCGAGGATCCGCGAGCTCGCAGCCGACCCTGTCGCCCTGCGCGAGGCGGTCACCGCGCTCACGGGCCCCATCGAGCAGGCGCCGAGCGCGGTCAGCGCGATCAAGGTCGACGG
>JBEBTD010000215.1:0-3275 GCA_040393965.1 Leucobacter soli | reverse complement strand
GCGCCGTCGCCGACGTCGCCCACGAGAACGGCCTGCCGCTCATCATCGACAACACCGTCGCGAGCCCCTACCTGGTGCGCCCCTTCGAGCACGGCGCCGATATCGTGCTGCACTCGGTCACCAAGTTCCTCGGCGGCCACGGCACCACGATCGGCGGCGTGATCGTCGACGGCGGCAAGTTCGAGTGGTCGAAGCACGTCGACCGCTTCCCCGGGCTCACCGAGCCCGACCCCTCCTACAACGGAGTCAGCTACACCGGCGCGGTGGGCGACTCGATCGCCTACATCATCAAGGCCCGAGTGCAGCTGCTGCGCGACCTCGGCTCGGCGATCGCGCCCCAGAGCGCCTGGCAGCTGCTGCAGGGCATCGAGACCCTTTCCCTGCGCATCGAGCGCCATGTGCAGAACGCGCAGGAGGTCGCCGAGTGGCTCGACCGCCACGACGACGTCGCCACCGTCTACTATTCGGGCCTCCCCTCCTCGCCCTGGTACGCCACTGCCAACGCCTACGCGCCCAAGGGCGTCGGCGCGGTGCTCTCGTTCGAGCTCAAGGGCGGCGTCGACGCAGGCAAGGCGTTCGTGAACAGCCTCGAGCTCTTCAGCCACGTCGCCAACATCGGCGATGTGCGCTCGCTCGTCATCCACCCGGCCTCGACCACCCACTCGCAGCTGACCCCCGAGCAGCAGCTCACCGCGGGCGTCACCCCGGGCCTCGTGCGCCTCTCGGTGGGTCTCGAGCACATCGACGACATCAAGGCGGACCTCGAGCAGGGCTTCGCCGCCGCGCGCGAGGTGGTGGCCCAGGCACGCCTGGTGTAGGCGAGAACGCGTCGCGTTCGAGCACAAGACGTGGTGGCGCCACCGCGCCAGGACGAACGCGTAACACTCTTCCTCCGAACAGCCGCCCGAGCCCCGCTTCACGCGGGATCCGGGCGGCTTTCGCATGCGACGGGCGCGATCCTCGTAATAAATGCCGCGCGGGCTCGCAGCACCGGCAGAATAGACAGTTATGGACTGGCAGACGCCCGAGGACTCGTTCCCGACGGACTTCATCACCGACGCGCAGCTGCGGGCGATCATCGGCCGACCGCCGATCAGCGGCGCGTGGCGAGACGGCGATCCCGTCGGCGACCGCAGCTTCGCGCGCATCGGCACAGTGACGACCGAGGCGGGCGAGAGCATCCCGCACGTGCGCATCGCCTACGAGACCTTCGGCGAGCTGAACGACGCCCGCGACAACGCGATCCTCGTGTTCCACGCGCTCACGGGCGACAGCCACCTCGTGGGGCGCGCGGGCCCTGGGCACCCGACCGACGGCTGGTGGGCCGAGATCGTCGGGCCGGGCAAAGTGCTCGACACCGAGCGCTACTGCGTGATCGCTCCGAATGTGCTCGGCGGCTGCCAGGGATCGACCGGCCCCGCGAGCCTCGACCCCGAAGGCCGCGAGTGGGGGGCGCGCTTCCCCTACCTGACCGTCCGGGATCAGGTCTCGGCGACGGCGGCGTTCGCCGATGAGATCGGCGTCGAGCGCTTCGCCGCGGTGATCGGCGGCTCGATGGGCGGCATGCACGCCCTCGAATGGCAGCTCATGTTCCCGGGACGCGCGGAGCGCCTGGCCGTGATCGCGGCGCCGCCGGTGACGACCGCCGATCAGATCGGCCTCAACCTCGTGCAGCTCGAGGCGATCCGCTCCGATCCAGCCTGGCGCGGCGGCAACTACTACGATGCGCCCGACGGCATCGGCCCCCACCACGGCCTCGCGACCGCGCGCCGCCTCGCGCTGCTCAACTACCGCTCGAACACCGAGCTCGACGAGCGATTCGGGCGGGCCTGGCAGTCGGCGGTGAGCCCGCTCGGCGGCGGCGGGCGCTTCGCCGTCGAGAGCTACCTCGACTTCCACGGCAACAAGTTCACGCGCCGCTTCGACGCGAACAGCTACCTCGCGCTCGTGCAGGCGATGAACTCCCACGACGTCGGCCGAGGGCGAGGCGGGGTGGAGGCCGCGCTCGCGGGCATCGACGTGCCGACGCTCGTGCTCGGCATCCCGAGCGACCGCCTCTTCACGATCGACGGGCAGGATGCCATCGCCCGCCACTCCCCCGGCAGCCTCGACGGCGAGCGGGCGACGCGACTCGACAGCCCCTTCGGACACGACGCGTTCCTCATCGAGTTCGAGATGGTCGGGAAGCAACTGGCTCGGCTGCTGCGCGCCTGAACGGGCGCCCGCTCCCGGTGAGAGCCGCTTCGCCGCCTACTCGTACCGCTCGCGCTTGGTCGCGTCGTGGATCTCGCCCACGAGCTCCTCTATCACGTCCTCGAGGAACAGCACGCCGAGCTCGGAGCCCTTCGCATCGACCACTCTGGCGAGGTGCACACCGCGGTTCTGCATGCGCGCCAGCACGTCCTCGAGATCGGTGTCGTCGCGCAGGGTGAACATTTCGCGGATGCGCTTCGGTGGGATCGGCTCGGCGATGCGCTGCTCGCCCAGGCGCAGCAGATCCTTGATGTGCACGTAGCCCTCGAGCTCGCCGTTCCGGCCGCGCATGGCGTAGCGGGAGAAACCGTGCTTCGTCACCGCCTGCTCGACGTCGCCCGGGGTGGAGCCCTCGGGCAGGGTGACGAGCCGGTCGGTGGGGACGAGGATGTCGCGCGCGCGCTTCTCGGTGAACTCGAACGCCGCGGTCAGCGCGCCGCTGCGATCCTCGAGCAGCCCCTCGCGCGTCGAATGACTGACGATGCCGGCGACCTCCTCGAGCGTATAGGTGCTGTTCGCCTCGTCCTTCGGCTCGATGCCGAAGAGCCGCAGCACGCCGTTCGCGATGGCGTTGAGCCCCGAGATGATGTGACGCAGCGCGCGCGAGATCCACACGAGCGGCGGGGCGAGCAGCAGCACGGCCCGATCCGGGATCGAGAACGCGGCGTTCTTCGGCACCATCTCGCCGAAGACGACGTGCAGGTACGAGACCAGCAGGAGCGTGATCACGAAGGCCGAGACCGAGACCACCTCGGGCGAGAGCCCCGACCAGTGGAGGGGGCCCTCGAGCAGATGATGGATGGCCGGCTCCGAAACGTTGAGGATCAGCAGCGAGCACACGGTAATGCCGAGCTGGCTCGTGGCCAGCATGAGCGTCGCGTGCTCCATGGCCCACAGCGCGGTCTTGGCCCGCTTCGAGCCCGCCTCGACGAGAGGCTCGATCTGCGAGCGCCGCGCCGAGATCACAGCGAACTCGGCGCCGACGAAGAAGGCGTTGGCCAGCAGCAGCACGACCAGCCAGA
>JBEBTD010000214.1:0-3278 GCA_040393965.1 Leucobacter soli | reverse complement strand
GAGGGCAACAAGAAGCTCTCCAAGCGCGACCCCGAGTCGAACCTGCTGCACCACCGCGATCGCGGGTTCATCCCCGAGGGGCTGCTGAACTACCTCTCCCTGCTCGGCTGGTCGCTCTCGGCCGATCGCGACGTGTTCACGCGCGAGGAGATGGTCGCGGCATTCGACGTCGTCGACGTGAACCCGAACCCGGCCCGCTTCGACCAGAAGAAGGCCGACGCGATCAACGCCGACCACATCCGTCTGCTCGACGAGGACGACTTCGGACGCCGCATCCTCCCCTATCTCATCGCCGGCGGAGCACTGCCGGTCGAACCGAGCGAGGCGCAGCTCGCGACCGTGCGCGCCGCTGTGCCGCTCGTGCAGAGCCGAATCACCGTGCTGGGCGACGTCATCGGCATGATGGCCTTCCTCTTCACGACCTCCGAGCAGCTCGAGTACCAGGACGACGCGATGAAGTCGCTCGGCGCCGATGCGCCTCAGGTGCTCGCAGCCGGCATCGAAGCGCTCGAGACGCTGCCCGAGAGCGACTGGAGCACCGAGCCCATCCAGGCCGCGCTGCAGGCGGCGCTCATCGAGGGCCTCGGCCTCAAGCCCCGCGTCGCCTTCGGCGCGCTGCGCGTCGCGGCCTCAGGTCGCCGCGTCTCGCCGCCGCTGTTCGAGTCGTTCGAGCTGCTCGGGCGAGACGAGACGCTCGCGCGCCTGCGCCGACTCCTGGATCACCTCGGGGGCGCGGCATGAGCGGCGCCGTCGAGCAGGGAGCGAAGATGACCCATACTCAAGACGGACACGAGGATCCCGCGAAGTACCTCACCCCCGGCGCCCGTGCGGCGGCGATGGGCGGCCGCTACGCGATCATCGTCGCGGTCTTCGTCGGGCTCCTGCTGATCTCGAACATCGTCGCGGTGAAGCTCATCAACTTCGGCACCGTGAGCATCGGCTCGCTCGAGCTGCCCATGATCTTCGACGGGGGAGTGTTCCTCTTCCCGCTGGTCTACGTCGTCGGCGACGTGCTCGCCGAAGTGTACGGGCTGAAGGCCTCGCGTCGCGCCATCTACACCGCCTTCGGCATGGCGCTGCTCACCTCGCTCACCATCTGGATCACGCAGCTGTCGCCCACGGCGCTCGGCGACGAGCACCAGGCGGCCTTCGAAATGGTGCTCGGCTTCGTGCCGAACATCGTCATCGCGAGCCTCGCGGCGTTCGTCTGCGGGCAGCTGATGAACGCATGGGTGCTCGACCGCATGCGCAGGCGCACCTCGGGTCGCTTCCTGCGCACGCGCCTGATCGGTTCGACGCTCGCCGGCCAGCTCATCGACACCGTCGTCTTCTGCACGATCGCCTTCTGGGGAACGATCACCGGGCTCGACTTCTTCATGTACACGGCGCTCGGCTACCTCATCAAGGTGCTCGCCGAGGTCGTGCTGCTGCCCGTCACGACCCGGGTCATCAAGGCGGTTCGCGCGGCCGAAGCCGGAAACGAGCACAGCGTTCCCGGCACGATCTGAGCGCGTCCCGCGTTCAGATCCCAGCCTTCTTCCGCTCTGCACCCGCCGTCCGGCTCAGCGCTTCCCCTGCCGGCCGAGCACTTCCTCGCGGAGCTCGACGAAGGTGCCGTCGACGATGGATTCCCGGATCCGGTCGACGAGTCGCACGATGAAGCGCTCGTTGTGGATCGTCGCGAGGGTCGATCCGAGCATCTCGTTCGCCTTGAACAGATGGTGCAGATATGCCGCGGTGTAGTTCTCGCAGGTGTAGCAGTCGCACTCGGGGTCGAGCGGCTCGAAGCGGCGGCGCTGCCCGGAGGCCTTCGCGTTGATTCGTCCGTTCGAGGAATACATCGTGCCGCCGCGCGCCTGTCGGGAGGGCGCCACGCAGTCGAAGGTATCGGCACCGGCGGCGATCGCGGCGAACAGGTCGTCGGGTTCCGAGATGCCGAGCAGATGGCGCGGCTTGTGATCCGGCAGCTCCTCGCTCATCCAGCCGACGATCGTACCGAGCTCGCTCTTCTCGAGCGCACCGCCGAGGCCGAAACCGTCGAACTGCTGCTCGGGGGCGTCGGCGCCGGTGAGGTTCGCGAGCCCGCGCGCCGCCCGGCGGCGCAGATCCTCGTATTGCGCTCCCTGGACGACGCCGAAGAGCGCCTGGTACGGGCGATGCCGACGCTCGGCGGTCTGGCGCGCGTGCTCGTCGAGGCAGCGCACCGCCCAGCGCTCGGTTCGGGCGACCGAATCCTCCTGGTACTCGCGCGTGTTGAACAGGGTGGTGCACTCGTCGAAGGCGAAGATGATGTCGGCGCCCAGCTGGTGCTGGATCCGCATCGAGACCTCGGGGGTGAAGCGATGCTTGTCGCCGTTGATGAACGACTTGAAGGTGACCCCGTCCTCGTCCACGTGCGCGAGGCGCTCCTTGGTCTTGGCGATCACCTCGGCCTCGGCGTGGGCGCTCTCGGACATCGAGATCACCTTCTTGAAGCCGACGCCGAGTGACATCACCTGGAAGCCGCCCGAGTCGGTGAAGGTGGGGCCGTGCCAGTTCATGAACTTGCCGAAGCCGCCCGCCTCGTCGACGATGTCGCTGCCCGGCTGCAGGAAGAGGTGATAGGCGTTCGCGAGAACCGCTTGACCGCCGAACTGGGCGACCGTCTCCGGCAGCAGCGCCTTGACCGTGGCCTTGGTGCCCACGGGGATGAACGCTGGGGTGCGGATCTCGCCGTGCGGGGTGCGGATCACGCCGGCGCGGCCGAGGGGCCGGCCGTCGTCGGCGAAGGCGCCGCCCTCGTCGAGGCGATGCTCGACGTCGAAGCCGAAGTCTGCGGGGGAGGGGGAGCCTGTCGCCGGCTGAGGGGCGTCGGTTGCGATCTGTCCTGTTGCGGTCACCCGACTATTCAAGCAGGCGGTGAGCCCGCAGGGCTGGACGACGGGGTTCGAGGCCTGCGGGAGCCTGCGCCGGGAGCGCTCTGAGGGCGGCCATCCTGGACAGAACGGGGGGCTCGCCCGGCCGATCTCGTGCGACACGCCCGGGATGCGGGCCCGTTTGCCGGGCGGGCCGAATCCGTCCTATAGTTGAACCTCGTTGGGCCGCGACGGAAAAGCGCGGAACAGCCACCAAGATCCTCACCGGATCGGCGAGTTGCAAAGCGAATCGCCAGATGATACGGTAAAGGGCACCTCATCAAGCTCTTGAGAAACATTTTCGTAATGCGCTCGGGTAAGAGGGGTAAAGATCGGCTTCTCGGAGGGCTCGTTTGGGTCGTGTACGGGTGGTGTCTGGTCCTT
>JBEBTD010000213.1:0-3350 GCA_040393965.1 Leucobacter soli | reverse complement strand
CGGCGTTCGTCGTCGGGGCGCCGATCCTCGATGTTGCCGGCGAAGACGTTCGCCTGGACGATCGTGGGGTGCGCATCCGGCAACTCGACGGTCACGGTGCCGCCGGCGACCCAGACGTCGACGACGCGGGGCGGGTCGTCGCGGTCGAGACCGGTGAGATCGACCACCGGGTTGCCTGCGAGCACGAGCAGCGCGCTGTCGCCGTCGGAGCCCGCTACCCGCTCGACGGCGTTGCCGAACGGTGCAACGCGCGTGTCCTCCGGCATCAGGGTGCTGAACGGGGCGAGGATCAGGGCGACGACGCCGCAGAGGCCGAAGAAGCCGACCCAGCCGCTGTCCCGCCCGCGGATGCCTGCGAGGATCGTCGCGAGCGCGAGCACCACGACGGTGCTGACGAGCCCGATAGTGAGCGTGGTCTCGCTGCCGAGGCCCAGGGCGAGCGACCACGCGGCCGCCACGCCGCCCGCGAGCAGCGCGAGGGCGAGACTGATCGCGACGTAGGCCGCTCCGAGGCGGTGGTGCTCGTGATACTCGCGGCCCCACTGCTCCCACTCGCGCGACTGCTCCTGCAGTTTGCGGTTCCATTGCTCGGTCTTCTCGCCCCAGTCGGTGCCGGTGCCGCCCGCGTCTCCGCCGGGGGCGCCCGAGGGCATCGGGGCCGCACCCGACGCGTCGGCGCCCGGGACGCCGGGCGCGGGCGGCGCCGAGCCGTCGGTCGGAGAAGCGGGGCGCGATCCTCGCGCTCGATTGGAGGGGGAGCTGAACCACACGATCGCCCAGATGATGCCCGCGGGCAGCAGCACCGCCCACCAGAGCACTCCGAACACGACCTGCAGCCATTCGGGCAGGATGCCCCAGGCGTTCCATCCCCAGGAGCCGACGAAGAGGCCGGGCAGCAGGCCGAAGAGCACGGGCAGGAATACGAGCACGCCGAGGAGCACCGCCGTCACGATGACCCCGGTCGAGGCTCGCCCCCGAACCACCTCCTCGAAATGGATGCGACCGCTCGCATCCGGCAGCAGCAGCCAGGCGGCGAGGTAGAGCAGCAGCCCGGGCCCGCCGAGCACGGCGAGCACCACGAAGACGCCGCGCACGATGAGGGGGTCGATGCCGGCCTTCGCTGCGATGCCGCCCGCGACGCCCGCGAACCAGCGGTCGGCGCCGCGCACGATGCCGATGCCGCGGAGCCAGGCGAAGAAGCGGTCGAGGCCGCCGGGGCCGGTGGGCCCGGTCGGGCCGGTGCCGTTGCCGGAGCCGCCGTCGGGGGTGCCGGGAGGGGGAGTCGTCTCGTTCATGCCTCGAGTCTGCCGTTCGGACGGGCCGCCGCACCATCGGGGTTCACCCTGAGCGGCCCCTGATCCTCGACCCTGAAGCGGGGGAATGTCGGTGGCGGGTGATTGGATTGAGGCATGTCCGCAGTTCCCCTGACCCGAAGCCGCGAGGATCGCGTGCTCGCCGGCGTGTGCGCGGGGCTGGCGGCGCACCTCGAACTGCCGGTGAAATGGGTGCGCATCGCGATGGCGCTGCTCGCTCTGTTCGGCGGCGCGGGTGCGCTGCTCTACGTGTGGCTCTGGGCGACGGTGCCGTGGGCCGAGGGCGGGGGCGGCGTCGCCCCGATGCGCAGCGCCCTGACGAAACCCGCCGCAGTCGACCGACCGGGCGCCGAACCGCATGCGAACGGCAGCTTCGTCGACCGCGCCATGCGCTGGCCCATCGCCGAGCTGCTGCTCGGCGCCTGCCTGCTCGTCGCGGGCTCGGGGCTCGTGCTCGCCCAGTTGGGGGTGGAGCTGCGCCTCGAGGTGCTGCTCCCCGCCATGGCCGTGCTCGTGGGCGTCGGGCTGACCTGGTGGCAGATCGCCGACCGTGAGCGGCCCGAGCGCGCCATGCTGCCGCGGGTGCTCGGCGCGCTCGCGCTCGTCGCGGTGGGGGTGCTCATGTTCTTCGTCACCGCGAGCCGGCCGAGCGCGCTGACAGTGGTCGCGGCGGCGTTCGCAGTGCTCGCGGGAGTCGCGCTCGCGCTCGCGCCATGGATCCTCCGGATCAACCGCGAGCTCATCGCCGAGCGATCCGCGCGTGCGCGGGAGGCCGAGCGCGCCGAGATCGCGGCACATCTGCACGACTCGGTGCTGCAGACCCTCGCCGCGATCCAGCAGCGCTCGCAGCCGGGCAGCGAGGTCGCGAGGCTCGCCCGCAGGCAGGAGCGAGACCTGCGGGAGTGGCTCTTCCGCTCGGCCGACGGGGCCTCGCCGCTCGCTCGAGAAGCGGCCGAAGCGGAACTGCGCGAGCACGCCGCCGCGCTCGAGGCCGAGCACGCCGTGCGCTTCGAGGTCGTCGCAGTGGGAGCGCGCCAGGCGGTTCCGGAGGCGATCGTGGCCGCCGCCCGCGAAGCGATGCTCAACGCGGCGAGGCACGCCGGAGGAGAGGTCACGGTCTATATCGAGGTGGCGCCCGAGCGCGTATCCGTCGACGTGACCGACCGGGGCGCGGGTCTCGATCTCGACCGGCTCCCCGAAGGGCGCATGGGGATCCGGGAATCCATTCTCGGCCGCATGCAGCGGGCCGGCGGCACCGCCGCGATCGTGCCCGGACCCGGAGGCGCCGGCACCTCGGTGCGGCTGTCGATGCCGCTCGCCGAACCCGAGGGCGCCGGCAGTGCGAGCCGCGGAGAGAAGGAGAACGGGGCGGGCTCGACGCCGGCCCCGTCGGGCGAAGAGGAGGAGAGCCCAGATGACTGAGGCGAACGAGACGATCAGCGTGGTGATCGTCGACGACCACCAGATATTCCGCACCGGTCTGCGCGCCGAACTCGGCGCGCAGCTCCAGGTCGTCGGCGAGGCCGCGACGGTAGACGAGGCGATCGAGGTGATCACGACCGGACGGCCCCAGGTCGTGCTGCTCGACGTGCATCTTCCCGGTGGCGAGGGCGGCGGCGGAGCAGAGGTGCTCCGTCGGCTGGCGGCGGATCCGGCTACGCGCGGCGTACGGGCGCTCGCGCTCAGCGTCTCCGATGCGGCCGACGACGTGGTCAGCGTGATCCGGGCGGGAGCCAGAGGCTACCTGACCAAGACTGCTTCGGGGGCCGAGGTCACGCAGGCCGTGCTGCGCGTGCACGGCGGTGACGCGGTGTTCTCGCCGAGGCTCGCGGGCTTCGTGCTCGACGCATTCGGCGCCGGCCTCGGCGAGACCGCCGCGAGCGACGACGAACTCGACCGGCTCTCGGCGCGCGAGCAGGAGGTCATGCGCATGATCGCCCGAGGCTATGCGTACAAGGAGGTCGCGGCCGAGCTCTTCCTCTCGGTGAAGACCGTCGAGACCCACGTGTCGAACGTGCTGCGCAAGCTGCAGCTCTC
>JBEBTD010000212.1:0-3364 GCA_040393965.1 Leucobacter soli | reverse complement strand
CGTCGTGGAAGGTGAGGGTCTTGTCGATGACCTCCTGCGGGCTGCCGACCGAGAGGGGCGTCTGCTCGGCGAAGCTCTCGAGCGAGGGGCCGCCGCCGTAGACGGGCGCCTCGTCGAAGTAGGGGCGGAACTCGTTCCAGGCGTCCTGCGACTTCTTCGCGATGTAGGCCTGCCCGCCGAGGCCGACGATCGCCTGTTTCTCGGTGCCGTGCCCGTAGTGGGCATAGCGCTGACGGTAGAAGTCGACGAGGCGCTTGTAGTGGCCCTTCGGCCAGAAGATGTGGTTCGCGAAGAAGCCGTCGCCGTAGTAGGCGGCCTGTTCGGCGATCTCGGGCGTGCGGATGGAGCCGTGCCAGACGAAGGGCGCGACGTCGTCGAGGGGGCGGGGCGTCGAGGTGAAGCCCTGCAGCGGGGTGCGGAAGTTGCCTTCGAAGTCGACGACGTCTTCGTTCCAGAGGCGGTGCAGCAGGTTGTAGTTCTCGAGTGCCATGGGCAGGCTCTGGCGGATGTCCTTGCCGAACCAGGGGTAGACCGGGGCGGTGTTGCCGCGGCCGAGCATCAGGTCCATGCGGCCCTTGGCGAGGTGCTGCAGCATCGCGTACTCCTCGGCGATGCGCACGGGGTCGTTCGTCGTGATGAGCGTCGTGGAGGTGCTGAGTTTCAGGGTGCTCGTCTGGGCGGCGATGTAGGCGAGCAGGGTCGTGGGGCTTGACGAGAAGAACGGCGGGTTGTGGTGCTCGCCGATGGCGAAGACGTCGAGCCCGACCTCTTCGGCCTTCTTCGCGATCTGCACCGTGGCGTCGATGCGTTCGGCCTCACTGGGGGTGTGTCCGGTGGTGGGGTCGCGCGTGATGTCGCTGACGCCGAAGACGCCGAATTCCATGATTGCTCCTTGTGATTGCGCGGGGCGGTTCGCCCCAGTTATATGCGTTTGCATATATCAACGAGGATCGGCCGGATCTATTCCCGCGGGTTGACTGCGGGTGATCCTCGTTTTATACTGACTAGTCAGTTTAGTAAGTTCTTCCGTGACGCGCCGCGGGAGCGAAGCGAGAGATCGAGACGAGGATCCCCATGCCAGACACCCACATCGCCCTCGAAGGGGCAGCCGTGCGCGGTGCCCGCGGGCCCGTGTTCGGCCCCCTTGACACGGAGTCGCGCGGCGCCGTCACGGTCGTGCTCGGCGGGCGGGGAAGCGGCCGCACTTCGCTGCTGCTCAGCCTCGCCGGCCGCATGCGCTTGAGCGAGGGCCGCGCCCACGTGCTCGGCCGAGACACCGCAACCCGCGCCGGCCTCGCGGCGACCCGCCGCATCAGCGGCATCGCCGGCTTCGATGCGATCGACGCGCTCGAACCCGGCGTCACCGTCGGCGGCACTCTGCGCGAACGTCTCGGCTGGGCGACTCCCTGGTGGCGGCGCACGCCGCCCATGACCCCCTCGCTCTCGGGCGAACTGCTCGGCGAGGCCTTCGGCGAATACGAGCAGCCCTCGCCCCGCACGCTCGTGCGCGAGCTGAATCCAGCCGAGGAGATGCTGCTGCGCATCTCCCTCGCCCTCATCGAGGGGCCCGAGATGCTCTGCGTCGACGACCTCGACGCTCTGCGGGATCCCGCCGAGCGGGCGCTCGTCGCCGAACGGCTGCGCATCCTCGCCGAACGCGGACTGCGCATCGTCGTCGCGACGAGCGATCCCGGCGACGCGGCGCTGCTCGCCGACCCCGCGTCCTCCACCGCGCCCGACCTCATCGAACTCTAAAGGCACGACATGTCACTCTTCACCCGTTCCACCGAGCTGGGGCGCTTCCGCGAAGGAGCGATGCCCAAGATCGCGATCGCCGTCCTGCTCGTGATCCCGCTCATCTACGGCGCCCTCTACCTCTGGGCTTTCTGGGCACCGACCGACAACCTGAACAAGCTGCCGGTCGCCATCGTCAACCTCGACGAGCCGGCAGCGACGCCCGACGGGGAGACGCTCGCCGCGGGCGCCGAGGTGGTCGAGCAGCTGCGGGAGGGCGGCGATCTCGACTGGCGCGCTCTCGGGGCCGCCGATGCGGAGCGCGCCGTCGCAGACGGTGACGTCTACTTCGCGGTGACGATCCCGCGCGACTTCTCGAGCGTGCTCGCGGGCCTGCAGGACGAGCCCCGGGCCGGTCGCATCGACGTCGTCTACAACGACAGCAACTCCTTCCTCGCCTCGACTCTCGGCAAGACCGCCATGGTGCAGCTGCGCGATGCGGTCGCCGAGACCGTCTCCCAGACCGCGGCCCAGCAGGTGCTCGTCGGCGTCGAACGACTGAGCGACGGCACGCGCAAGGCCGCCGACGCCGCAGCCGAACTGCACGGAGGAACAACGACGCTGGCCGACGCGAGCTCGCAGCTGCACGAGGGGCTCGACTCCCTCGCCGACGGCACCTCCCGGCTGGCGGGCACGGCGCCCGCGCTCGCCGACGGTGCCGCGCAGCTCGCGGGCGGCACCGCCGAGCTGGCCGAGGGCAGCGCCCGGCTCGCCGCGCAGGCGCCCGAGCTCGCGCAGGGCGCCTCGCAGCTCGCGGCGGGAGCCGCCGAGCTCGCCGCGCAGCTGGCCCCGGCCGGCGAAGGCGGCGTTCAGCTGCTCACCGGCTTCGAGCAGTTGAACGGGGGAGCGGCCGACATCGCCCAGGGCAACGGCGCGATCGCGCAGCTCGCCGCCGCGAACCCCGAGATGACGCTCGCCCAGCTCGACGCGGTGCTGCAGTCGCAGGGCGTCTCGTTGCAGGCGCTCGCCCAGGGCTCGGCGCAGCTCAGCGCCGGCGCCGAGGCGGCCCTGCCGCAGGTGCAGGCGCTCGCCGCCGGCCTGCCGGCCGCCGCTGACGGGGCGCAGCGCCTCGCCGACGGCGCCGCCGCGACCGCAGCAGGCGCCGGACGGCTGAGCGATGCGACGAGCCGCCTCGCCGACGGCGCCGCCGAACTGCGCGGTGGAGCGGGCCGGCTGAGCGAAGGCGCGCAGCAGCTGCTCGGCGGGGCGGAACAGCTCGACCACGGCGCGCAGCAGGCCGCTGTCGGCGGCGCTCGCCTCGCGGACGGCGTCAGCACCCTCGACGACGGGACGGGGACCTTCGCGCGGCAGCTGGCCGACGGCGCCGAGGAGGCGCCCGCCTTCGCGACCGGGCAGAGCGAGCGGATCGCCGAGACCATCGCCGCGCCCGTGCAGCTGAGCGAGCATACCGAGAACGAGGTGCAGGGCTTCGGCGAGGGCTTCGCCCCCTTCTTCATCGCACTCGCCTCGTTCGTCGGCGCGCTGATCACCTGGCTGATCCTGCGCCCGCTGCCGCGGCGCCCGCTCGCATCCAACACCTCGGGTCTGCGCTCGGTGCTCGCGGGCTTCG
>JBEBTD010000211.1:0-3387 GCA_040393965.1 Leucobacter soli | reverse complement strand
GTCTCGGTGAGGCCGTAGCCCTCGAGGATCTTGATGCCGAGGCTGTGGTAGAAGTGGCCGAGGTAGTGGCTGAGCGGAGCTGAGCCTGAGACCGCGTACTTGACACGGCCGCCCATCTTCTCCCGCAGCTTCGAGAAGACGAGCTTGTCGAAGAGGCGGAACCTGAGGGCGAGGCCGAACGGCACCTTCTCACCGGCCATGACGGCCTCGCTGTGCTTGACGGCGACCTGCGCCGCCGTGCGGAAGATCTTGCCCTTGCCGCCGGCCTCGGCGGTCTGCTCGGCCGAATTGTAGACCTTCTCGAATACGCGGGGCACCGCGAGCAGGAAGCTCGGGTGGAAGGTGCCCAGCGAGGCGAGCAGCTTCGTCGTGTCGGGCTGGTGCCCGACGCGGACGCCCGCATGCACTGCGAGCACCGAGATGAAGCGGGCGAAGACGTGGGCGAGGGTCACGAAGAGCAGGGTCGAGGATCCCGGCTCGTTGACGACCTCGCCGAGCGCCGCCGCCGAGTTGCGAGAGAGATCGACGAAGTTCGAGTGGGTGAGCACGCAACCCTTGGGCCGCCCGGTCGAGCCGGAGGTGTAGATGAGGGTCGCGATGTCGTCGCCGTTCGCGATGGTGCGGCGGCGCTCGATCTCCTCATCGGAGACCTCGGCTCCCGATGCGGTGAGCTGCGCGAGCGCGCCCTCGTGCAGCCGCCACTCGAGTTCGACGCCGGGCGACTCGGCCCGCACCTCGCCGAAGCGGGCCGCGTGGTCGGAGGTCTCCGTGATGAGGCCGCGCGCGCCCGAGTCCTCGAGGATCCATTGGATCTGCAGCGCCGAGGAGGTCTCGTAGATCGGCACCATGACGGCACCCGTGTAGTGCAGGGCGAAGTCGACGAGCGTCCATTCGTAAGACGTCTTGCACATGAAGCCGATGCGATCGCCCGGCTGCACCCCCGCCGCGGCGAAGCCCTTGGCGACCTCGATCACGCGCTCGCGGAACTGGGCGACGGTCACGTCGTCCCAGTCGTCGCCGTTCGGCGTGGCGAAGATCACGCGCTCGGGCGTCGCGGCGAAGCGCTGCTCGAGCAGGTCGGTCACATTGTCGCTCGGAACGGGCGGAATGATGATCGGCGTTTCAGTGAGATTCACGGTAGCTCCTTCGATACCCGAAGCTGGGAAAAGCGCCGACGGCGTTGTTCGGGCGTACGTTCCCAGCTTAGAACATGGGGCCCAAGGGCCCGTCCATTCGCCGTGGGGAATCTACAAATCGGCTATCCTGAAACCCGTCGAAAGGGGCGTCGCCGCATGATCTACTGGATCCTCAAGCACCTCGTGATCGGGCCGCTGCTGAAGACCATCTACCGCCCGTGGGTCGAGGGCGCCGAGAACCTGCCGTCGAGCGGCCCCGTCATCATCGTCGGCAACCATCTCTCGGTGATCGACTCGTTCTTCATGCCGATCATGGTCGACCGGCGCGTCTACTTCCTCGCGAAGAGCGACTACTTCACGGGCAGGGGTCTCAAGGGCTGGTTCGTGAAGAACTTCATGCTGGCCGTCGGCCAGATCCCGATCGACCGCTCGGGCGGCAAGGCGAGCGAGGCCTCGCTCAACACCGGGCTCGGCGTGCTCGAGCGCGGCGACGTGCTCGCGCTGTACCCGGAGGGCACCCGCAGCCCCGATGCCCGCCTCTACCGCGGACGCACCGGCGTCGCCCGCCTCGTGCTCGAGTCGGGTGCGGCTGTCGTGCCCGCCGTGATGATCGACACCGAGAAGTGCATGCCCATCGGCGCGAGATTTCCGCGCGTGCGCCGCATCGGCACCGTCATCGGCAAGCCCCTCGACTTCAGTCGATTCGAGGGGATGAGCGCCGACCGGTTCGTGCTGCGCAGCGTCACCGACGAGATCATGGTCGAGATCCAGCGGCTCAGCCAGCAGGAGTACGTCGACGTGTACGCGTCCAGCGTACGCACGCGGGTGGCCGCGAGCCGCTGATCGGCAGATAGACTGGAAAGGTTGCGGGAGACCGCGGCTTCCTCCATCGAACCCGACCTGAGAGCAGGCGAAACGTGAGTCAGCAGACGGCAGTGAGCGTACCGGCGAGCGCGCTGGAGCTCGACAGCTATCTCGAGCGACAGGCGAAGCAGCAGCCCACATGGTCGGACAGGGCTGCCGTGCAGGCCGCGTCGGCCGAGCTCGCCACGCAGCCGCCGCTCGTGTTCGCGGGCGAGGTCGATCGGCTCCGCGAGCGCCTCGCCGCCGCGGCCCGAGGAGAGGCCTTCCTGCTGCAGGGCGGCGACTGTGCCGAGACCTTCGAGGCCGCCACTGCCGACAAGATCCGCGACCGCGTCAAGACGCTGCTGCAGATGGCCGTCGTGCTGACCTACGGCGCCTCGATGCCCGTCATCAAGGTCGGGCGCATGGCCGGGCAGTTCGCGAAGCCCCGTTCGAGCGAGACCGAGACCCGTGAGGGCGTCACGCTGCCCGCGTACCGTGGCGACATCGTCAACGGCTACGACTTCACCCCGGAGTCGCGCGCGGCCGATCCGGCCCGCATGGTGCGCGGCTACCACGTCGCCGCCTCGACGCTCAACCTCATCCGCGCGTTCACGCAGGGCGGCTTCGCCGATCTGCGACAGGTGCACGCCTGGAACCAGGGCTTCGTCTCGAACCCGGCGAACCAGCGCTACGAGTCGCTGGCCGCCGAGATCGACCGCGCCCTGCGCTTCATGGAGGCCTGCGGAGTCGAGAGCGCCGCACTCACCCAGACCGAGTTCTACGTCAGTCACGAGGCGCTGCTGCTCGACTACGAGCGTCCGCTCGTGCGCATCGACTCGCGCACCGACCTGCCCTACGGCACCTCGGGCCACATGCTCTGGATCGGCGAGCGCACCCGCGAGCTCGACGGCGCGCACGTCGAGCTGCTCTCGAGGCTGCGCAACCCGATCGGCGTGAAGCTCGGCCCGACCGCCTCGGTCGACGACGCGCTGCGGCTCATCGACAAGCTCGACCCCGATCGCGAGCCCGGCCGCCTGACCTTCATCACGCGCATGGGCGCCGAGAAGATCCGAGATGCGCTGCCCCCGCTGCTCGAGGGCGTCCGCGACTCGGGCGCGACTCCGCTATGGGTCACCGACCCCATGCACGGCAACGGCATCACGACCGCGACCGGGTACAAGACCCGACGCTTCGACGACGTCATGAACGAGCTGCTCGGCTTCTTCGAGGCGCACCGCTCGGTCGGCACCTTCCCCGGCGGCGTGCACATCGAGCTGACCGGCGACGACGTCACCGAGTGCCTCGGCGGCAGCGAGAACATCGACGAGGACGCGCTCGCGACCCGGTACGAGTCGCTGTGCGACCCGCGGCTCAACCACATGCAGTCGCTCGAGCTCGCCTTCCT
>JBEBTD010000210.1:0-3410 GCA_040393965.1 Leucobacter soli | reverse complement strand
ACGTCACGGGCCGAGGTGCCGTCGATCGAGTTCTCGAGCGGATCGCCGAGGCCGAGCTCGGCCGCCACCAGGCGGGGGTCGAGGCCCAGGGACGAGCCGGCGAGGGCGCCGCCGCCGTAGGGCGATCGCCTCGCGCGCTTCGCCCAGTCGCGCAGCCGCTCGACATCGCGCACGAGCGGCCACGCATGCGCGGCGAGCTGGTGCGCGAGCAGCACGGGCTGGGCGTGCTGCAGGTGGGTGCGGCCCGGCAGGATCGCCTCGGGATGCGCGAGCGCCTGGTCGAGGATCGCTCCCGCGAGGTCGAGCAGCAGACGCTCGATCTCGGCGGCATGGTCGATCAGGTAGAGGCGCACGAGGGTCGCGATCTGGTCGTTGCGACTGCGGCCGGCGCGGAGCTTGCCGCCGAGCTGCACGCCCGCGATCTCGATGAGCAGGCGCTCGAGCGCGGAGTGCACGTCTTCGTCTTCCTCGGCCGGCACGGCGCGCCCGTCGGCGACGCGGGCGGAGAGCTCGTCGAGCGCATCGCGCATCGCGCTCAGCTCCTCGTCGCTCAGGTAGCCCGCGGCGGCCAGCGCGCTCGCGTGCGCCTTCGACCCCCGGATGTCGTACTGCGCGAGCGCCCAGTCGAACTGGGTGGACTTGCTGAGCAGCTGCAGCTCGGGCGAGGGTCCGCTCGCGAAGCGGCCGCCCCAGAGCGCGCCCGCCTCGGCCGCGCGGTTGCCGGCCTCGGAGCTCGCGGAGCCGTCGGCGATGTTGATCTCGGTGTTGTCGCTCACTTGCTCTCCTTCAGCAGCCAGGCCATGAGGGCTTTCTGCGCGTGCACGCGGTTCTCGGCCTCGTCCCAGACGACGCTCTGCGGGCCGTCGATGACCTCGGGGGCGACCTCGAACTCCCGGTACGCCGGCAGGCAGTGCAAGAAGATCGCGTCGCCCTTCGCCTCGGCCATGAGCTCGGGCGTGACCCGGTAGGCGCCGAAGGTGGCGACGCGCTCGGCCTTCTCCGCCTCCTGGCCCATCGAGACCCAGGTGTCGGTGATCACGACGTCGGCGTTCAAGGCGGCGGCACGAGGATCGGCCGTGACCGTCACGCTGCCGCCCGCCTCGGCGGCGACCCGTTCGGCATCGGCCACGATGTCGGCCCTCGGCTGGTACCCCGCGGGGCCCGCGACGCGGATGTGCATGCCGGCGGTCGCGAAGCCGAGCAGGTACGAGTGGGCCATGTTGTTCGAGGCGTCGCCGACATAAGCCGCGGTGAGGCCCGCGAGTTCGCCCTTGTGCTCGCGGATGGTCTGCAGATCGGCGAGGATCTGGCAGGGATGGAAGTCGTCGCTCAGGGAGTTGACCACCGGCACGCTCGAGTGCTCGGCCATCTCCTCGAGGCCGGCGTGGGCGAAGGTGCGCCACACGATCAGCGAGACCATGCGCGAGAGCACGCGCGCCGTGTCGGCGATGGTCTCCTTCTCGCCGAGCTGCGCCTGGCCCGGCGTGATGATGATCGGGTTGCCGCCGAGCTCGGCGACCCCCGCCTCGAAGCTGAATCGCGTGCGGGTGCTCGTCTTGTCGAAGATGACGGCCGCGCTCTGCGGGCCCTCGAGCGGGCGCTCGGAAAAGGGCTGCTGCTTCAGGCGCGCGGCCAGTTCGAGCACCTCGCGCTGCTCGGCGGGGCTCAGATCGTCGTCGCGGAGGAAGTGTCTGGTCACCAGACAAGTCTAGGCCTTGTCAGCGCGCCCCGATCCCGGGCCCATCCCGCCTCCGCCGAGCCCTGCTCGATGCGTCACCGAGATCGGCGATTGCAGCTTCAACCGGACGATTCTGTTGAGAATCGCCGGTGTTAGCTGCAATCGCCGGTTTTACGAGCAGGGGCGGAGGCGTGCGAGCCCGAACTTGGGGGGTCTGTGGCGGGGCCGGGCATGCGGGGCCAGCTCGCGCGGGATCAGCGCTTGCGGGGCCAACGCGTGCGAGGCCGGGCGTGCCGCGCACGGGAAGCAGAAAGGGCCGGCGCATTCGCGCCGGCCCCGATCCTCGTGAAAGCTACTTCGCGAGCTGCTGCTTGAGCTTCGACGCCGCGCGGGCGCGGGTGGTCGCGTCCAGGTGCACCTTGCGGATGCGCACGACCTCGGGCGTGACCTCGACGCACTCGTCCTCGCGGGCGAACTCGAGGCACTCCTCGAGCGTCAGCTGGCGCGGGGGCGTCATCGACTCGAAGGTGTCGGCCGTCGACGAACGCATGTTCGTGAGCTTCTTCTCCTTCGTGATGTTCACATCCATGTCCTCGTTGCGCGAGTTCTCGCCGATCACCATGCCCTCGTAGACCTCTGCGGTCGGCTGCACGAAGAACGTCATGCGCTCCTGCAGGTTGATGATCGCGAAGGGGGTCACGACGCCGGAGCGGTCGGCGACGATCGAACCGTTGTTGCGGGTGACGATGGGGCCGGCCCACTCGCCGTAGCCGTGGGAGATCGCGTTCGCGATGCCGGTGCCGCGGGTCTCGGTCATGAACTCGCTGCGGAAGCCGATCAGGCCGCGCGACGGCACGATGAACTCCATGCGCACCCAGCCGGTGCCGTTGTTCACCATGTTCTCCATGCGGCCCTTGCGGGCGGCGAGCAGCTGGGTGATCGCGCCGAGGTGCTCCTCGGGGGTGTCGATGGTGAGGTGCTCGTAGGGCTCGTGGATCTTCCCGTCGATCTCCTTGGTGACCACCTGCGGCTTGCCGACGGTGAGTTCGAAGCCCTCGCGGCGCATGTTCTCTACGAGGATCGCGAGCGCCAGCTCGCCGCGGCCCTGCACCTCCCAGGCGTCGGGGCGGTCGGTGTCGAGCACACGCAGCGACACGTTGCCGATGAGCTCGCGGTCGAGGCGGTCCTTGATCATGCGGGCGGTCAGCTTGTGGCCCTTGACCTTGCCGACGAGCGGCGAGGTGTTGGCGCCGATGGTCATCGAGATCGCGGGCTCGTCGACCGTGATGACCGGCAGCGGGCGCACGTCGTCGGCGTCGGCGATGGTCTCGCCGATCGTGATGTCCTCGATGCCCGCGATCGCGACGATGTCGCCGGGGCCGGCCTGCTCCGCGGGGTAGCGCGTGAGCGCCTTGGTCAGCATCAGCTCGGTGATGCGCACGTTCTGCACGCTGCCGTCCTGCTTCACCCAGGCGACCGTCTGGCCCTTCTTGATCTCGCCGTGGTGCACGCGAAGCAGCGCGATACGGCCGAGGAACGGCGAGGAGTCAAGGTTCGTGACGTGCGCCTGCAGAGGGTGCTCGTCGTCGTGCTTCGGCGCGGGCACGCGCTCGAGGATCGTCTCGAAGAGCGGCTCGAGATCGGGGTTGTCGGGCAGTTCGCCGTCTGCGGGGCGGGTGTGGCTCGCCGCGCCGGCGCGGCCCGAGAGGTAGACGGTCGGCACGTCGAGCAC
>JBEBTD010000209.1:0-3429 GCA_040393965.1 Leucobacter soli | reverse complement strand
CGGTGAAGACCGTCGAGACCCACGTGTCGAACGTGCTGCGCAAGCTGCAGCTCTCCAATCGTCACGAGCTCACGGCCTGGGCGCTCAGCCGTCGCCTGCTCTGAGCCCGTCATCCACCGCTGCGGATCCCGGCGGGCCGCGAGTGCCGGCGGATACGAACAAAGAGCTGGATCGCGCCTACGACCAGCCCGGCAGCCAGAGATGCAAGCGGTAGAACCAGTGCTCGACCGGCATGCCGATCCAGAGCGGCCAGAAGAGCAGCGCCAGCACGATCGCGGCGACGAGCAGAATGCCGAGGGCGACCCTGCGGCCCTGCATCGCCACCGCCGAGCCGTCGAGCCGAATGCCGGCGCGGAGCGGCAGCCCGCGAGCCCCCGGCAGCGAGGCGAAGCCCGCGAGCACCAGGGCGAGCGCCAGCGCCGAGAACGGCGTCAGCACGACCGCGTAGAACTGGAACACCGCCGAGCGCGAGAACGTGAGCACCCACGGCAGCCAGCCCGAGAGGTACCCGGTGAGCACGAACGCGCTCGCGGCCACTGCGCCGTCCAGCAGAGGGCCGGCGCCGCGGCGCACCAGGGCGAGCCTCGAAGCGCGCAGCACGATCCAGGCGAGCAGGCCGACAGCCGCGACCCCGCCCCAAGCGACCAGCGGATTAGGCAGCGGGGTGATCACCGAGACGTAGCCGTCCCAGCGCGCGTCGTACATCGCGGTCGGGCGCAGCCCGAGCGGCCAGCCGAACGGGTGAGCCTGGAAAGGGTGCGGAGCGGTCAGCGTGGAATGCCAGGAGAAGGCGTCGAGGTGCCACTGCCAGAGCGACACCCACCAGGGCTCCCCCTCGTGCCGGTTCTGGCCGCCGGGACGAATGATCCAGCCGATCCAGCTCGCGAGGTAGGCGGCGAGCGCCGCGGGCAGCGCGATCGCCGCAGTCGTGAGCGCCTGCAGCAGTGCGCCCACGAGCGGTCGGCGGCGGCCCGGGCCCGGCCGATCCTCGTAGCACTTGCGCAGCAGATCGCCGATCGTGAGCAGCAGGAGGAAGGCGGCGAGCGGGTACAGGCCCGACCATTTCACCGCCGCGGCCGCGCCGAAGGCGAGTCCGGCGGCGAGCAGCCACGGCCTGCGCCATCGAACACGGACACCGGCGGGGCGCGCCGTCGCTATCCAGTCGTGCGCGACGAAGAGCGCACCCAGTGCGACGAGCATCGTGAGCAGGCCGTCCAGCAGCGCGACCCGGGACATCACCACGTGCACCCCGTCGACCGCGAGCAGCAGGCCCGCCAGCCATGCGACCCAGGGGCCGCGGCACAGCAGCGAGCCGATGCGCATCGTGATGGCCACTGTCGCCACCCCTGCGAGTGCGGTCGAGAGTCGCCAACCCCAACCGGTGTCGGGCCCGAGCAGCAGCAGCCCGAGGGCGATCATCCACTTGCCGAGCGGCGGGTGGGCGATGGAGTTCGGCTCGTCGCCGTGAGAACCGGCCCGCTCGGCGTCGAAGGCGGGATCGTCGTCGGGCCAGATGGTGGGGTACCCGTGGGCGAGCTGGCTCACCGCGTCGCGCACGTAGTAGATCTCGTCGAAGACGAGCGTGTCCGGGCGGCCGAGCGCCCAGAGCCGCAGCACCGCGGCGAGCGCGAGGATCGCCGGTACGACGAGCCAGCGCAGGCGGCGCACGGCGGGGGACATGTGCTCAAGCCTACGGCGGCGGCCCTCCTCGGGCGGGCGGGCCCCGAGCGGGCGATGATCCTCGCCCCGCATGCGGACTACGATAGAACGCGTGCTGACTCGTCTCTCGAACTACTTCCTCAAGACCCTGCGCGAAGATCCGGCGGACGCCGAGGTCGCGAGCCACAAGCTGCTCGTGCGCGCTGGCTACATCCGCCGTCAGGCGCCCGGCATCTTCGCATGGCTGCCGCTCGGCCTGCGGGTGAAGGCGAAGCTCGAGCAGATCATCCGCGAGGAGATGGCCGCTGCCGGCGCCCACGAGGTTCACTTCCCCGCGCTGCTGCCCCGTGAGCCCTACGAGGCCTCGGGCCGGTGGGAGGAGTACGGCGACGCGCTCTTCCGCCTGCACGACCGGCACGGCGCCGACTACCTGCTCGCGCCGACGCACGAAGAGGTCTTCACCCTGTTGGTGAAGGACATCGTCTCGTCGTACAAGGATCTGCCGCTGTCGATCTACCAGATCCAGGACAAGTACCGCGACGAGGCCCGCCCCCGCGCCGGCCTGCTTCGTGGCCGTGAGTTCACCATGAAGGACGCCTACTCCTTCGACGTCTCCGACGAGGGGCTCGACGCCAGCTACCAGGCTCAGCGCGACGCCTATGAGCGCATCTTCACCCGCCTCGGCCTCGACTACACGATCGTCTCTGCCGATGCGGGTGCGAT
This sequence comes from Leucobacter soli, assembly GCA_040393965.1. Lineage (GTDB taxonomy): Bacteria > Actinomycetota > Actinomycetes > Actinomycetales > Microbacteriaceae > Leucobacter > Leucobacter soli_C. Next base: position 1,047 of record JBEBTD010000209.1, on the reverse strand, counting down.
GGGCGGTTCGAAGAGCGAGGAGTTCCTGCTGCCGATCGACATCGGCGAGGACAGCTTCGTGCGCTCCGAGGGCGGCTACGCCGCGAACGTCGAGGCGTACGCCGCCCCGGTGCCCGACGCGCTGTCCGAGAGCGAGATCGCGGCGCTGCCCGCGGCCCAGGTCTTCGACTCGCCGGACACCCCCACCATCGAGACTCTCGTCGCCCATGCGAACGCCGTGCTGCCCCGCGAGGACGGTCGCGAGTGGACCGCCGCCGACACGCTCAAGAACATCGTGCTCGCGGTGACTCCCATCGCGGGAGAGCACGAGGGCGAGCGCTCGCTCGTGATCGTGGGCGTCCCGGGCGACCGCGACGCCGACATGAAGCGCGCCGAGGTCGCTTTCGCAGGTTGCGAGGTGGAGCCTGCGACGCCTGCCGACTTCGAGAAGCACCCCGGGCTCGTCAAGGGCTACATCGGGCCGGGGTCGGTGCAGGACGGCGGGCTCGTGCTCGGCCTCGAAGGGAGCACCGGCATCCGCTACCTGCTCGACCCGCGCGTCGTGCCCGGCACCTCGTGGGTGACCGGCGCGAACGAGCACGAGAAGCACGTCGCCTACCTCGTCGCCGGACGCGACTTCACCGCCGACGGCCTCGCCGATATCGCGACCGTGCGCGACGGCGATCCCGCGCCCGACGGCTCCGGCCCCGTCACGATCGCCCGCGGCATGGAGATCGGCCACGTCTTCCAGCTGGGACGAAAGTACGCCGAGGCACTGGGGCTCAAGGTGCTCGACGAGAACGGCAAGCTCGTGACCGTCACGATGGGCTCCTACGGCATCGGCGTGACCCGCATCCTCGCGATCCTCGCCGAGCTGCACCACGACGACCGCGGCCTCTGCTGGCCCGCGGCGGTCGCCCCGTTCGACGTGCACCTCGTGGCCACCGGCAAGGATCAGGCCGTCTACGAGATCGCCGAATCGCTCGCCTCGGCCCTGGACGGGGCGGGTGTCGAGGTGCTCTTCGACGATCGCCCGAAGGTGTCGCCCGGCGTGAAGTTCGGCGATGC
>JBEBTD010000208.1:0-3468 GCA_040393965.1 Leucobacter soli | reverse complement strand
TTCAGCCTGGTCGAGCTCGCCGTCTACGTCGCCGTGCTCGGCCTCATCGCCACCATCGTCGCCACGGTCATGGTCTCGCTCTTCCGCAGCGAGCAGACGGTGAGCGTCATCACCAACGTGTCGAGCAACACGCAGAACTTCACGAGCGTCTTCGACCGCGATGCGAGAAACGCCCGCAGCGTGGTGCCCGCAACCACGGGCACCCACTCCTCGATCACCCTGCAGACCGCAGATCCCTCAGCGGGCACCCCGTGCTACCGCGATGTCGTCTACGCGATTCAGGATGGTCGGGTCACCCGCGACGGGCGCGCGCTCTTCGACTTCGATGTCACCGGCGGCGGCTTCACGGTCGACGGCCGCACCGTCGGCTACGATCTCGCCGTGCGGGGCGTCGGCAGCTCCACTCAAACCGTCAAGGCCTCCGCGGTGCTCGGCCCGGTCAACACAGGAGGCGCGACATGCGCACCATGATGAAATCACGGATCCACGAGCGCCTGCGCGACGAGCGCGGCATCGCGCTGCCGATGGTGCTCCTCATCTTCATCGTCGGCGTCGCGCTGATCGGCGCCTTCCTCGTCGCTATCGTCGGATCCGCCAACGTCAGCACCATCACCCGCACGAGCATCCAGTCGCAGGCCGCAGCAGACGCCGGCATCGCCGCGGCACAGGTGATCCTGCCCGCGAGAGCCGCAGCCGGAGAGGATTTCTGCGCGAGGCTGCAAGACGGCAGCCTGGAGAGCAGCCTCACCAGCCAGGTCCCCCGATACGCGGTGAGCGGATCCTGCGACCTCAGCTCAACCCCGCAGACCGTCACCATCGTCTCCGTCGGCCACGACCCCTCCGATAATTCGACCTCCACGGTGCAGGCGACCTTCGAGATCATTCGGGACAACGGAGGAGGAGACGAGCCGGCAGGCAGGGACAGCATCGTCGATTTCGGCGGGGCCGGAGACACTGTCATACACAACGGCATTGTGCTGCGCCTTCGGGACGGCGACCCGCCCACGAATGTGACGGTGCGTCAGCAGAACTACACCTGCAGCATCATCGTGCCCGGCAATCTCGTCGCTTCCGGCAACGTCTCCACCAACCCGTGCGTAGTGAACGGCAACGTGCACCTCGGCGGTAATTTCGTCACCAACAACAACGGCAGCAACGTCATCACCGGAACGCTGACCGCCGCAGGGTCGGGGCCCCACGTTCTCAGCGGCACGATGGGCAGTACGGTTCGGATCAACGGATCCGCCAACCTGCACAACAGCGCGGTCGTCAAGGGCGATCTGATCATATCGGGCTCCGGCACCACTGTCATCAGTGGCGTCGTCGAAGGGAATGTGGTTTCGGGTGGCCCCGTGATCCTGAACCAGGGCGCGACGGTGAAGGGCAACCTCGTCTCGTCGAGCACCGCTGTCGCCTCGGGCGGCGACAACCGTGCCACCCTCGAGATCAAGGGGGTCGTCGAGGGCGATGCCAAGACCAACGGCAACGTGTTCATGCCCGACAACGGCGACAGCGGCGGGTGGGTGAAGGGCAGCGTATTTGCTGCAGGCACCGCGGAGACCACGACCTCGAACCGTGTGGGCGGCAACGTGACCGCTCGCGGAGCCGTCACCGTCAGCCGCTGGCATCTGACCTTCCCGGGACGAATCATGTCTGGCGGGGCTGTTTCGCTGGTCGGCAACAATAGCGTCGGGGCCTCTCTCTCCGGCTGCACGGTCGGCAGTGTGACGAACAACATCACCTGGAACCAGCCGCCGTCAGGCATGGACGCAAAGAAGTGCCAGATCCAGGCATCCGCCCTGCAGTTCGAGACGCTCACCGCGCCGGCTCCCGTTACCGGCCCCGTGATCAGCGGATGGCAGGCCTACGAATACGATGCGAGCAAGTGGGTCGGCTTCGCGAAGCCCAGCGTGACCTGCAGTCAGTGGAACGCCTGGTCCGGCAGCGGCGGATCCCCGCTCGAGAGCCTTGCGGAGAACACGGTCTTCGATCTGCGAACGTGCAGTAACACCGGGCTCAACCGTACCTTCGAGATCGGCCACGATGTCGTGTTCCTCGTGAACTCCATCAACCTCAACCAACTGCGCATCAATGCTAAGCCGAACACCTCGCCCAAGGTCTGGTTCATCCAGCCGGGGGCTGCCGACGGCAGCGGTAACCCGGTCTGCCCGAGCCCGGGATCGACCGCCGTGAACTTCGAGAACAGCCGGCTGACAGGCGTGATCACCACCGTGTACACGCCGTGCACGGTGAACGTCAGCAATACCGAGTTCACCGGTAGCATCTACGCCGGCCGCATCACGACCGGCGGCGCCTCGACGCTCACCTTCGCGAGCGTCGGCATCCCCGGCTGGTCCGGGAACTCGGGCGGCGGCGGTGCTGGCGGCGGCGGGGGAAGTGGCCTGCCCTCCTTCATCGACCCTAGCCAGCCGATATCGCAGCGCAACATCGATTGATTCAACATCGATTGATTCAACATCGATTGATTCAACATCGATTGATCCGACGTCGACCGGTACATGCCGACTGACCCAGGCAATGCGCACTCCAATATGCTGAACGGATGACCGACCTGATCCCGCCGCATTGGTTCGTCATCGCGGCTGGTGTCTTCGGGCTGATCATCGGGTCGTTCCTCAACGTCGTCGTCTGGCGGGTGCCGCGAGGCGAGTCGCTGCTGCCTGCGAGCCATTGCCCGCACTGCGATGCTCCGATCCGCTCCTGGCAGAACGTGCCAGTCGTCTCGTGGGTCGCGCTGGGCGGACGCTGCGCGAGCTGCCGGGATCGGATCAGCGGCCGATACCCGCTCGTCGAGCTCGGTACGGGCGCCGCTTTCGCCCTCGTCGCGTGGTGGTGGGTCTCGTTCGCGGGCGCACCCGGGCAGAGCGGGGCGGAGGTCACGGCATGGTGGTTCGCACTCGGCGCTTATCTATGGTTCGCTGCAGCGGGTATCGCGCTCACCCTTATCGACATCGACCATCAGCGGCTTCCCGATGCCATCGTGCTGCCAGGCCTCGTCGTCGTCATCGTCGTGCTCTCGGCCTCCGCGAGTCTCTCAGGGGATTGGAGCCGAGTCGGCTCGACTCTTGGCGCCGCTGTGGCTCTCTTCGTCTTCTACCTCCTCATCGCGCTCGTCTACCCGCGAGGCATCGGTGGAGGCGACGTGAAGCTCGCGCCGCTCGTCGGTGCAGCCCTCGGCTTCGTCGGGTGGGGCGCTGTCGCGGTCGGCGCCTTCGCCGGCTTCCTGCTCGGCGCCGTCTACGGATTGGCTCTTATCGCTCTGCGCCGTGCCACTCGCAAGAGTGGCATTCCGTTCGGGCCGTTCATGCTCTTGGGCTCGTGGATCGGCATCGCCTGGGGTGAGGCCCTCGCGGGCGCCTACCTGGCGTTGTTCGGTCTCGGGTGAGCCGCCAGGATACGGGGTTTCGACACAGCCTCCCGATAGTATGGGCAAAAGGGTATGCGTCG
>JBEBTD010000207.1:0-3560 GCA_040393965.1 Leucobacter soli | reverse complement strand
GCCCGAAGAACGTCATGCCGATCCACGGCGAGTACCGCCACCTCGTGGCGAACGCGGCCCTCGCGATCGAGACGGGAGTGCCGCAGAACCGCACGATCATCGGCGAGAACGGCACCGTCGTCGACCTGCAGGGCGGTGTGGCGCGCCAGGTCGGGCAGCTCGACATCGACTTCATCTACGTGGACGGCTCCTCGGTCGGCCGCGTGACCGACGACGACCTCCGCGATCGCCGCGTGCTCGCGGAGGAGGGGTTCATCTCGGTCATCACGGTGGTCGAGACGAGCCTCGGCCAGATCGTGTCGGGCCCCGAGATCCATGCGAAGGGCGTCGCGGAGGCCGACCACGTCTTCGACAAGATCAAGCCGCAGATCGCCGATGCGCTCGAGCAGGCGATGAAGGACGGCGTGGTCGACCACCATCAGCTGCAGCAGATCGTGCGCCGCACGATCGGCCGCTGGGTGGGCACGAAGCTTCGCCGCAAGGCGATGATCGTTCCCGTCGTTGTGGTCGTCTGACCTTTCCGGGAAGGATGAAGGGGGGTCGTCTGTGGCTGCCGGTCTGCTGCGCGCGAGCGCCGTGATGGCCTCTGGCACGATCGTCTCGCGCCTGCTCGGGCTCGCGAAAATGATGCTGCTCGCGTACGCGATCGGCTCGATCAGCTCGGTCTCCGGCGATGCGTTCTCGCTCGGCAACGAGCTCGCGAACTCGATCTACTACCTCGTGCTCGGCGGCATGCTGAACGCCGTGCTCGTGCCGCAGATCGTGCGGGCGGCGAAGGATCCCGACGGCGGTAGCGGGTACATCAACAAGCTGCTCACGCTCGTCTCGGTCGCGCTCACCGGCATGACCGCGATCGCGGTGGCCGCTGCGCCGTTCATCGTCTTCATCAACGCGCCCAGCTGGTCGGGCGAGAAGCTCGCGCTCGCCACCGCCTTCGCGTTCTGGTGCATGCCGCAGGTGCTCTTCTTCGGCCTCTACGTGGTGCTCGGCGAGGTGCTCAACGCCCGCAGCGTATTCGGCCCCTCCACCTGGGCGCCGGTCGCCAACAACGTCATCGGAATCGCGGGCCTCTTCGTCTTCATCGCGCTGTTCGGCGCCGATCCCGACGGCACGCGCACGCCAATCGACTGGACGCCGGTCTCCATCGCCGTGCTGGCCGGCAGCGCGACGCTCGGCGTCGCGGTGCAGGCGTTCATCCTCTACATCCCGTGGCGCATGACCGGGCTGCGCTACCGGCCCGACTTCAAGTGGCGCGGCATGGGCCTGGGCCGCACGGTCAAGATCGCCGCCTGGAGCCTCGCCGCCATCACGGTCGTGCAGCTCGCGACGATCGCCACGAACACGGTGATCACCCGTGCCAGCGGTGAGGGAGTCTCGGTCGCCGGCCTGCAGAACGCGATGATGATCTTCCTGATGCCGCACTCGGTGCTCGCGGTCTCGCTCGCCACGGCCTATTTCACGCGGCTCGCCCAGGCCGGCCAGTCGGGCAGGATGCCGGAGTTCCGCGCGGACTACTCGGCCTCGATGCGCAGCATCCTCACAGTGATGATGCTCGCCGCGATCGTGCTCGTCGTCGTCGCGCCCTACATCGGCCGGGTGCTGTACTTCGACGCGAGCCCCGAACTGGTGGAGCAGTTCTCGCCGGTGCTGCAGGCCTATCTGCTGAGCCTCGTCGCTTTCAGCTGCTTCTTCGTGACGCAGCGGGCCTTCTACGCGCTCTCGGACACGCGCACCCCGTTCTTCATCGTCGTGGCCCAGCAATCGCTGCTCGTGACGCTCGCGCTGTGCGTGCCGACGGTCTTCGGGGTGCCGGGCCCTTACATCGGTCTGGGCTTCGCGCTCTCGTGGTCGGCGGCCGAGATCTTCGGCGCGCTGCTCTCGGCGACGCTGCTTCGGCGGAAGATCGGCTCGATCGACGGCCGGCGGATCCTCGTCTGCCTCGCCAGGGCGTTCGGCGGGGCGCTGGTCGCGGCCGCGGCGGGCGCGGGTGCGGTGGCGCTGCTGCGCGGCGTCGTACCCGCACCGGGCGTCGGCGAGGCGCTGCTGTTCGGCGTGCTCGTCGCGGGTCTCGTCGCGGTGGTCTACCTCGGCGCGCTCGCGGCGATGCGCTCGCCCGAGTTGTCGCTGCTGCTCGCCCGGCTGCGCCGGCGGTAGCGCGCGATCCCGGTACGACCGCGAATCTCACCCTCAAGCAGAACTTGAATGCTACGCTGAACGATATCGTATTCGCGGCGGGCGACTTCCGCCGTCGCGAGGGAGGAACGATGAACAGCGATCTGAGGAGTGCCTCGATGACACCGACGATTCGCCGTGTGCTCGGCGGCGCCGCGGTTGTGGCCATCTGCGTGGGAGCGTTCAGCGGCGCCGAGTTCGTCACCGCGCCGGCCGCGCAGGCCATCGTGAGCGACCTCCCCACCTGGAACGACGTGCAGCGGGCCAAGAACGACGAGGCCGCAGCAGCCCTGAAGGTGACCGAGATCGAAGGCCTCATCGTCGAAGTGCAGGCCGAGGTCGAGCAGACGCGCGCCGCCGCCGAGGAAGCCGCCGCCAAGCTCTTCGCGGCCGAGGAGCAGCTCGCCCAGGCCGAGGAGCGACTGCGCTCCCTCGAGGAGCAGGCCGCGGCGAGCCAGGCCGAGGCCGAGCAGGCCGCCGAGCAGGCCGCGGCCCTCGTCTCGCAGATGTACCGCTCCGGCGGCGTCGACCGCAACCTCGACATGTTCCTCGAAGCCGACGACACGACCGCCGATGCGCTGCTCGACCGCCTTGCACGCATGGAGAAGGCCACGGAGCGCAACACGAGCATCTCCGAGAAGGCCGAACAGGCGATGAACTCGGCGAAGTCGCTCGGAGAGCAGGCCCAGGCCGCGCGGGACGAGCGCGAGCGCCTGCGCGCCGAGCGCGAGGCGGCACAGATCGCGGCCGCTGAGGCGGCCGCCGCCGCTCAGGAGAAGCTCGTCGAGCGAGAGGCCCAGCAGGTCACGCTCGAGGCGCAGCTCGCCGCACTGAAGGACACCACCACGCAGACGGTCGACGGCTACCAGGAGCGCGTGCGCCTCGAAGAGGAGGAGCGCCGGCGCATCGAGGAGGAGCGGCGCAAGGCGGCCGAGGAGGCCGCCAAGAACCCCGGCACCTCTCCGGGCACCCCGGGCCCGCCCGCCGGATCGAGCGGGTGGGTGCGCCCGCTCTCGTGCTGCTACTGGGTGAGCACCGAGTGGTGGGGCTACTACGGCCACCGCGCGATCGATCTCGCCATCGGCAACTGGACGCCCATCTACGCCGCGAACAGCGGCACCGTGACCACCGCCGGCTGGATGGGCACCTACGGCTACGCCGTCTTCATCGACCACGGCGGCGGGGAGTCCACCCGGTACGCGCACATGATCCAGTCGCCCGAGGTGTACTACGGCCAGTGGGTCTCCTCCGGCCAGCTCATCGGCTACGTCGGCAGCACGGGCCTGTCGACCGGCCCGCACCTGCACTTCGAGACCCTGGAGTGGGGCACCAAGGTGAGCCCCCGGGACTTCATGGCCCGGTACGGGGTCTACTTCTAGGCGCTCCGC
>JBEBTD010000206.1:0-3569 GCA_040393965.1 Leucobacter soli | reverse complement strand
GCCATGCGTATCGCGACCTGCACGAGCGAGAGCGTGCGCAGCGACTTGATCTCGCGGATCGCCACCCAGCGCGCCTCGTCGGAGCTGCCGCCGACCTCATTGCGCAGCGGGCCCTCCTTGGCGCTCGCGCGGTAGACGATGCGAATCGTGTGCAACTCGGGATCGGTGCCCTCGGGTACCTCCTCGCGCACCATCACGCGCGAATCGACACCGATCAGCTTGCCGACGCGCGCCTCGAGGCCGGTCTCTTCGAAGACCTCGCGCACGACCGCGTCCCGGGGATCCTCGCCGGGCTCGAGACCACCGCCCGGAAGGGTCCACCCGTGCAGGTGGCCACGGCGCCAGTGCGTGAGCAGCAGCTTGCCGCGCCGCTCGACGACGGCGTAGGCGGCCACTCGCATCTCCATACAAAGAGACTAGCGGCTCAGCTCGCGAGCCGAGACCCCGCCTCTGCGCGGAGGCTCCATGTGCGCCAGCCGAGCAGCCAGCGCTCCATGCGGGAGTAGGCGTCGGCGCGCACGCCCGCCTCCGAGAGGAAGACGTCGTGCAGCGCGCCGTCGATGCGCTCCACGGCGACCGACGGACCGAGCTTGAGCGCGGCTCGCGCGACCGCCTCGACCTCGAGCACGGTGTCGGCGCGGAGCATCGCGTCGTTCCAGTTCAGCCCGAACTGCGAGCGCGCCGACAGCAGCACGCAGACCGGCGCGCCGACATCGATGCCGGCATCGACCTTCGTGTGCCCCTCGATGATCGCGCGCAGCCAGGCCGCCCGCACCGGCAGCGTCTGCTGCGGGCGCCAGTCGTGGTTGATGAGCGCGAGCTCCTCGGGAGTGTTGCAGCCCTCCTGTGCCTGCGCGTAGAAGCCCATGTCGAGCTGCGGCAACGCGATCTCGTGCGGACTCAGCCTGGCGCGCACGTTCACCATGGGCAGCAGCGCCCGCCGGGCGGCGCCGCTCAGCTGCAGCTCCAGCCACGGGCTGTTCAGCACGATCGCATCGGCCTCGCCCCGGTGCCGGTCGGCCCACAGGCTCAGCACGAGCCCGCCGGTCGAGTGCCCCAGCAGCAGGAGTCGACGGCGGCGGGCGATCCTCGTCCCGTCAACGGCCCCGCTGCCGCGCTCGACCCCGCCCTCGATCGCGGCCTCGACCGAGACCGCCGCCGCGTCTTCGACGGCGGGCGCTCGCTCGTCGCCGTCCTCCGCGGCCGCCTCCTCGACGCTGCGGATCTCGCCGTCGAAGCCGCGGATGATCGAGACGGCCGCGTCGATCTCCTCGTCGTACTCGTCGAGGTGCTCGATATAGCCGGGCGTCTGCCCCTCGCGCAGGCTGCGGCCGTACTTGCGCAGGTCGAGCGCGAAGAAGCGGGCGCCGCGATCGGTGTAGAAGTTGGCGAGCCTCGTCTGGAAGAAGTAGTCGCTCCAGCCGTGCACGTACAGCACGTCGCAGTCCTCGAGCTCGCGCTCCCTGCGCAGCAGCCGAGCCCAGAAGCCCAGTGGCTGCGGCAGCGACCTGACGAGGGTGGCGCAGAGCGGGCCCTCCGCGTCCTCGCCCAGATCGATGTCGGTGCACTCGAAGCCCTCGCCGAGTACGTCCGGGCGCCAGTCGATCATGCCGCCAGTCTAGGACGTGCCGCGCCGCACCGCGCTCAGGCGGTTCGCCGCATACTCGTCGACGTGACGAGCACGTTGCTGAAGACGACGAGCGCGATGCCGATCCACTCCTGCAGGACGAGCACCTGATGCAGCACGATCAGACCCACCACTGCGGCCCACACCGGATGCATGCTCTGCAAAGTGCTGAACAGGCCCGCCGGTAGCAGTCGCAGCGCCGCCAGGTCGACCGTGAACGGGATCACCGAGGAGAGCAGGGCGCACACGACCGCGAAGGCGATCGCCCAGAGCGGGGGCGGGTGGGCCGTGAACCACCACACCGCGATCGGGATCCACATCACCGCCGAGACGAGGCTCGCCGCACCCGCGCCCTGCAGGCCTGGGAGCCGGCGCCCGATCTGGCGGTTCAGCAGCACGTAGGAAGCCCATGACGCGGCCGAGACGAGCCCGGTCGCGACCCCGAGCAGGTCGGTGGTCGGGCCCGGGTTCACGAGCACGACGACACCGATCGCGGCGAGGATCCCGCCGAGCAGGTCGATGCCGCGGCGCGACGCGAAGATCACGATCGCCAGCGGGCCGAGGAACTCGAGGGTGATCGCGAGACCGAGGCCGAGGCGGTCGATCGTCGTGTACACCGTGATGTTCATGATGCCGAAGACGACGCCGAGCAGCAGCACCGGCCACCACTGCGACCAGCCCATGCCGCGGAATCGCGGCCGACCCACCGGTACGAGCACCGCAGCCGTGATGAGCTGCCGGATCGCGACCACTCCCACCGGTCCGATCGCCGGGAACGCGAGCGCGCCGGTCGCCGCGCCGAACTGATTGCTGACCGCGCCTGTCATCGCGAGCAGCACGCCTCTGCCGAGGCCGCGTCGGCTCTCGGAGGGGCGCTCGACCCGGATCTCGGCGGTGGTGCTCACGGCACCATCGTAGGGCGATCCCTTCCATACGGATTGTGCAAGTTTCTCGCACTCCATACGCTGAACGTATGGAATGGACGCTGCGGGAACTGCGCTGCTTCGTGACGGCCGCCGACACCGGCACCCTCACCGCCGCCGCCGAGGAGCTGCATGTCTCCCAAGCCGCCGTCTCCCGCGCCATCGCCAGCCTCGAACGCTCCCTCGGGCAACGGATGCTGCGCCGCGGCCGGCACGGCTGCGAACCCACCGCCTTCGGGGAGACGATGCTGCCGCAGGCCCGGCGGATCCTCGTCGCCGCGAGCGGCCTCGATGCGCTCGCACGCGAACAGCACGGCCAGCTGAACCTCGGCTACGCCTGGGCGGCACTCGGCTCGCACACCACCGCACTGCTGCGCGGCTGGGCCGAAGAGCACCCCGAGACCGAGCTGCGCCTCGTACGCCACAACTCCCCCAGCTCCGGGCTCGCCGAAGGCCGCTGCGACGCCGCGATCATGCGCGTCGCCCCCGATCCCGAGCGCTTCGCCAGCGTCGTGATCGGGCTCGAACGACGCGTCGCCGCCTTCTCGAGCGACGACCCCCTCTGGGCCCGACGGCGAAGCCTGCGTATGCGCGACTTCGACGGACGCACCCTGCTCTCGGATCAGCGCACCGGAACCACCAGCCTCGCGCTCTGGGAAGGAGGGCCGGCACCCGCCAGACTGATCGAGAGCTCGGACATCGAGGACTGGCTCAACAACGTCGCCGCAGGAACCGGCGTGGGCGTCACCTCGGAGGCGACCGCCGCGCAGCACGCGCGCGCCGGGGTCAGCTTCAGACCCATCGTCGACGCGCCCCGCATCGCCGTGCGCATCGCCTGGTGGCGGAGCGAGCCCCCCGACGCGATCGCCGCCCTGCTCGAGACGGCGACCCGGCTGTACGCGTGAGGGGCTGCGGTTCACCGGTATTGCAGGCGACCGGAGTGCGGCCACCCTTGCGCGAGACTCTACGCCAGGCGCTCGACCTCGACGAAGGCGATCGGCGCGGCCGGCACGGCGCCC
>JBEBTD010000205.1:0-3599 GCA_040393965.1 Leucobacter soli | reverse complement strand
TTCATGACAGCACCTCCGCGTGAAGAGGTGTTGCGATAGCCCCCTGAAACCGCCGCGCTTCAAGTCGCCGCTACTGCCAAGCTGCGGGGTTTCCAAGCCGGCGCACGGTCGCCGCTCGCTAGGCTTGAGAGCATGGTCAGAGACAAGGATCGCGCCGGCCGCGAGCCCGCCGCCCGAGAGAGCACGATCGCGAGCGGCTGGACGATCGAGGGTGATGCCGACGCCGCCGATGCGCAGGCGTCCGTCGCCGAGGCGCCGTCACCGCTCGTCGGGGCGCCGGTGGAGGGCGAGGGCGACGGAGCCGGCGGGGCGCAGCAGCTCTCGAGCGGTGCGCTCGTGCTGCTCGGTCTCATCGGCGGGGTCTACCTGCTCTATACGATGGTCTGGTTCAGCTGGGCGAGCTATTACTCCGAGGTCAACTCGGCCGTAGCCGAGGGCAGCGGCGCCATCGGTGCGGTTCTGCAGCAGCTCGTCTTCTGGTTGGCGCCCTTCGCTCCCGCGCTCTGGTTCGTGAGCGTGCTCGTGCTCTGCCGCGGCGCCGGTACCGGCAGAAAGCTGCTGTGGCTGCTGCTCGGCGCCGTGCTGCTCGTGCCGCTGCCCATGCTCGGAGGGCTGATCTGATGGCGCGCAAGATCACCGGCTGGGCGCTCTTCGCCCTGCTCACCGGCCTGTACGCATACATGGTCGTCGCGGCTGCGGGCAATCTCGTGCTGCTGCCCGAGATGGGCGCGCAGCTGGGGCTCGCGGTGAATGCGACCGGCTGGTTCTGGCTCTGGCTCGGCATCGCGCTGCCCGTGCTGGCCTACGCGATCGCGCTGCTCGCAGGCCGTCGCCGTCGCGGCGGGTCGAGGCTGCTGATCCTCGCCACCGCGCTTGCGATGACCGCCGCGATCCAGCTCGAGATCCTGCACCTCGTGCCCCAGTCGAGCTTCTTCGCGTAACCTCGCGCAGCACATGCGGCGGCGGTAGTAGACTTGCCTGGTGCTCGAACCCGAGCCCTCGTCGCCCCGTCTCACGGAGGAAACCCGCTGATGCCTGCGCCGGTCGTGCTGATCGCAGAAGAACTCTCACCCGCCACGATCGCCGCGCTCGGCCCCGATTTCGAGATCGCGCACGTCGACGGCACCGACCGCGAGGCTCTGCGCACCGCGCTCGCGGATGCCGACGCGATCCTCGTGCGCTCGGCAACGCAGCTCGACTCCGAAGCGCTCGGCTGGGCCCCGAAGCTCAAGGTCATCGCCCGCGCCGGCGTCGGCCTCGACAACGTCGACATCAAGGCGGCCACCCAGGCGGGCGTCATGGTCGTGAACGCGCCCACCTCGAACATCATCAGCGCCGCCGAGCTCACGGTCTCGCACATCCTCGGCCTCGCACGGCATCTGCAGCGCGCCCACGCCTCGCTCAGCGCGGGGGAGTGGAAGCGCAGCGCCTTCACCGGCACCGAACTCTACGAGAAGACCGTCGGCATCGTCGGTCTCGGCCGCATCGGCGCCCTCGTGGCCGAGCGTCTCAAGGGCTTCGGCGTCGAGCTGCTCGCCTACGACCCCTACATCACCGCGGCCCGCGCCGGACAGCTCGGCGCCGAGCTGGTGGAGCTCGATGAGCTCGTCGCCCGCGCCGACTTCCTCACCATCCACATGCCGCGCACACCAGAGACGCTCGGCATGATCGGCGAGGCTCAGCTCAAGGCCATGAAGCCCACCGCCTACGTGGTCAACGTGGCGCGGGGCGGCCTCATCGACGAGGCAGCACTCGTGGCGGCTCTCGATGCGGGCGAGATCGCGGGCGCTGCGCTCGACGTCTTCGTGCAGGAGCCTCCGAGCGACGACGCGCTCACCGCCCACCCCAGGATCAACGTGACGCCCCACCTCGGTGCCTCGACCGAAGAGGCTCAGGAGAAGGCCGGCATCTCCGTCGCCAAGTCGGTGCGCCTCGCTCTCGCCGGCGAACTCGTGCCCGACGCGGTCAACGTCGCCGGCGGCACCATCAGCGAGTATGTGAAGCCGGGCCTGCCGCTCACCGAGAAGCTCGGCCAGATCTTCGCGGGTCTCGCCGCCGCCCCCGTCGCATCGCTCGACATCGAGGTGCACGGCGAGCTGAGCGAGCACAATGTCGAGGTGCTGCGTCTCGCCGCGCTCAAGGGACTCTTCACGCAGGTCGTCAGCGAACCGGTGTCGTACGTCAACGCTCCGCTCTTCGCGGAGCAGCGCGGTGTCGAGGTGCGCTTCAGCGTCGACGCGCAGAGCGAGAGCTACCGCAACGTCATCACCCTGCGCGGCACGACTTCGGACGGGGCCCAGCTCTCGGTCTCGGGCACTCTCACCGGGCCCAAGCAGGTCGAGAAGATCGTCGGCATCAACGGATACGACCTCGAGCTGCCGCTCTCCGATCACCTCATCGTGTTCAGCTATGTGGATCGCCCCGGCATCGTGGCGACCTACGGCGGCATCCTCGGCGAAGCCGGCGTCAACATCGCCGGCCTGCAGATCGCGCGCGATGCGAAGAAGGGCACCGCGCTCTCGGTGCTCTCCGTCGACGCGCCCGTCGACGAGTCGCTCATCGGCGCGCTGCGCGGGGCGATCGGTGCCGAGACGCTCAGCACCATCAGCATCGTCGCCGACTGAGCGCTGCCGCAGTGGCGGATCGACCCGGCGCTCCGCCACGCTGGCGCCGACGATCTCAAGCGAACCGGCGCCGATGCGTCGACACTCGGCGTCGGCCTCGGCATCGCCGGAGCGCTCGTCGCGCTCGGTGCGCTTAGCGTGCGCCGCGCCAACCGTCGGGCCTGACGGATCGGAGCGGCAGCCGGGGGAGGGCGCTGTGTCCGAACCCCGCTGCCGCTCCGGGAACGATGTCCGGGTTTTTTCGGAGTGCCGGTGATATCCTGGAAGAGCGGGCATCTGCCCGCGACAAAGAAGACAACGAGCACGTCGGCTGGCGGGCTGGTCTTCGGTGGTGGGTTTCTCTGCCTCTCCAGGTTCTCCCGTGCCGCGCGAGGGCCGATCCTCGTAGAGCGATCTTCTACTGAACATCAGCAACCGCAGCCTCACGTCGCAGACGCTCGCAGCGCTACGGGCTGCCCGCCGCGTGCTCACGTATGTGAGGAGATCCCGTGGAGGGTCCTGAAATCAAGTTCGCCGAAGCCGTGCTCGATAACGGCAAGTTCGGCAAGCGCACCATCCGCTTCGAGGCCGGCCGCCTCGCCCAGCAGGCGCAGGGCGCCGTCGCCGCCTACCTCGACGAGGAGACCATGCTGCTCTCCGCGACCAGCGCGTCGAAGCAGCCGAAGGATCACTTCGACTTCTTCCCGCTGACCGTCGACGTCGAGGAGCGCTCGTACGCCGCGGGCAAGATCCCCGGCTCGTTCTTCCGTCGCGAGGGCCGCCCCTCGACCGAGGCGATCCTCGTCTGCCGCCTCATCGACCGCCCGCTGCGCCCGTCGTTCGTCGACGGCCTCCGCAACGAGGTGCAGATCGTCGTCACCGTGCTCTCGATCGCCCCGGGCGAGTTCTACGACGCGCTCGCGATCAACGCGGCAAGCGCCTCGACCCAGATCTCGGGCCTGCCCTTCTCGGGCCCCATCGCCGGCGTGCGCCTCG
>JBEBTD010000204.1:0-3608 GCA_040393965.1 Leucobacter soli | reverse complement strand
TGGACGGTGCACACGGAGGCGCTCGGACACGTCGACATCGTCGGCGGCCCCAAAGCCGAAGCGATGGCCCATCGCCTGGCCTACGACGGCGTGAGCGTCGACACCGTCGACACCGACCTGATCCGCGCGTTCGACGCCTTCCTGGCGCTGCCGCAGCCCGAGTCCGGGGTGAAGACGGTCTTCTTCACCTCGCGCAGCATGCGGAAGATCCGCGGCCATTACGGCCTCACCCGCGAAGAGGTTCGCATGGGAGGAGCCCTGTCGTGAACGCCTACACCGTGCTCTCGCTCGTGCCGAGGCTGCTCGACATCCACGGCGACGCCCAGAACGCTCAGGCGCTCGCGGCCCGCGCCCGCTGGGCCGGCCGGGATGCCCGCGTCATCGCGATCGATTCGAACGAGGATCTTCCGCTCCTCGACGAACTCGGCCCGGACGCGATCGTCATCGGTTCGGGCTTCGACACGGATGCCGCCGAGGTGCTCGGCGTCCTCGAGGGCACCGGCGATCGTCTGCGCGGATGGGTCGCCGGTGGCGTGCCCCTGCTCGCGGTCGGTCTCGGCTGGGAGCTGCTGAGCGCCGAGACCGAGATCGATGCGGGACGGCCGATGCGGGGCATCGGCCTGTTCTCCGGCCGTTTCTCGGCAGGCGAGCGCAGCTCAGGGCCGACCGTGCTCGACTCCGAATGGGGGCGGATCGTCGGTTACGGCTACCACACCCGCGATTACCTGCCGGGGGAGGGAGAGCGTCCGCTCGGCGCCGTGCGCGCCGGCATCGGCAACCTCGGCCCGGCCCGGGGTGAGACGGTCGAAGGAACGGTTCGAGGCTCGGCGATCGGCACCTCGCTGCGAGGGCCGATCCTCGCCAGGAACCCGGGGCTCGCCGATGCCCTGCTCGGCGACTCGAACGCTCCAGCGGAGACGGGCGAGTCGGCGGCGCATCGCATCGCCGACGAGTACGCGAAGCGCACCAACAGCCGCGTGCTCGCCGAACTCGGGCTCACCTCGCAGCAGTGACCCCCGGTCGCGCGGGCCGTGCGTCCGACTCCGGCGGATCCTCGTTCGGGATCGCCGCGTCAGGCCTGCAGACGAGCGGTTTCGTCGTGCCACACCTCGGCCATCGGGCGCAGCTTCGCCTCGTGCTTCTTGGCGTGGTGACCGCAGAACAGCAGCTCGCTGCCGCCCAGTGAAACGCGCACATAGGCCTGCGCCCCGCAGCTGTCGCAGCGGTCGAGCCCGGTCAGGGGACGATCGGCGGCGAGAGGGGCTTCGGTGCGATCTTGCTCCAGCGTCGTCATGACTGCCTCCCTCTCATGCGTTGGGTTCGAGCCGGGCGGCCGGAACCTCTGTGGTGCTTCAATCAAACCACGTTTGCGCCCGCCGGGCGGCGCATACGGGCCCCGTTTCGCTGACCGCGTAGCCGTGACCGCGAGTGCCGCCGATCACGGCGAGCCCCGCGCCCGATGTCGGAGGTACGTTCTAGGGTGGTCGAGTCAGTTCAGAAAGGGGCCGCCGCAGTGGCAGAATCGAGCTATTCCGCACGCCACCTCACCGTGCTCGAGGGGCTCGAGGCCGTGCGCAAACGGCCGGGCATGTACATCGGCACCACGGATTCACGCGGCCTCATGCACTGCCTGTGGGAGATCATCGACAACTCCGTCGATGAGGTACTCGCGGGCCACGGCAGCGAGATCGGCATCGTGCTGCACCCGGACGGTAGCGTCACCGTCAGCGATCGTGGCCGCGGCGTGCCCGTCGACGTCGAGCCCAAGAGCGGTCTGAGCGGCGTCGAACTCGTCTTCACCAAGCTGCATGCCGGCGGAAAGTTCGGCGGCGGCGGCTACGCTTCGTCCGGCGGCCTGCACGGCGTCGGTGCTTCGGTCGTCAACGCCCTCTCGGCGAGACTCGACGTGGAGGTTGACCGAGACGGCAAGACCTGGGCCATGTCCTTCCGCCACGGCGAGCCGGGCGTATTCGCGGGCGATGCCCCCGACAGCCCCTTCACGCCGTTCGAGGAGGCCTCGGAACTGCGCGTCGTCGGCAAGGTGAAGAAGGGCGTCACGGGTACGCGCGTGCGGTACTGGGCCGACCCGCAGATCTTCCTGCCGACCGCGCGCTTCGAACCCGAGTCGCTCATCGCGCGGGCGCGGCAGACGGCGTTCCTCGTGCCCGGCCTCGCGATCGAGATCCGCGACGAGCGCCCCGAGTCGTTCGACGAGACGGGCGAGCCGCCCGTGCACCGCTTCCAGTACGACGGCGGCATCAGCGAGTTCGTCGAGTACCTCGCCGTCGACGCGCCCGTCACCTCGGTGTGGCGCGTCACCGACGAGGGTGTCTTCAGCGAGACCGTCCCCGTCATGGACGAGCAGACGGGCCACCTCGTCTCGCGCGAGGTGGAGCGCCGCTGCGAGGTCGACGTCGCCATGCGCTGGGGCACCGGCTACGACACCGAGGTGCAGAGCTTCGTCAACATCATCGCCACGCCCAAGGGCGGCACGCACCTGAGCGGCTTCGAGCAGGGGCTGACCAAGTTCTTCCGCAGGCAGATCGAACAGAATGCGCGCAAGCTCAAGGCCGGAAGCGACAAGCCCGAGAAGGACGACATCCTCACCGGCCTCACCGCGGTGGTGACCGTTCGCGTGCCCGAGCCGCAGTTCGAGGGCCAGACGAAGGAGGTGCTCGGCACCGCCGCAGTGCGCCAGATCGTCTCGCGCGCCATCTCGAAGGGGCTCGAGGAGCGCTACGCCTCCACCAAGCGCGACGACAAGGCTCAGGCCGCGACGCTGCTCGAGAAGATGGTCTCCGAGATGAAGTCGCGCATCGCCCTGCGAGCCCAGCGCGACACCGCCAGGCGCAAGTCATCGCTCGAGAGCTCCTCGCTGCCCGCGAAGCTCATCGACTGCCGTTCTCGCAACGTCGCCGAGACCGAGCTCTTCATCGTCGAGGGCGACAGCGCGCTCGGCACCGCCCGGCCCGCGCGCGACAGCGAGTTCCAGGCGCTGCTGCCGATCCGCGGCAAGATCCTCAACGTGCAGAAGGCCTCCGTGGCCGAGATGCTGTCGAACGCCGAATGCAGCTCGATCATCAAGGTGATCGGCGCCGGCTCCGGTCGAGACTTCGACCTCGAATCGGTGCGCTACGGGAAGGTCATCCTGATGAGCGACGCCGACGTCGACGGCGCCCACATCCGCACCCTGCTGCTCACCCTCTTCTTCCGATACATGCGGCCCATGCTCGAGGCGGGGCGGGTCTACGCCGCCGTGCCTCCGCTGCACCGGGTCATCGTGCAGCATGCCGGGCGCAAGCCCAACGAGGTCATCTACACGTACAGCGAGAAGCAGCTGCAGACGCTGCTCGCCGAGCTGCGAAAGCGCGGCAGGAAGTACGTCGAGCCCATTCAGCGATACAAAGGCCTCGGCGAGATGGACGCCGATCAGCTCGCCGAGACCACCATGGATCGCGAGCACCGCACCCTGCGCCGCGTGCAGCTCTCGGACGCCCACGCCGCCTCCCAGGTCTTCGAACTGCTCATGGGTGGCGAGGTCGCGCCTCGCAAGGAGTTCATCATCGAGAACGCCGACGACCTCGATCGCGAGCGCATCGACGCGTAGG
>JBEBTD010000203.1:0-3668 GCA_040393965.1 Leucobacter soli | reverse complement strand
GCTCGCCGCCAACCTCGCCCGGCTCGTCGCCGAGGGCCGCCGCGGCGGCACCACGGCCTTCGAGACGAAGACCGGCTACGGTCTGACGGTCGACGACGAGCTGCGCAGCGCCCGGATCGCGGGCGAGCATGCGGACTCCGTCACCTTCCTCGGCGCGCATCTCGTTCCGGCGGGCGAGGATCCGCACGCCTACCTCGACCTCGTCGCGGGGCCGATGCTCGACGCCGTCGCGCCCCACGTGAGCGCGGTCGACGTGTTCTGCGAGACGGGCGCCTTCGACGGCGAGGCCACGGCGCGCGTGCTCGCCGCCGCCGCCGCGAAGGGCCTCGCGACCCGCGTGCACGGCAACCAGCTCGGCCACGGCCCCGGGGCGCGACTCGCCGTCGAGCACGGCTCGCTGAGCGTCGACCACCTCGCCTTCCTTACGGACGAGGACGTCGAAGCGCTCGCCGGCTCCTGGGCCGCATGGGAGAACGGCGACGGGCCCCGCGGCACCGTCGCCACCGTGCTGCCCGCCTGCGACCTGTCGACCCGCATGCCGCTCGCCCCGGCGAAGCGGCTCGCCGAGGCGGGTGCGATCCTCGCCATCGCCTCGAACTGCAACCCCGGCACCTCGTACACCAACTCGATGGGCTTCTGCGTCGCGACGGCGGTGCTGCAGATGGGGCTCACCGTGCAGCAGGCGGTTCGCGCGGCGACGCTCGGCGGCGCGATCGCGCTCGGCATGCACCGCGACGGCTGGCTCGACCCGCGCGGCGAGGCCCAGCCCCGTGTCGGCGTGCTCGCCCCCGGCGCCCGCGCCGATCTGCAGCTGCTCGACGCCCCCTCCGTGACGCACCTCGCCTACCGGCCGGGCATGCCGCTCACGAGCGCCGTATGGCGCAAGGGTCAGCGCGTCGTCTGAGCTTCCGGCGGTGCTCCCGCGCACGAGCCTCGTCGAGTCGTGCCGGCGGCTCTCAGCGCTTCGGGGCGGCCCCGTAGATGCGGCTCGAGAGCGTCGCCGCCGCCTGCCGCACCTCGGCGGCGAGCGGGGCGAGGCGATCCTCGTCGACCTCCTCGTCGCGGAACGTGACCGCGATGGCGGCCACCGGCCACTCCCGGTGATCGAGCACGGGCACCGCGACCGACGAGAACCCGGGCGTGACCGAGCCGCGCTCGAGGGCGAAGCCCCGCGTCGAGGTGGCGTCGAGCACCGTGCGCAGCTTCGAATAGCGGTCGATGTCGTCGGCGACGTCGTGCCGGTGCACGAACGCCGCGCGATCGGGGTAGAGGGCGCGCAGCTGCGCCTTCGGCAGCGCGACCAGCATGGCGCGGCCGCTCGCGGTGAGCTGCGCGGGCAGGCGCACGTTCACATCGGTGATGAGGGCGGGGGCGCCCTTGGCGCGCTCTTCGATGAGGTAGAGCACGTCGCGCCCGTGCAGCACGCCGAGGTGCCCGCTGAAGCCGAGCCGGTCGACGAGCGAGACGATCAGGGGTCGGCCGATGCGGGCGAGCGGCTCCTGCCGGGTGTACGCCGAGCTCAGCTCGAAGGCCGCGACGCCGAGGCCGTACCGGCGCTCCTCGGGCAGATGCATGACGAAGCCGTGCTCCTGCAGCGTCGCGAGCAGGTGGTAGACCGTGGAGCGCGGCAGCTCGAGCTGCGTCGCGATCATGTTCGCGGGCATCGGCCCGCGGGCGCTCGCGAGCAGGCTGAGGATGCGCAGCGTCTGATCGGCCGCGGGCACCTTCGGCTGGCTCATGGGCTCAGCCTAGCGTCGAACCCAGCCCCCGCTCGGCGGCGGTCACGGCCCGGCCCGTGGCGACGAACTCGTGCGCCGCGGTGATGTCGGGCGAGAGGAAGCCGTCGGTGTCCGGCGCCGAGATGCGGTTGCGGAACAGCTCGTGCACGGCGGCGGTCGCGGGGGAGGGTTCGCCCTCTCCGGCTGCGAGGCGGAAGTCCAGCGCGCGAGTCGAGGCCAGCAGCTCGATCGACAGCACCCGCGCCAGCCCGTCGAGGGCGCGGCGCAGCTTGCGGCCGGCGTGCCAGCCCATCGAGACGTGATCCTCCTGCATGGCCGAGGAGGGGATCGAATCGACCGAGGCGGGCGCGGCGAGACGCTTGAGCTCCGACACGATGCCGGCCGCCGTGTACTGCGCGATCATGAGGCCCGAGTCGAGGCCGGCGTCGGCGGCGAGGAAGGGCGGAAGCCCGTGGTTGCGGGCCACATCGAGGAAGCGGTCGGTGCGGCGCTCGCTGATGCTCGCGAGATCGGCGACCGCGATCGCGAGGAAGTCGAGTACGTAGGCGACGGGAGCACCGTGGAAGTTGCCGTTCGATTCGACCCGCCCGTCGGGCAGCACCACCGGGTTGTCGACCGCGGAGCGCAGCTCGACGCTCGCGACCTGCGCGGCATGCGCGGCGGTGTCGCGGGCGGCGCCGTGCACCTGCGGCGCGCAGCGGAGCGAATAGGCGTCCTGCACGCGCGTGAACTCGCCCTCGCGAGGGCGCTGGATCAGACCGGAGGGTGCGAGGATCGCGGCCATGTTCGCCGCGCTCGCCGCCTGGCCGGGGTGGGGCCTGAGGGCCTGCAGATCGGCGGCGAAGACGGCGTCGGTGCCGGTGAGCGCCTCCACGCTCGCGGCCGCCGCGAGGTCGGCCGCCTTCAGGAGCGCGCCGAGGTCGTGCAGGGCGAGGCAGAGCATGCCGAGCATGCCGTCGGTGCCGTTGATGAGGGCGAGGCCCTCCTTCTCGGCGAGCACGAGCGGCTCGATGCCGGCATCGGCGAGCGCCTCGGCGGCGTCCACGGGCGCGTCCGCGCGATCCTCGTGCTGCGCGTCGGCGGCGACGCGAACCTGGCCCTCGCCCATGAGGGTGAGCGCGCAGTGCGCGAGCGGGCTGAGGTCGCCCGAGCAGCCGAGCGAGCCGTACTCGTGCACGACCGGGGTGATGCCGGCGTTCAGGATCGCCGCGTACGTCTCGGCGACCACGGGACGCACGCCGGTGCGGCCGCTCGAGAGGGTGTTGAGGCGCAGCAGCATGAGCGCTCGCACGACCTCGCGCTCCACCTCGGCGCCCGTGCCCGCGGCGTGCGAGCGGATCAGGCTGCGCTGCAGCTGCTGGCGCTTCTCGGTCGGGATCTGCACCTTCGCGAGCGCGCCGAAGCCGGTCGAGACGCCGTAGTGGGGGCGTGTGTCGCTCGCCAGCTCGTCGATCATGCGGCGGCTCTCGGCGATGCGCTCGAGCGCCGCCGGGGCGATCTCGACCGTGGCGCCGTGGCGGGCGACCGCGACGACGTCTTCGATGGTGAGGGGGCTCTCGCCGAGGATCACGCGCTTGCTCATAGGACGATTCCAGCGCACCGGCGGGCGGGGGTGAAGCGCCTCGGAGCCGAAGCCGTCCGGCATCCCAGACTATCCGGCGCTCGACGTCGCCGCCGTGCCCGGCCTCGCGGCCCGGCTCAGCGCGCGAGCACGCGAATGCGAGAGACCTCGGGGTCGAGCGCCCCGCGCACGTAGCCGTAGGGGGAGGCCGCGACGGCCCGGAGGAACTCGACCGTCTCGGCCGTGACGAGCTCGCCGGGCATGAGGTTCGGAATGCCTGGCGGGTAGGCGGCGAGGGAGTCAGCGCTCACGCGCCCGATCGCTTCGACGGCCGGCACGATCTCGTGCGCCCCGAAGTAGGCCTCGCG
>JBEBTD010000202.1:0-3728 GCA_040393965.1 Leucobacter soli | reverse complement strand
AGGCAGGCGGAGGGAAAGCGGGAAAGAGGGAAAGAGGGCGGAGCCGGCTGAGACGGGAGCGGCAAGAGTCCGATAATTCAGTGCCCGACCACAGCTCTCTCGGGTATCGTGTGGTCATGAGCCCCTCTCGCCGATTCATCGCCTCCGCCTCGGTTCTGCTGACCGCGACGCTCATGCTCGCGGGATGCGCCTCCTCCCCGAACGGCGCAGAGCCGGACTCGTCGGGCTCCGGCACCCCGGGAGACTCGGGCTCCGGCGCTCCCGCGGTCGACGACCTCGACCTCGACGCCGCCTGGGTCGACGACGGGCGTGCCGTCGCCCTCGTGACCCAGGGGTCGTCCACGTGCATCCCTACCGCCGCCGAGGTCGAGGCGAACGGTCAGACTGTGACGGTGCAGCTCGACGAGGGGGATCCCGCTCAGGCCTGCACGGCCGATCTCACTGCTCGGGCGAGCGTCGTCTCCCTCCCCGAGGGTGTCGATCCGACGAAGGACGTCGAGTTGCTCGTCACGCTCGGAGAGCTCACCGGCGACACCGGGCTCGACGGCAACGCGAAGCTCACCGGCGTTCCCGGGGAACCGACCGACTACCTGCCTTCGGCCGGCTGGTTCGACGACGACTGGCTCGTGCTCCTCACCTGGGGCTCCTCGACCTGCCTGCCGATCGTCGACTCGATCGAGGCGAGCGGCAACGCAGGCACCATCACCTTCGTCACGGAGGATCGCCCCTGCACCATGGATATGGTTCCGCGGGCCACCGTGATCGAGTTCGGCGAGCTCGCCGACGATGCGGACGATGCCGGTGTCCCCTTCGTCCTCACGCTCGTCGGTGACAACCTCGACGCCTCTATCGAGGTGCTCGAGGGCTGACCCCGTTCAGCGGCATGCGAGCGGATCGCACCGCGCGCGAAACTAGCGAGCGACCACGTCTACGGTGAACTCGAGCGGCTGGATGCCGCCCTGCTCGTTCGTCATCGTCACCTCGGTAGTGCCCTCTGCGAGCGCGGTGACCCCCGGGTTGTATTCGGCGCTGCCGTCTACGCGCCCCTCGGTGAACGAGGCTACGGCGGGGTCGGAGACCTCGCCGCTGTAGCTGTCGACTGCGACCGACTCGGTGTCGATGTTGAGCACCTGGCCGACGACGAGCTCGACCTCTGCGCCCTGCAGTTCGTTCACAGTCATGGTGACGGGCGCGATGACGTCGCCGCCGATCGGTTTGTCACCGGCGGAGCCGCCGCATCCGGTCAGGCCGAGCCCCAGCAGTACCGTCGCGCCGAGCGCGATCCATGTCTTCGTTCCCAT
This sequence comes from Leucobacter soli, assembly GCA_040393965.1. Classification (GTDB taxonomy): domain Bacteria; phylum Actinomycetota; class Actinomycetes; order Actinomycetales; family Microbacteriaceae; genus Leucobacter; species Leucobacter soli_C. The sequence goes on along the minus strand of JBEBTD010000202.1, from coordinate 2,427 downwards.
GCGCCAAGCATGTCAGGATGCGACGGAATACGCGAGTACCGGTTCCGCCGGTAGCCGGGTCGGCGATCCGCTGAGGGGGCAGGGCGCGGCGAAACGCCGAAGCACCTCTAGGCCTCGGAGCGGCGACGCCTGACGTTGCGCAGGATTCTCGCGACGATGAACCAGACGATCAGCAGCAGCACCACGATCACGACGATGTCGCTGATCACTCCGCTCCACTGCTCGAGCACGGGTTTGATCGCCGGCCCGAAGGCGAAGCCGAGGCCCACCCAGATCCCGTTCCACACACCGGAGCCGACGAGGGTGTAAGCGGTGAACTTGAGAATCGGCATGCGCTCGATGCCGGCCGGGATCGAGATGAACGATCGGACGAGCGGCACGCATCGCCCGATCAGCACCGCGGTGCCGCCCCAGCGGGAGAAGAAGGCCTCGGCCTTGTCGAAATCCTCGACCTCCATGAGCGGGATGGCGCCCACGACCCGTCTGGTGCGGTCGCGGCCGAACGCGTAGCCGATCGCGTACCAGATCCAGGCCCCGACGAGCGCGCCGAGGGTCGCGGCCCCCCAGGCGAGCCAGAAGTTCATGCGCCCTTCGTAGGCGAGAAAACCGGCGCCGGGCAGCACGGCCTCGCTGGGGATCGGCGGGATGAAGGTCTCCAGCAGCACGGCGAGCCCCACGCCGAGCTCCCCCAGGGTCTCCATGAGGCTGAGCACCCAGCCGATGAACCCTTCGTATTCTGCTGCGGTCTCGGCCTGCGCGAACAGACGGATGGTCGGGCTCATGAAGCTCGGCTTTCGTTGTGGGCGGGTGTCGAGGGGCGCAGGCGAGGATCGCACGCCGCTCTTCAGTCTATGCGCCCGACACTGGGCGATCCTCGTCGCCGCCCGTGTGCGAGCCCCGCCGCTTGCGGGGAGGCGCGAACAGGATCCACGCCACGACGCCAGATCCGGCGACGAACCAGACGGTCCACCAGGGGAAGCCCGCGGTCAGCCCGTCGCCCGCGATCGCCTCGAGCCCGCCGGCCTCGGGGTCTCCGATGCGTACCGCGTGCACCATGAGGCGGTGGCTGTTGACCCCGATCGGGGTGCAGGTGAACAGCGTCACCCAGTCCTCCCCCTCGATGATCTCGAGCGACTCGGTGTCGCCGGGCAGCACGGTCTCGATCCGCTCGACGCGGTAATGGTGATCCTCGCCGAGCACGCTGATCCAGAAGGTGTCACCGAGCTCGGCGGCATGCAGATTGCTGAGCAGCTTGGCGTGCGGCAGTCCCGAGTGCGAGGTGAGCACGGCGCGAGTCGAGGGCCCGCCGACGGGCAGGGAGGTGCCGTAGAGATGGCCGACGCCCTTCGAGATCGTCGCGTCGGCGGTGCCGTGGAAGATCGGCAGCGCCGCGTCGATGCCGGGATAGTTGAGCGTGCCGATCGCGTCGGTGCCGCTGACCCGCAACATCTCCTCGTAGGCGAGGTAGACGTCGCTGCGCAGCGCCTCGTCTTCGGCCTGGGAGATGTACGGATCGGTGAGGGGGCCGGGTTCGAGCCGCTCGTTGTAGACGTATGCGGCGTCGAGGATCGCCTGGCGTTCGGCAGACGGCGTCTGCTCGACGCGGTCGATGTAACCGGAGATCTCGGCATTGTGGTTCAGCCGGGAGAACCAGTCGGCGGCGTCGGGGTAGACGAGCAGACCGATGCCGACCATCGCGAAGACCTGCAGCGCAACGCCCAGCGCGAGACCGCGCCGCCCGCGCGAGCGCCGGCGGGAACGGGAGGGGGCGATCCTCGTCTCAGACACCGCTCTGCCGCGCCCCGTCGTCACGCGCGCGACGGCGCAGCAGCACCGCGGCGCCGCCGAAGAGCAGCAGCGCACCGAGCATCGTCGCGCCGGCGAGCTGGCCGCCGGTGACGGGGATGTCGTCGCCCTTCGCATCGCTGCCGCCCGCGTCACTGCCTGTATCGCTTCCGCTCGCGTCGGCGCCGCCGTGCGGGTCGCTGCCGGCATCCGAATCGGGGTCGGCGTCGGAATCGGAGTCGGCGTCCGCGCTCGGCCAGATCTCGACGAGCGCGACCTCGGCCTGCGTGACGGAGGTGACGGTGAGCGCGATGGATTGCATCAGGCCCGTGTACCCCGGTGGGATGTAGGTCATGATGGCGTAGTACTCGCGGTACCCCGGGTCGCTCGGCTGCAGGTCGAGGCCGTTCGCGAAGTTCGAGAAGCGCAGCCCGTCGATCACGATGCCGCCGTCGACGTCGGTCGTCCACTCGCTCGCGCCGCCGACCACGACGGGATTGCGGCCGAGCGCCGCGTCTTCGGCGGTGAGGAAGAGCTGGAACCGCGCGCCAGGGATGCGATGCTCCGGCTTGCCGCGCTCGTGCACCTGGATCGCCAGCGGCCCCCATTTGGTGAGTGCGGTGTCGCTGACTGCGGGCGAGC
>JBEBTD010000201.1:0-3839 GCA_040393965.1 Leucobacter soli | reverse complement strand
GGGGCGAGGATCTCGACCGCCTGGCGATGCCCGACACCGTGCAGGCGCTGCAAGATCTCACGCGCATCGCCGTGCAGAACCGAACCGGTCGCTTCTCGCGTCTGATCCTCGATATCGGCGGATCGCGCGATGCCCGCGCGATCGAGCTGCGCAGTCTGGTGGACGCCGCGATCGCGCAGCTGGCCGCGGGCCGCGACGAGGTCGAGCTGGAGCCCATGTCCTCCTACGAGCGCAAGCTCGTGCACGACATCGTCGCCGAGCTCGGGCACTACAGCGAGTCTCGCGGCGAGGGCCGCGATCGGCGCCTCGTCGTCACCCGCCTCTAGCGGCCGGTTTCACGTGAAACATGAGTGACGTCGTACTCGAACATGAGCCGGCGGTCGCCGCGCAGCTCGCGGGCGACCGAATCGAGGTGCTGCGCGCCTTCGCCGAGGATCTCGGCGCACGAGGCGAGACCCTCGGGTTGATCGGGCCGCTGGAGCCGCCGCGGCTGTGGACCAGGCACCTGCTGAACAGCGCGATCCTCGCCCCTCTCATCGCCGAAGGCGGCAGGGTCGCCGACATCGGCACGGGTGGAGGCATGCCCGGACTCGTGCTCGCGATCGTGCGCCCGGACGCGCACTTCCGCCTCATCGAGCCGATGGAGCGGCGCTGCGCATGGCTCGGCGAGCAGGTCGACCGCCTCGGTCTCGAGAACGTTGAGGTGAAGCGCGGGCGCGCCGAGGAGTTCCACGACGCCTTCGAGGTCGACCAGGTCACGGCGCGCGCGGTCACCGCGCTCCGCAAGCTCGTGCCCCTCGCCGCTCCCCTGCTGCGCGACGGCGGCGAGCTGCTGCTGCTCAAGGGCGAGTCCGTGCAGGGCGAGATCGACGCCGCCGAGAAGGTGCTGCGCAAGCACAGAGTGCACGACGTCCGCGTCGAGGAGCTCGGCTCCGGCCTGCTCGCCGAGACCACGAGAGTCTTCCGCGGCACCGTTCGCTGAAACCCGGCCCCTCTCCGCGTCGGCCGTCACAGGTAGGATGAGTGGGTTCGATTCGAACCAGCAGAGGAAGCGATGAGCGACAACGAGCACGCACTGGTCGGCAACCACATTGTCGACAAGGTTCGTCGTCGTCGCATGCTCGAGGCCAACGCGTCTCCCCTGCCGACGCGCACCCGGGTCATCACCGTATCCAATCAGAAGGGCGGCGTCGGCAAGACCACGACGACCGTCAACCTGGCATCGGCGCTCGCCCGACGAGGTGCGAACGTGCTCGTGATCGACCTCGATCCGCAGGGCAACGCGTCGACCGCGCTTGGCGTCGCGCACCGTCCCGAGGTCACGAGCGTCTACGAGGTGCTGCTCGGCGATCACACCATCGCCGAGGCCGTGCAGCCGAGCACCGATCACGACAATCTGTTCTGCGTGCCCTCCACCATCAACCTGGCCGGCGCGGAGATCGAACTCGTCTCGCTCGTCGCGCGCGAGCAGCGCCTGCGCACCGCGCTCGAGAACTTCCTGGCGGAGTCGGAGCGGGAGTTCCACTACGTCTTCATCGACTGCCCGCCTTCGCTCGGACTGCTCACGGTCAACGCCTTCGTCGCGGCGCGCGAGGTGCTCATCCCGATCCAGTGCGAGTACTACGCGCTCGAAGGGCTGAGCCAGCTGCTCGGCAACATCCAGCTGATCCAGAAGCATCTGAACCCCGAGCTCCGGGTGAGCACTATCCTGCTGACCATGTTCGACGCCCGCACCAACCTCGCGCACGAGGTGGCGGCCGAAGTGCGCGAGCACTTCCCGAACGAGACGCTGAACGCGGTGATCCCCCGCTCGGTGCGGGTGTCCGAGGCGCCGAGCTACGGCCAGACCGTGCACGCCTACGACCCCGGCTCGATCGGCGCCCTCGCCTATCTCGAGGCCGCCGCGGAGATTGCGCTCAGGAGCGCGGACACGACCAAGAACGAAGGAGCCTAGACGATGGCCACGAAGAAGCGCGGCGGCCTCGGGCGCGGCATCGGCGCCCTCATCCCGCAGAGCGGCGAGGGCGAGCGACCCGTCGACGTGTTCTTCCCCGCGCGCGCGGTCGAGATGCCGTTGCAGGCCGAGCAGGCGGAGCCTGCCGATCCTCGGGGTTCCGAGGTTGCGAACGAGGATCCGACGATCTCGAACGACTCCATCGGGTTGCGCGAGGTTCCCGGTGCCCGGCTCACGCGCCTCAAGCTCAGTGACATCGTCCCGAACCGCGCCCAGCCGCGCACCGAGTTCGACGAGGAGGCGCTCGAGGAGCTGACTCATTCGATCCGCGAGTTCGGAGTCTTCCAGCCCGTGGTGGTGCGCGAGATCGAGCCCGTCCCGGCAGATGGAGAACCGCGCTACGAGCTCATCATGGGCGAGCGCCGCTTCCGCGCGAGCGGACGCGCCGGCCTCGAGGACATCCCCGCGATCATCCGCTCGACCGCGGACGAGCACATGCTGCGCGACGCGCTGCTCGAGAACCTGCACCGGGCTCAGCTGAATCCGCTGGAGGAGGCCTCGGCCTACCAGCAGCTGCTGCAGGACTTCGGCATCACGCAAGAGCAGCTGGCCGAGCGCATCGGCCGCTCGCGCCCCCAGATCTCGAACACCATCCGCCTGCTGAAGCTGCCGGAGCCCGTGCAGGCCCGGGTGGCTGCCGGGGTGCTGAGCGCGGGCCATGCTCGAGCCATACTCTCGCTCGACGGCACCGAGGGCGGCGCGGAAGCCATGCAGCGCCTTGCCGACAAGATCGTCAACGAGGGGCTCTCGGTTCGCGCTGCCGAGGCCGTGGCCGGTGCGGTGCCGAAGAAGCGGGCCGGCAAGAAGCCCCGTCCGGGCGGCATCCAGGCGCAGCTCGATGAGATCGCCGAGCGTCTCGGTGACCGCTTCGACACCCGCGTGCATGTGAAGCTCGGTGCGAAGAAGGGCCAGGTCACGATCGACTTCGCGACCATCGCCGATCTGAAGCGCATTCTCGACGAGCTGGGCGACCCCGGCTTCAACTGAGTCCTCCTCCCTCGGGGCCGGCGCGGCGCGGCTTCACAGCGCCGTTCCGTTGTGCTTGACTGGGCGCATGGAGAACGAGCAGCGCATCGTGAGCGCCGAGCGGATCATCGCGGCAGCGCCCGAGGCGATCTTCGAGCTGATCGCCGATCCGTCCGACCAGCCCCGCTGGGACGGGAACGACAATCTCGCGAGCGCCGCGGAGGGTCAGCGGGTGCGCGCCGTGGGCGACGTGTTCACGATGAACCTCACGAAGGACGGGGCGGTGCGCGAGAACCGCGTCGTCGAGTTCGAAGAGGGACGCCGCATCGCCTGGCTCCCCGCCCCAGTGGGCGAGCAGCCGCCGGGTCATCTGTGGCGCTGGGAGCTCGAGCCCGTCGAGGGCGGCACGCTCGTGCGTCACACCTACGACTGGACGCGGCTCGAGGATCCGAAGCGTCTCGAACGGGCGCGATCCACGACGGAGTCTTCGCTGAGCGCCTCGATCGACCGGCTCGCGGCACTCGCCGAGATGCGGGGCTGACACCGAGGCGCAGTACGAACGCCGAGCCTCGCCACTCGGCTTGGCGCTTGGCGCTCGGTCTGAGCCCGATCCGGGTAAAGAGAGGGGCGGCGCCGGCTCGATGCCTTCACCGCCCCTGTCCCTTCGCCGAGATCCTATGTTTGCGCCGAGATCCAATGTTCTGGCGGCGTTCTTCCGTAGGATCTCGACGCAAACATAGGATCTCGGCGCTCGAAGCCCGCCGCTTGAAGCCCGGCGCTCGGGCCCCGGAGTTCGTGCTGATGTCTAGAGGATGCCCTCGAGTTGCTGCTCGATCATCTGCTTGGGCATGGCGCCGAT
>JBEBTD010000200.1:0-3845 GCA_040393965.1 Leucobacter soli | reverse complement strand
CGACGATCCGCGAGTTCCTGCGCGCCGACCTGATCGACCAGATGCACATCGCCGTCGTGCCGATCCTGCTCGGCCGCGGCGAGCGCCTGTGGGACGGACTCGAGGGGCTCGAGCAGCGCTTCGACGTAGAGACGGTGACCTCGCCGACCGGGATCATCCACCTGACCTTCTCGCGCGAGGATCGCGGTGCCGCGGATCCGAGATGACCGATGCGGGGCGGGGAGGCGGCGGGGCATTGGCAATCCCGCTAAACTGACATAATACAGATTATCGACAGATCCACAGGAGGAGCAGAAGGGCCGACGGAGTGGTTACGGGGCGAGTCTCGCGAGGATCAGCGCGCTCAGCGCGCTCACGCCGACCACGGCGATCTCCACGGCGTTCAGCATGAGTTCGTCGCTGCGCGTGGACGCGGCGATCGCGACGAGCACCAGCCCGCCGACGACGAGAACGACGCCGGTGACCGCGAGCACGAGCATCGTCAGACGTCCCAGCACGCCGAGCAGGTACGTCGCGCTGCGCCGTGGCGCCGATGCAGGCATCCGATCGCGCCGCGAGCGGCGCGGGCCGATCCAGGCGGCGAGGGCGAAGAGCAGCACGGCGAGCGCCTGCGCCCCCAGCAGATCGCTCGGGCGATGCCAGCCGAACTCGAGCAGCTGCCATGAGACGGTGCCGAGCAGCACGGCGCCGATCAGTGTCGCGAACCCGCGGGCGCCCGTGGGCAAGGCCCAGATGAAGCCCGCGACGAGTACGGCGAATACGGTCATATGCCCGCTCGGGAACGTGTTCCAGGCGTCCAGCTCGAACAGCTGGGGCCGCTCAAGCCAGCTCTCCTTCAGCAGTTGCGAGGCGAGGATCGCGGCGGCTCCGGCGCCCAGGATCACCAGGGCGCGCGAGATGCCGTGCACCCAGAGCGCGAGGAGCGCCACGCAGAGCATCGCGACACCGACCGCGGGGATCGACACGAGGCTCAACGGCGCCGGCGGATCGGCGGTGAACGTCGATGCGTTGAGCACGCTCGCCTCCGCGCGCTGGCCGAGCAGACTGCCGACGCCGAGCAGGTACGCCAGGCCGCCGACCACGAGGGCGACGAGGCCCCAGATCATCGCTCGAGTGCGCGCGCCCATGTCGGCTACTCCCCCGCGACCCGGGGCGACGAGTCTCGGGTCGCCGCGAGGAGGGCCTCGGATCCCCGGCCACGGTCGGCGGTGCGCACCGCCCACAGCGCGAGCGCCGCGGCGGTGGAGACGTTCAGCGAGTCGACGCCGTGCTCCATGGGGATCGTGACGCACCGGGTGGCCGAGGCGAGAGCGCGCCGGGTGAGCCCCTCCCCCTCGGTGCCGAACATCAGCGCGAGCCGATTCGGAGGCGACTGCACGAAATCAGCGAGATCCTCGGCGTCGTCCCGCAGGGCGAACGCCGCGAGCTCGTAGCCCGCCTCGCGGATCATGGGGCCGGCCTCGCGCCAGTGCGGCAGTCGAGCCCAGGGCACCTGCAGCACGGCCCCCATGCTCACGCGCACCGCCCGCCGGTAGAGCGGGTCGGCGCAACCGGGACTCAGCAGCACGCCGTCTGCGCCGAGGGCGGCCACCGAGCGGAAGATCGCCCCGACGTTCGTGTGATCGGCCAGATCCTCGAGCACCACGAGCCGGCGCGAGTCGCGCAGCAGCTCGCGCGGATCGGCCGGAGCCGGACGGTGCATCGAGGCGAGCGCGCCGCGGTGCAGATGGAAGCCGGTGAGTGCTTCGAGCTGGGACGACTCCCCCACGTACACGGTCACCTCGTCGAAGCCGTCGAGCAGCTGCTCCATCTGCGGCAGCCACTGCTCCAGTACGAGCACCGAACGCGGGCGATGCCCCGCGGCGAGGGCCCGCTCGATCACTTTCGGGGACTCGGCGAGATACAGCCCGCGCTCCGGCTCCAGCATGCGCCGGAGCGCGACGTCGGTCAGGCTCGTGAAATCGGCGAGCTCCGGCAGGTCGAGGCTCGAGATGCGCTGCATCCTCATACGCCGGCCTCCTCCGTGCGCTCCGCGCCGGGTACGACGCCGATCGCCGAGGCGTTTCGCGCACGGAGGAAACCGACGATCTCCTCGGCCGCGTCCGCGACGGCCTCGTAGTGCACGAGGTGCCCGACACCCGGCATCACGCGGAGCTCGGCGCCGATGCGGCGCGCGAGCGCGAGCTGGGCCTCGAGCGGAGTGATATCGTCTCGATCCCCCGCGATCAGCAGTGTCGGCCCCGCGAGTGCGTCCGCATACTCCGGCACGGTGTGCGAGACCGAGGCCCGGAACGCCTGCAGCAGAGAGGCGCTGTCCGCGAAGCGGCTGAAGTAGCGGTCGTGCTGGTCGTGGATCCACGCTCGCAGCTCGCGGTCGCTCGTCTTCGCCATGACCTCGCTCATCACGCGCACGATGGCCGGGTTGCCGAGCAGCGCGCGGGAGGCGCGCTCGGGCAGCACATCGGCGGCCCGATAGTAGGCGATCGCGAGCTTCGTCATGACCGCCTGTGGGCCTTCCAGCGCCGGAGCGCTGATGGGGTTGACGAGCGTCGTGCTCGCCGGCGCGAGGCCCTGCGAGAGCGCGTTCGCGACGACGAGGGAGCCAAAGGAATGGCCGAGGATCGCGAGGCCGTGCGAGCCGACGCCCTCATCGGCGGCGAAGACCCGGAGCCACTCCCCGAAGAGCTCGAGGTCGTGCTGCCTGCCGGGCGCGGCGGGGGTCTCGCCGAAGCCAGGGAGATCCGGCACCACGATGCGCAGCTCGGGCGCGCGGGCCGAGACGGCACGGGCGAGGCCCTCGAGACCGTGGTGATCCCCGCGGAAGCCGTGCACCATGACGAGCGTGGGGCCCGCGGCACTGCCGAAACGCCAGGCTCGGGTGCGCATGCCGAGCGTGTCGACCTCGAGCGTGCCGAGCTCCGGAGCAGTCACCGCGTTCACCCCACGAGTCTACCGGCGGGCGTCTGAACGTCCGCGGTGACGGATAGGGTGGAGCACGACGAAAGGAACTCCTCAGTGAGCAATGCACTCCCACTCTGGGCCGAGACGTTGGCCGCCTTCGACACCGAGACCACGGGCATCGATACCACCCGTGCCCGTGTCGTGAGCGGCACCGTCGCGCTCATCGGGCGCGACGGTGAGGTGCTCGAGCGGTACGACTGGCTCATCGATCCCGGCGTCGAGATCCCGGAGGCGGCCGCGCGGGTGCACGGCATCACGACCGAAGTGGCACGGGTCAGCGGGGTCGAGGCGGCAGTGGGGGTCTCCCAGATCGTCTCGCAGCTCGCCGAGATGGTGGATCGCGGCTTCCCGATCGTCGCCTACAACGCGCCCTTCGACCTCAGCCTGCTGCGAGCCGAGGCGCTGCGCCACGGCATCGCCTGGCCCACAGAGCTCGCCCCCGTCATCGACCCCCTCGTCATCGACAAGCAGTGCGATCGGTACCGCAAGGGCAAGCGCACGCTCGAGGCGGTCGCCGCCCATTACGGCGTCGGGCTGGGCCTCGCGCACGACGCCGGCGAAGACGCGATCGCCGCAGGCCGCGTCGCCCAGGCCCTCGCGCTCCGGTTCGCCCACGCCCTTCCGGAGCAGGTCATGGATCTGCACCAGGCGCAGATCGGCTGGGCCGCTGCACAGGCGGCGAGCTTCCAGGACTACATGCGCCGCACCAAGGATCCGACGTTCATCGCCGATGGAGCCTGGCCGCTCCGCTGAGCGGGAACGAGAAGAGGGGCGGGGTGTCCCCCCCCCCCCATAGATCAACGGGGTGAACCAAGGGCCGCCCCAGCCGGCGCCGCCCCGGCACAAGCGCCGAAGCCCCGGGAGACCGGGGGGGAATTAGACGC
>JBEBTD010000199.1:0-3857 GCA_040393965.1 Leucobacter soli | reverse complement strand
GCGCGGGGAATGCGCGGGGAACGCGCGAGGCCGAGGCCAGGCCGGGGCGGGGGCGAGAGGAGGGGGATGTGTGCGGGGAAGGCTCAGGGCTGAGAGACGGGTCTAACATTGCTGTATGGCTGCCCGCTACGATCTGCACACGCACTCCGTGCGCAGCGACGGCACCACGACCCCCGCCGAGATCGCCGAGGAGGCCGCCTCGATCGGGCTGGCGGGCTTCGCGCTGACGGATCACGACACGGTCGAAGGGTGGGCCGAGGCCCGGGCGGCTGCGGCCGAGTCGGGCATCGACTTCCTGCCGGGGATGGAGATCACGACCCGCGACGCGGGCCGCTCCACGCATCTGCTGGCCTACGGCATCGACCCCGAGGCGCCGGAACTCATGGCAGCCCTCGCACGGGTGCGGGAGGCGCGAGTGGGTCGCGCCCGCGAGATGGTCGGGCTGCTGTCGGCCGACTACGCGATCGACTGGGCCTCCGTGCTGGAGGACGGCGACGATCGCACCGTCGGGCGCCCCCACATCGCCGATGCGCTCGTGACGGCCGGCTACTTCCTCGATCGCACCGCCGCTTTCGCCGATGTGCTGCGCCCCGGATCTCCCTACTACCTGCCCACATACGCGATCGAGACCGAGGACGCGATTCGCATGGTGCGCGACGCCGGGGGCGTGCCCGTGCTCGCCCATCCCGCTGCCGGGCGGCATTCCCGGGCGGTCGACACGGGCGCGCTGCAGCGCTTCGTCGATGCCGGGCTCTGGGGCATCGAGCTCGAACACCCCGAGAATCGCGCGGAATGGCTGCCGCAGCTCGCCGAACTGGCATCGCATCACGGTCTCCATGCGACGGGGGCGAGCGACTACCACGGGGCGGGCAAGGCGAATCGGCTCGGCGAGTGCACGAGCTCGGCCGAGACCTGGCAGGCGATCCGCGCGCTCGCCGCGGTGAAACGGTAGGGCTCGCACGCATGACGAGGATCGCCGAGCCCGAGCGCCTCTGCCCGTGCGGGCGAGGAGCATCGTACGACGACTGCTGCGGCCCGCTGCACGCCGGGGCTACCGCGCCGACGGCCGAGCGGCTCATGCGCTCCCGCTACTGCGCCTTCGCGCTCGGCCTCGAACGCTATCTGCTCGACAGCTGGCATCCCTCGACGCGCCCCGGGAATCTCGAACTGGACGGGACGATGGTCTGGCTCCGTCTGTTCGTCGAGTCCACTGAAGCCGGCGGGCCCTTCGACGATGCGGGAACCGTCACCTTCACGGCGATCGGGCGCTCAAACGATGGGCGCTTCGAGCAGCGCGAGCGCAGCCGCTTCGTGCGCGAAGGCGGCCGTTGGTTCTACTTCGACGGGATCGAACGCTGACGAGGCGCCTCGACGCGAGGCGGGTTAGGCTGGGCCCATGTCCGAGTCGGCGCCCCAGAATGATCGTCTGAGGGGGATCCTCGAAGAGCTGATCGCGCGCACCCGGTCGCGAGTGCAACGCATCGAAACGGAACTCGCGGCGCTCACGAGCGCCCGTCGCAGCGAGTCGGACGACGACGAGCACGACCCCGAGGGCGTGCCGCTCTCGGCCGAGTGGTCGAGGCTGTCGGGTCTGCTGGACTCGGCGCGGGAGGATGCGCGCCAAGCCGAGGGGGCCGCGCGGCGGCTCGAGGCGGGGGAGTACGGCATCTGCGTAGGATGCGGGAATCCGATCCCTGTCGAGCGCCTCGAGGTGCGCCCGTTCGCGGATCGCTGCGTGCCCTGCGCGAGTCTGAGTGCCCGGTGAGGTTGCCCGCCTATCCTGGGGCCATGGATACGGAGGGTGGAGAGGCAGCGGGTCGAGCGGGGAGCCTGCGCGTGGCGCTCGGCCGCGATTTCGCGAGTGCACTTCCCGAGCTCGGCGAGACTTGGCAGGCGCGTCGCTTCGAGCGTCCCGAGATCCTCACCCTGAACGAGGATCTCGCGCGCGAACTCCGCCTCGACCCCGAATGGCTGCGCAGCGACCGAGGGCTCCGGTTCCTCCTGGGGAATGAGCTGCCGTCGGGTGCCGAGCCGGTGGCGCAGGCCTACGCGGGCCATCAGTTCGGCTTCTACAATCCGCGACTGGGTGACGGACGCGCCCTGCTGCTCGGGGAGCTCTCGAGCGACGACGGGGCCGTGCGCGACCTCCACCTGAAGGGCTCGGGCCCGACCCCCTTCAGCCGCGGGGACGGACTCGCCGCGGTGGGGCCGATGCTGCGCGAGTACCTCATGGGGGAGGCGATGCACGCCCTCGGCGTGCCGACCACCCGCGCGCTCGCGGTCGTCTCCACGGGGGAGGGCGTCATGCGCGAGGAGTCGTTCGATCCGCTGCCGGGTGCAGTGCTCGTGCGGACGGCGGCCAGCCATTTGCGAGTCGGGAGTTTCCAATACGCCCGAGCCACGGGCGACCTCGGATTGCTGCGCCGCCTCGCCGACCATGCCATCGCCCGGCACTACCCGGCGCTCGCCGAGAGCGAGGAGCCCTATCTCGGGCTGCTCGCCGCGGTGATCGAGCGGCAGGCATCGCTCATCGCATCGTGGATGCTCGTCGGCTTCGTCCACGGAGTGATGAATACGGACAACACGACGATCAGTGGCGAGACCATCGACTACGGGCCCTGCGCCTTCATCGACGCCTACGAACTCGACGCGGTGTTCAGTTCGATCGACCATCGCGGACGCTACGCTTACGGCCGGCAGGCCGGCATCGGGCTCTGGAACCTCACCAGGCTCGCCGAAGCGCTGCTGCCGCTGCTGGCCGAGGGCGGCGAGACCGCCAAGGAGCTCGCGCTCTCGGCGCTCTCGCGGTTCGGGCCCGCCTATGACCGCACGTGGCTCGGAGGTATGCGCGCCAAGCTCGGTCTCGCCGCGGTGCCTCCTGAGCGTCTGGACGATGCCGCCCTGGCCTCGCTCGCCGCCGCGATGCTCGGCGAACTCCAGGCGAAGCGCGTCGACTACACCGGCTTCTTCCGCGCGCTCGCCGAGGCTGCTCGCGGTTCGGACGAAGAACTGCGCGGCCTGCTCGGAGCCGGCGTTCCCGACGCCGCCGCGGGCGGCGGATGGCTCGACGAATGGCTCGCCCACGCCCCCGATGCCGGGGAGATGGATGCGGTCAATCCGGTCTACATACCGCGCAACCACCTCGTCGACGAAGCGCTCGAGGCGGCTGCGGACGGAGACCTCTCACCGTTCGAGCGTCTGCTCGGCCTCCTCGTGAAGCCCTTCGCCGTGTGCGAGGGCTTCGAGCGCTACGCCAAGCCGGCCCCGAGGGGGTTGCGCCACGTCACCTACTGCGGCACCTGAGGTCGCGGAGTCGTCCGACCCGCGAGCTCGACCGCGGTGGAGGCTACTCGGAAGCCGCTTCTGAAGAGACCTCGGTACCACCGTTCTCGGCGGCCGAAGCGCCATCGGCGCCCTGGTCGGCGCCGCGTCCGCGACCGCCGCGACGGCGGCGCCGACGGCGGGGTGCGCCCTCGCCGTCATCGCCTGCGATCTCGTTCGAGGTGCCGGGCTCGCTGTGGCCTTCGTCGTCGTGTCCGTGGCCCTCGTGTGCGTGGGCCTCGTGGCGGCCGGCGCCGCGAGGGTTGGCGCTGCGCGTGCGGCGCCGGTTTCGATTGCGCGCGGGCCGATCCTCGCCGCCATCGGCCGAAGCCGACTCCTCGCGGCGCGGCGCGCGATCCTTCACGGGTGTCGCCTTGAGTCGGCCCTTGGTGCCCTCGGGGATCTTGAGATCCTCGTAGAGGTGCGGCGACGAGGAGTAGGTCTCGCGAGGCTCGGGGATGCCGAAGGCGAGCGCCTTATCGATGAGCGCCCACTTGTGCATGTCGTCCCAGTCGACGAAGGTGACCGCGATGCCG
>JBEBTD010000198.1:0-3888 GCA_040393965.1 Leucobacter soli | reverse complement strand
CTCGTGGTGCAGCCGGCCACCGCGAAAGTGGTTCCCGAGCCCCTCGGCGTCGCCCTGATCATCGCCCCGTGGAACTACCCGCTCATGCTCGCCCTCTCTCCCCTCGTCGGCGCGATCTCGGCTGGCAACGCGGCCGTCGTGAAGCCCAGCGAACTCGCGCCGCGCACGAGCGCCGCCCTCGCCCTGCTCGTGCCCGAGTACCTCGACCGGCGTGCGATCGCGGTGATCGAGGGAGGGGTGCCCGAGACGACCGAGCTGCTCGAGCAGCGCTTCGATCACATCTTCTACACGGGCAACGGCCGCGTAGGCCGGATCGTGGCTCGGGCCGCGGCCGAGCACCTCACCCCCGTCACGCTCGAGCTCGGCGGCAAGTCGCCCGTCTACGTCGACGGCACCGTGCCGCTCTCGGAAGCCGCCCGCCGCATCGCCTGGGGCAAGTTCATGAACGCAGGGCAGACCTGCGTCGCCCCCGACTACGTGCTCGGCAGCCGTGAGGTGCTGGCACGACTCGCGCCCAAGCTCCTCGAGGCGATCCAGGAGCTCTACGGCACGGGCGTGCGTCGCAATCCCGATTACGGCCGCATCGTGAACGATGCCCAGTTCTCCCGCCTCGTCTCGTACCTCGGCGACGGAGAGATCGTGACGGGCGGCGGGTACGACGCGGGAGAGCGCTTCATCGAGCCGACCGTGCTCGCCGGGGTCTCACGCGACGCCGCCGTGATGCGCGACGAGATCTTCGGGCCGATCCTCCCGCTCGTCGAGGTCGCCGATCTGGACGATGCGCTCGGCTTCGTGACGGGTCGCGACAAGCCCCTCGCCGCCTACGTCTTCAGCGAGGATGCCGCCGTGCGGCGTCGGTGGGAGCGAGAGACGAGCTCGGGCGCGCTCGCGTTCGGGGCCCCCGTGCTGCACCTCACCGTGCCGGATCTGCCGTTCGGCGGGGTCGGCGAGAGCGGGCAGGGCGCCTATCACGGGGAGCGATCCTTCGAGGTGTTCAGCCATCAGAAGGCCGTGCTGTCGAAGCCGCTCCAGCCCGACACCCTCGGGCCGACGATCATGCCGCCGTTCACCGCGGCGAAGGAGAAGATCGTGCGCGGCCTGCTCGGCAAGCTGCGCTGAGTCTCGTCGCGGTCGCTCGCGCTTCGTCGGCTCCCTTCAACCGGCGATTGCAGCTAGAACCGGCGATTTCCGGGCGGATCGTCCGTATAGAGACGCAATCGCCGGTCGCAGCGATGCGCCCCCGCGATGGTAGGCGCCGCGCAGCGCACCGCAGCCCCGGGCCTCAGGCGGCGTCGAAGAGCGGGCGCAGCACCAGGTTGCCCGCGCCCGAGACCCGAACCCGCTCGAGGCCCTGCCAGCGGGCCGCGCTCGCGAGCAGACGCTCGGCGGTCTCGGTTGTGCGGGCAGGGGCCTTGGGCTCCTGCCAAGCGGCCTGCACGAGCAGCTCCCTGCTCGCCCGATCCGCCTTGAGATCGATGCGGCCCGCGAGCCGGCCGCCGACCATCAGCGGCAGGCAATAGTAGCCGTACTGCCGCTTCTCCTTCGGCGTGTAGATCTCGATGCGGTAGTGGAAGTCGAACATGCGCTCCGTGCGCGGGCGGAACCAGGTCACGGGGTCGAAGGGGGTCAGCAGCGCATCGGGCGCGAGCCGCGAGGGCACGCGGGCATCCCGGTGCAAATAGGCCGGCAGCGGCGAGCCGTTCGACGCCGTCCAGCCGACGACGCGCACGGGCAGCAGCACGCCCTCCTCGACCAACGACTGCACCGCAGCCCTCGCCTCCACGGTCTTGAGCCGGTGGTAATCGGCGAGGTCGGCGATCGTCCCGACGCCGAGCGAGCGCGCGGCCCGCTCCACGAGCGCCCGCTGGGCGTCCTCACGCGGCACCTCGATGAGCGCCGAGGCGGGCAGGGTCTCGGTCGCGAGCGCATAGCGCCGCTCGAAGCGCTCCCGACCCGCCGCGACGACCTCGCCGGTGGCGAAGAGCAGCTCGACCGCGCGCTTCGTGTCGCTCCAGTCCCACCACGGCCCCCGCTGTTCGCGCGGTTCGCTCTCGAGCTCGCGCACCAACTGCGGGCCCGCATCGGCGAGTCGCCCCCGGATGCGCTGCAGTTCCGCGCCCAGCCCGGCGATCCGCTCTGCGTAGCGCCGCTCGTAGTCGCTCATGCGCCAGCCGAAGAGCGGGCGATCCTCGACCCTGATGAACGCAGCCTCGTGCGCCCAGTACTCCGTGTACTCGCCGCTCGACCACAGCAGACGGTCGAGGCGCTGCGGCTCATACTCTCCGTGGCGCGAGAACATCGGCAGGTAGTGGGAGCGCGCGAACACGTTCACCGAATCGATCTGCAGCACGTGCAGCCGCTCGAGAGCCGGGTCGAACGGCCGCCGCTGCCGCAACCTGGGCGAAGTCGAGAACCCCTGCGCAGCGAGCGCGATGCGTCGGGCCTCCGCGCCGGAGAGGCTCGTGATGCTCGGAGGCGAAGAACGCATGCCTCGATGCTATCCGTCGGAATACTAGGATGTTCCCGTGGAAGAGCAGACGCGCGCGGCCGGAAGCGCTCACACCTCCGAGCCCGAGAACGAGTCGGTGGAGAACGCCGCCGTCGAACTGCCCCTCGGCGTGCGCGTCGCCGCCGCATGGTCGTGGCGCCTCATCCTGATCGGTCTCGCGGTCGCCGCGCTCGTGTGGCTCATCTCGAAGGTCGCGATCATCATCGTGCCGGTCGTCATCGCACTGCTGCTGTCGGCGCTGCTGTACCCGATCGTGCACGGCTTCGAACGACGGGGATGGCCTCGCTCGCTCGGCGTGCTCACCGCCCTGCTGACATTCCTCGCCGCGGTCACCGCCCTCGTGTGGCTCATCGTCAGCCAGCTGCGGGCAGGCTTCGGCGACGTGGCCCGACGCTCGACCCGGGCCTGGCAGGACTTCCTGCACTGGATCGAGACCGCCCCGTTCGGCCTCAGCGCCGAACAGGTCGACGGCTTCGTGAACCAGGTCTGGAAGACGATCGAGGATCACCAGGGCCAGATCTGGAGCGGGGCGCTCGCCGTCACGACGACCGCCACCCAGGTCGCCGCCGGCGCGCTGCTCACGATCTTCTCGCTCATCTTCCTGCTCATCGACGGCAAGCGCATCTGGTACTGGGTGCTCGGCTTCTTCCCGAAGCGCGCGCACGCCCCCGCCGATGCGGCCGGCCAGACCGGGTGGGTGTCCGTCGGGCAGTACGTGCGGGTGCAGGTGCTCGTCGCCTTCATCGACGCCGTCGGCATCGGGCTCGGCGCGGTGATCCTCGGGGTGCCATTGCCGATCCCGATCGCGATCCTCGTCTTCCTCGGCTCCTTCATCCCGTTCCTCGGCGCGATCACGACGGGCGCGCTCGCCGTTTTCATCGCCCTGGTATACAACGGCCCCGTGAACGCCCTCATCATGCTCGGCGTCGTGATCCTCGTCAACCAGATCGAGGGTCATATCCTGCAGCCGCTCGTGATGGGCAACGCCGTGCGGGTGCATCCGCTGGGCGTCGTGCTCGCGGTCTCCGCCGGCGCGATGCTCGCAGGCATCCCCGGCGCACTGTTCGCCGTGCCGATCACCGCTGCCGCCAGCGCGATGGTCAATGCGCTCGTCGAGCGGCGATGGGATCCCGACCGGGATCCGGTGGCCGAATTTCACCGCAAGAACCAAGTCAGTCGAGAGGCCCGCCAGCGAGCCCGCCTCACCGCGCGGCTCACGCGCAGAGAAGAGGAGCGATAAGCATGCAGAGCACCGCGAACGCAGTGGATCAGCTCACCCTGGAGGGCTTCGAGCGCGCGCTCGAGACCGTGCACCGGGTCACCCGGCGAACGCCGCTCGAGACCTCTCGTTACCTCGCCGAGATCAGCGGCGCGCCCAA
>JBEBTD010000197.1:0-3925 GCA_040393965.1 Leucobacter soli | reverse complement strand
TGAACGCGATCTTGCGGATGCGCTTGTTCGAGGCGAGCGGCTTGCCCGCCTCGGCTCCGAAGCCGTTGACGATGTTGACCACGCCGGGCGGCAGCAGATCGCCGATGAGATCGAACAGCACGAGGATCGATGCCGGCGTCTGCTCGGCGGGTTTGATCACGACGGCGTTGCCTGCGGCGAGCGCGGGCGCGAGCTTCCAGGTCGCCATGAGGATCGGGAAGTTCCAGGGGATGATCTGGCCGACGACGCCGAGCGGCTCGTGGAAGTGGTAGGCGACGAGGTTCTCGTCGATCTGCGAGATGCCGCCCTCCTGGGCCCGGATGGCGCCGGCGAAGTAGCGGAAGTGGTCGATCGCGAGCGGGATGTCGGCATTGAGCGTCTCGCGAACCGCCTTGCCGTTGTCCCAGGTCTCGGCGACGGCGAGCATCTCGAGGTTCTGCTCCATGCGGTCGGCGATCCGGTTCAGGATCACGGCGCGCTCGGCGGGGGTCGAGGCGTTCCATGCCGGGGCGGCGGCGTGCGCGGCATCGAGCGCCGCCTCGATGTCCTCCGCCGTGCCGCGCGCGACCTCGCAGAAGGCCTTGCCCGTGACGGGGGTCACGTTCTCGAAGTATCGGCCCTTCACCGGCGGCACCCATTCGCCTCCGATGTAGTGCTCGTAGCGGCTCTTGAAGCTCACCAGCGAATCCGGCTGGCCCGGGGCGGCGTATACGGCCATGGTTGCTCTCCTCTGACGTCGTTGTCGTTGGCCGCGGCGTGGATGCGTCGCGGTGATCAGAGGCTAGGCCCGCGGGGGTTGCGTCAGGGTTGCATGCCCGCGCGTCGCGCGGGAGGCTCGACGACTCAGCCGCGAAGCTGCTCGAGGCGCGCCACCGCCCGCGCCCGCTTCGGCGAGAGCGGTGGCAGCACCTGCAGCAGCGTCTCCCACACCCCTTCGTCGTGCTCCGCCCAGCCCTGGGCGTACTCGAAGAGCAGCTCGGGGCTCGCCGCCTGCAGCAGCGCCTCGCGGAGGGTGGCGTCGACCTCGTTCCGCAGGAGGGCAACGGCAGGCGCGTCGGAGCCCGGCAGCACCGGGCCGCCGTAGCTCGAGAGGGCGAGGCGGTGGGCGCCGCGGGCGAGCGCGTCGAGCGCCTCCCGGGCGTCGACCAGCAATCGGCCGGTGAGCCGGTAGGGCCGGGAGTCGAGGTCGAAGGGCAGCCCGTGCGCGGCGAGCAGGCGTCGCAGTCGCACGAGTTCCGCCCGCAGCGTCTGCCTGCTCCCGCCCTCGCCGTACACCGCCTCGGCGAGCGCGGAGGCGCCGAGCCCGTTGGGATGCTCTGCGAGGGCGACGAGGATCTCGGCATGGCGCCTGCCGAGCTCGACCGGGCCCGCCCCCGTCTCGAGGAGCGCCTGCTCCCGCCCGAGCACCAGCAGCCGCAGCGGGCGATCCTCGCCGCGCACCCTCGCCGCCGATCCCCGCACGGCGCTGCGGTGCTCCTGCTCCACCCGACGGCGCATGCTCTCGAGTTTCAGCTCGGCTTCGACAGCCGCCCGCGTGGCCTCGACGAGCGGCAGCACGTGCGGCTCGGCGATCGTCTCGCCGCCGGTGATGTCGATGACGCCGATGATCGCGCCGGTCTCCGGATCGTGCACCGGGGTGGCCGCGCAGCTCCATTGGTGCACGGAGCGGTTGAAGTGCTCCGCGCCGAAGACCTGGATCGAGTGGTCGAGGGCGATCGCGCTGCCGGGAGCGCTCGTACCCACTGAGCCTTCCGACCAGTCCGTACCCGCGGTGAAGCCGATGTCCTCGGCCCGGCTACGCAGCCGCCGATCCCCATCGACCCAGAGCAGGCGACCCGCCGCATCGCCCACCGCGACGATGAAGCCCGAATCGCGCGCCTCGCCGAGCAGCAGGCGCTCCAGCACCGGAAGCGCGCTCGCGAGGGGGTGGATGCGCAGCAGCTCGCGCAGCTCGGCGGAATCGAGCGCGCTCGCCCGGGGCTCGCCGAAGGGGTCGACGGCGTCCGCGCGCGAGCGGCGCCAGGAGTCGAGCACGACCTCGCGAACCGAGGCATCCGCGTCACTCGAGGCGCCGAGATCGTTCTGCAGAAAGCGCTCGTAGGCGCGCTCGATCTCTCTGCGACGCTGCTCCGGCGATTCTCCGCGCCGCAGCGCCCGCCACTCTCGAGACACCTGCGGCTCCTTCACGAACGGGATGCGTCCGAGTCTAGGCTCAGATCACGCCGTTGCGAAGCACCCCGATGCCTTCGACTTCGACCTCGACCGTGTCACCGGCCTCGAGCGGGCCCACGCCGGCGGGCGTGCCGGTGAGGATCACGTCGCCCGGCAGCAGGGTGAAAGCTTCGGAGGCGTGGGAGACGATCCTCGCCACCGAATGGATCAGCTGCGCCGTCGAGGCGCGCTGGCGCACCTCGCCGTTCACCCGGGTCTCGATGCCGGCATCGGCGAGATCGAGATCGGTCTCAATCACGGGGCCGAGGGGGCAGAACGTATCGAAGCCTTTCGCGCGCGCCCACTGGCCGTCCTTGACCTGCAGATCCCGAGCGCTCACGTCGTTCGCGCAGGTGAAGCCGAAGACGACCTCGAGGGCGCGCTCGACCGGCACCTCCTTGGCGACGGCGCCGATCACCACCGCGAGTTCGCCCTCGTGCTCCACGCGCTCCGAGACGGCGGGCCGCACGATGCGCTCCTCGGGGCCGATGACCGACGTGTTCGGTTTCAGGAACAGGAGCGGTTCCGCGGGCGGCTCGGCGCTCCCGATGCCGGTCACATCCTTCATCTCCTCGACGTGGTCGAGATAGTTCTTCCCGACGCAGACCACCTTCGAGCGCGGGATGACGGGCGCGAGCAGGCGCACCTCGCCGAAGGGAATGCGCCGGCCCGTCGTCTCGTAGCCGACCGCGATCGGGTCGCCCATGAGCTCGACGAGCTCCACGCCCGAGCCGTCCTCGGCTTCGTCGAGCACGCCGAAGCCGATCTCTCCCTCGTAGCTGAATCGCGCGATCTTCATGCCGGGCCTAGGCGGTGACGATCCGGTGCACCCAGCCGTGGGTGTCCTCCACCGTGCCGAACTGGATGCCGGTGAGCTGCTCGCGCAGCGACATCGTGAGCTCGCCCGGGGCCCGATCTCCGAAATCGACGAGCGTGCCCTCCTCGGACTTCAGCGCGACGATCGGGGTGATCACCGCCGCCGTGCCGCAGGCGAAGGCCTCGACGATCGAGCCGTCGGCGGCGCCCTGCCGCCATTCGCCGATCGTGACCGCGCGCTCCTCGACCGAGAGGCCGCGATCCTTGGCGAGCTCGATCAGGCTGCGACGGGTGATGCCGTCGAGGATGTTTCCGTTCAATTCGGGGGTGAGAAGCGTGCCGTCGGCGCGCACCAGGAAGAGGTTCATTCCGCCGAGCTCGTCGATCTGGTCCTCGGTCGCGGCGTCGGTGAACAGCACCTGCGCGCAGCCGTTCTCCTGCGCGACGCGGGTCGGCAGCAGCGAGGCCGCGTAGTTGCCGCCGCACTTCGCCGCGCCCGTGCCGCCGCGGCCCGCGCGGGCGAGATGCTGCGAGAGCCAGATCGAGACCGGCTTCACGCCGCCCGTGAAGTAGGGGCCCGCGGGGCTCGCGATCACCATGAAGCGGGCCCTCTCGGCCGCGCGCACACCGAGGAAGCTCTCGTCGGCGATCATGAAGGGGCGCAGGTAGAGGCTCTGGTCGGCGCCCGCGGGCACCCAGTCGGCATCGGCGCGCACGAGTTCTTCGAGCGAGCGCACGAACAGCTCCTCGGGCAGCTCGGGCAGGGCGAGACGGCGGGCGCTGTCGTTCAGTCGGCGCGCGTTGGCCTCGGGACGAAAAGTCACGATGTCGCCGTTCTGGTGCCGGTAGGCCTTGATGCCCTCGAAGATCTCCTGGCCGTAGTGCAGCACCGAGGCGG
>JBEBTD010000196.1:0-3930 GCA_040393965.1 Leucobacter soli | reverse complement strand
GATGCCTCTGAGGCATCTATTCAATAGGACATTGATATTTGAAATGCATGTCTCCCGCTCTCTAGGCTGTGCATAACCCGTCGGAGTTGACGGAGCCTACTCGGGAGGATTCCATGAAAGCCACAACGCCCACGCTGCGCAGACGATCCGCAGCGCTCATCGCCCTCGCCGTCGCGGGCTCGCTCGTGCTGAGCGCCTGCGTCGCCGGCGGCGGCGGGAACTCGCCCGCGCCCGACGACGGCCCCAAGGTGCTCTCCGTCGCCTCCTCGGCTGCCGTCACCACCTGGGATCCGGTGCGCTCGTTCTCGACGGAGGCCTTCTACATGGGCAACGTCTACGAGACCCTGCTCAAGCGCAACCCCGAGGGCTCCGCCGAGGAGTTCACGCCGGGCCTCGCGAAGGAGTGGGAGGTCAGCGAGGACGGCCTCAGCTGGACGTTCACCCTGCAGGACGGCGCCGTCTTCCACAGCGGCGAGCCGGTCGACTCCGCAGCCGTCAAGGCGAGCCTCGAGGCAGCCAAGGAGTACGCGGGCGCCTCGTTCATCTGGGCGCCGCTCGAATCGATCGACACCCCCGACGAGCACACCGTCGTGCTGAACCTCGGATACGCGGCTCCCGTCGACCTGATCGCGGCCGCCACCTACGGCGCGTGGATCGTCGAGCCCTCTGCGCTCGAGGCTTCGAAGGACGACGAGTCGTACTTCGAGGACGGCATCGACGCAGGCTCGGGCCCCTACACGATCGACTCGTACCGCCCCGGCGCCGAGGTCGTGCTGAAGGCGGCCGAGGGCTACTGGAACGCCGACAACCAGCCCTACTACGACACCGTCTCCGTGCAGATCACCCCCGACGCGGTCACCGCTCAGCAGATGCTGACCTCGAACGAGGTCGACCTCGCCACCAACGTGCCCCTCGAGAACGTGGAGTCCGTCGCCGAGCAGATCGGCGGAGAGATCCGCACCGCGAACTCCCCGAACAACTTCGTCGGGTTCTTCAACACGCTGCGCGCGCCGCTCGACGACCCCAAGGTGCGGCAGGCGCTCAGCTACGCGATCCCGTACGAGGACATCATCGAGGTCGGCGCCTACGGCTACGCCACCCAGTCGCGCGGCCCCGCCCCCAAGGGCATCTTCCCGCACTCCGACGAGGTGCCGCAGTACGAGTACGACCTCGACAAGGCGAAGCAGCTGCTCGAGGAGGCCGGCGTCGCCGAGGGCCTCGAGCTGACGCTCACCTACTCGTCGGAGAACCCCAACTCGACCCGCTTCGCCCCGCTCATCAAGGACTCGTTCGCCCAGATCGGCGTCGACCTGACCGTGCGCGGCATGCTCTGGGCCGACCAATGGGCCGCCGCCCGCGAGAACCCGGCCGAAGCGCAGGATCTCTTCGTGGTGCTCTACTGGCCGACCTACAGCGACGCGGGCGTCGACAACCTGCCCGAGCTGTTCGGCACCGGCGGTGAGAAGCCCTTCTTCAACCTGAGCTACTGGAGCAACGCCCAGTACGACGCGCTGCTCTCCGAGGCGGCCACCCTCAGCGGCAGCGATCGCGACGCGGCTCAGCAGAAGTACACCGAGGCGCAGACCCTGCTCGTGGACGAGGCCCCCGGCTTCTTCCTCTACGACCAGCAGGCCGTGCAGATCATTCCCCCGGGGCTCGAGCTCGAGCCCTTCAACGAGAACTACCCGTTCACCACGTTCTTCGCTTCCATCAAGCCGAAGGCGTAACCAACCGAGCAGACGCGCGGGAGCCGGACAGGCGCCGGCTCCCGCGCCCTGTTCTCATCGAGGAGAACCCGTCATGTGGCGATTCATCGCCTCGCGGCTCGGCAGCGCCCTGCTCGTGTTGTTCGTACTCACGATCGTGGTGTTCCTGCTCACGCGAGTCATCCCCTCGGATCCGGCGAGCGTCTTCGCGGGTCCGAAGGCCCCGCCCGAGGAGCTCGACCGGATCCGGGAGCGGCTCGGCTTCGACCGGCCGCTCATCGAGCAGTACTTCTCGCACCTCTTCGGCCTCGTCACGGGCGACTGGGGCAACTCCCTCGTCACCCGGCGCCCCGTGCTCTTCGAGTTCGCGACGAGGCTGCCCGCCACCCTCGAACTGCTGCTCACCGCGATCGTCTTCGCGCTCGTCGTCGGGGTGATCCTCGGCGTCATCGCCACCCGCCGCCCCGGCGGCGTCGCCGACGGCATCGTGCGCTTCTTCGCGATCGGCGGCATCTCGATGCCGGCCTTCTGGCTCGGCCTGCTGCTGCAGATCTTCTTCGTGAACCAGCTCGGCCTACTGCCCGCGACCGGTCAGTTCAGCCGGGATCTCGCCTTCATCAGCCCGATCACGCCGGTCACGGGCTTCCCGATGCTCGACAGCCTCCTCACCGGCAACTGGGTCGCCTTCTCCGACGGCCTCGCGCACCTCATCCTGCCGATGCTCACGCTCGCGGCCTATCCGATGGGCCTCATCGCCCGCATGACCCGCGCCTCGATGCTCGAGGTGCAGAGTCAGGACTTCATCTTCACCGCCCGCGCCTACGGCCTGCGCGAGCGCATGATCCGCTGGCGGCTCGCGCTCAAGAACGCGATCTCGCCGACCCTCACGGTGACCGGCCTCTCGGCGGCCTACGCCCTCACCGGCACCTTCTTCGTCGAGGTCGTGTTCAACTGGCCCGGCATCGGCCACTTCGCGGTCACCGCGATGACCCAGGTCGACTATCCCGTCATCATCGCCATCACGCTGCTGGGGGCGGGCGGCTACCTGCTCGCCAACCTGATCGTCGACATCGCCCAGGCGAGGATCGACCCCCGCGTACGGCTCGGAGAGGAGGGCGCGGCATGAGCGTCCCGCTGACCACCTCGACCAAGCTCCCCGACTTCGCGCCCATGGAGCAGGGCCTCCTCGCGCGCACCAAGCGGGTGTTCGGCAAGGATCGCCTCGCCATGGTCGGCGCCCTGCTGATCCTGCTGATGCTGATCCTCGCCGTGTTCGGCCAGTGGATCGCGCCGTACCCCGAGCAGGGCATGGGCGTCACCAGCGTCGGTCAGCGCAACCTCGCGCCGAGCGCCGCGAACTGGCTCGGCACCGACCAGGTCGGCCGCGACGTACTCAGCCGCATCATCATGGGTGCCCGGCCCGCGCTCTCGGTCGCTCTCGGCGTCGTCGCCCTCGCCGCGCTCATCGGCATCCCCCTTGGTGCTATCGCCGGCTACCGCGGCGGCTGGATCGACAACCTGCTCATGCGCGTCACCGAGGTCTTCCAGGCCTTCCCGCCGCTGCTGCTCGCCATGGTCATGGTCGCCGTGCTCGGCCCGAGCCTCATGAACGCAGGCATCGCGCTCGCGATCTCGTGGTGGCCCTGGTACGCGAGACTCATCCGCGCCGAGACCCGCACGCTGCGGGAGCGACCCTACGTCGAGGCCGCCCGCTCGAGCGGCGTGCCGGTCTGGCGCATCATCCCGCGCCACATCCTGCGCAACGCCCTCACCCCCGTGCTCGTGCAGGCCACGGTCGACGTCGGCACCGTCGTGCTCGCCGCCGGCTCGCTCGCCTTCATCGGCCTCGGCGCCCAACCGCCCGAGCCCGACTGGGGTCTGATGGTCTCCGAGGGGCGCGGATCGATCTTCACCTACTGGTGGGTGTCGACCTTCCCCGGCCTCGCGATCTTCATCACCGTGCTCGGCTTCAACCTGCTCGGCGACTCTCTGCGCGACCTGCTCGACCCGAGGCAGGTGAAGCGATGAACCAGCTGCTCACCATCGAAGACCTGAACGTCGAGTTCAGGGAGCGCGGCGAGGTCACGAACCGGCCCCTGCGCGGGGTCTCCCTCGAGATCCGCCAGGGCGAGATCCTGGGCGTCGTCGGCGAGACGGGCTGCGGCAAGAGTCTCACCGGCCTCGCCACCCTCGGGCTGCTGCCGAGCGGTGCGAAGCCGAGCGG
>JBEBTD010000195.1:0-3957 GCA_040393965.1 Leucobacter soli | reverse complement strand
CCGAGCGCGAAGATCCACTCGGCGAAGAGCCAGAGGAAGCCGCCGACCCAGGCGATGCCGGCGATCAGAGCGACCGCGTTGGTGAGGGCGTCGGTGGAGGCGTGCACGGCGTCCGCGTTCGGGCCGTACGAGCCGAGCCACACCTGCAGCGTCGAGCCGTATCCGACGTCGCCTCCGTCGGGCATGGTGAGTCCGAGCAGCACGATGCCGGCCGAGGTGGTGAGGGCGGCGATGGAGGCGCGGCGGGCACCGACGCCGAAGAGCTCACGCTTCGAAAGGAAGTCCTGCACGGCGATGACGATCTGCACGATGTAGCCGGCGAGCATGACGAAGATCGGCCCGAAGATGACGAAGAGCATCATCCAGCCGAAGGAGAAGAGCTTGAGCGTCATCCCGATGAGGGGCGCCACGATGAGCAGCACTCCGACGGCGGTCGCGGTTCGCGGGGAGAGAGTGTTCATGGTTGAAGTATGCCAGCCCGGTTCAGGGGCGTTCCGGAGCGGCTTCCCGCGCGACCGCGCCGGCGAGCAGCTGCCCGCCGCTCGTGAGCAGTGCCCGTTTCCAGGGCAGCACGCCTTCGATCTCGATCTGGATGGAGATGCTCAGCACGGTTCGTATGAGCACGATGAGGGCGAGGATCGCCGCCTCCTCGAGCGAGGGGGCCATGATGGTGCGGATGAGGTCGGCGGCGACGAGGATCTCGAGGCCGAGCAGGATGGAGGAGCCGATCATCGTGCGGAGCACCTGGAACGCCGCGCTGCCGCCCCGCCCCCGGGCGAGCGTGCGGACGGAGAAGAACGCGGCCATGGCGAACCCGACGACCATCGCGATGACCCCGAGCATTTCGAAGATCACGACGATCGCATGGATGATCTCCACCAGGATTCCGGTCGGCATGCGCTCATGCTAGCAATCTTGCGATCAGGCCGTACCGCCGGAATGCGTCGGAATGTTACCGCCGCATTTTCTGATCGCCCGGCCCCTGTGCATGCTGGAGGCTATGCCCGAAACCGTCGACACGCGCTCGCCCGCGCCCGCGGGCCGGGTGCGCCTCACCGATGTCGAGCGCACCTTCCCCACGAAGGAGGGCCCCCGCACGGTGCTGCAGCATGTCACCCTCGACGTGACCGCGGGCGAGATCATCGCGATCGTGGGCCCCTCGGGCTGCGGCAAGTCGACGCTGCTGCGCCTGATCGGCGGGCTCGACTCCCCCACTGCGGGTTCCATCACGCTCGACGACGAAGAGGTGCGGGCGCACGACGACTCCACCGCGATCGCGTTCCAGGAGCCTCGCCTGCTGCCGTGGCGCACGATCGCCCAGAACGTCGCCCTGGGCCTCCCCCGCGGCACCCGCGGCAGGGCGGCCAGGGAGCGCGTCTCCGAGCTGCTCGAACTCGTGGGCCTCGCCCACGCCGCCGACCAGCGCCCCCGCGAGGTCTCGGGCGGCATGGCCCAGCGCGCCTCGCTCGCCCGCGCGCTCGCCCGCAGCCCCCGCGTGCTGCTGCTCGACGAGCCCTTCGGCGCGCTCGACGCCCTCACCCGGCTGAAGATGCACGACCTGCTGCTCGACATCCACCGCTCGCAGCCGACCACGGTCGTGCTCGTCACGCACGACGTCGAGGAGGCGCTCTACCTCGCCGACCATGTGCTCATGCTGCGCAATCTGCAATCCGCGCAGACCGAGCCCGAGCGCCCGCGGGCGAAGATCGTGGCGCTCGGATCCTCGTCGGGCCTCGGCGCGCTGGGCTCGGCGCCCGCGCACGAACCCGCCGCCGAGGACACGCACGAGCCGCCCCGCGCGAACGGCTCCATCGGCCGCTTCGTCACCGTACCCGGCGCGCGCCCCCGCGATCGCGGCGCACGCACCTTCACCGATCTGCGCACCAGCCTGCTCGAAGGGCTGGGCGTGCACAAGCTCACCACCAAGGAGACCGCATGAGCACCCTCACCCAACGATTCACCGTCACGACCGCGGCCGCCGCAGCCATGGCGCTCGCCCTCACTGGCTGTGTGCAGGGCGAGAACACCGGCAGCGGCGATACGCCGGCCGCCACCGCGGGCAGCGAATGGTCGACGAGCACCCTGTCGATCGACTGGGCGACCTACAACCCGCTCAGCCTGGTCGTCAAGGATCAGGGCCTGATCGAGAGCGCGCTCGGCGACTCGGTCGAGGTGGAGTGGATCCAGTCGGCGGGCAGCAACAAGGCCAATGAGCTGCTGCGCTCGGGGTCGGTCGATGTGGGCTCGACCGCCGGCTCGGCCGCGCTGTTCGCCCGCGCCAACGGCTCCCCCATCAAGGTCATCGACATCTACTCGCAGCCCGAGTGGTCGGCCATCGTCGTCGCCGCCGACAGCGACATCACCGACGTGGCACAGCTCAAGGGCAAGTCGGTCGCCGCCACCAAGGGCACCGACCCCTACTTCTTCCTGCTGCAGGCGCTCGAGACCGCCGGACTCAGCGTGAGCGACGTCGAGGTGCAGAATGTGCAGCACGCCGACGGCCGCGCCCTGCTCGAGGGCGGCTCGGTGCAGGCGTGGAGCGGCCTCGACCCGATCATGGCGGCCGCCGAGGTCGAGTCGGGTGCGAAGCTCATCTACCGCAACGTCGACTTCAACACCTACGGCTTCCTCAACGCGACCGAGGAGTTCATCACCGAGCACGCCGATGTGGCGCAGGTCGTCGTCGACGCCTACGAAGAGGCCCGCGCCTGGGCGCTCGAGCACCCCGATGAGACTGCTCAGCTGCTCGCGGACGCCGCTTCGATCGACCTCGAGGTCGCGAAGACCGTGATCGCCGAGCGCTCGAACCTCGACGTCTCGGGCGTGCCCGGCGACGCGCAGCTGCAGGTGCTCAAGGCCATCTCGCCGATCATCGCCGAGTCGGGCGACGTGCAGGGCGGTCAGGCGGCCATCGACAAGGCCATCGACAGCATCATCTTCGACGAGTTCGCGCTGAAGGCGACCGAATGACCTCAGGCACGACCACGATCGCAGGGGCGGCGCAGCAGCGCCCGCCCCTGTGGTCGCGTACATGGGTGCGCATCGCCGGCGGCTTCATCGTGCCCGTCATGATCGTCGCCGTGTGGCAGTTCGTCACGGCGAGCGGCCTGGTGCCGCCCTACCGCCTGCCCGGCCCGTGGACGGTGGTCGAGGCAGGTGTCGAGCTCGTGCAGCGCGGCGAGCTCTGGCTGCACATCGCGATCTCGGTGCAGCGCGTCTTCAGCGGTTTCGCGATCGGTGCGGTGATCGCGCTCGCCTTCGCGGCGATCGTGGGCCTCTCACGGGTGGGCGCGGTGCTGTTCGCCCCCACCCTGGTCGCGCTGCGCGCCGTGCCCTCGCTCGCGTGGGTGCCGCTGCTGATCCTCTGGATGCAGGTCGGCGAGGAGTCGAAGGTGACGCTCATCGCGATCGGCGCGTTCTTCCCCGTCTACACGACGGTCGCCGACGCGTTGCGCCACGTGAACCCGCAACTCGTCGAGGCCGGCCGCACCTTCGGCCTGCGCGGCTGGTCGCTGTTCCGCACGGTGCAGCTGCCGGCCGTCGTGCCGTCCGTCGTATCGGGCCTTCGCCTCGCGCTCGCCCAGGCCTGGCTGTTCCTCGTCGCCGCCGAGCTGATCGCCGCGTCGATGGGCCTCGGCTGGATGCTCAGCGATTCGCAGACCAGCGGCCGCGTCGACCGGATCCTGCTCGCCATCGTGCTGCTGGCCCTGCTCGGCACCATCACCAACGCGATCCTCGTGCTCTTCGAGAAGGCCGTGCTGAAGAGATGGATGTGAGCACCGCCGCCGGCCCGGCAGAAGCAAGCACCGCGGAGGCACGGCTCGCAGAGACCCGGTCGTTCCCGCCGCACGCCGAGTTCGCCGCCCAGGCCAACGTCGACGCGTCGATCTACGAGACCGCGAACGCCGACCCCATCGCGTTCTGGGAGCGCGCCGCCGAGCGCCTCGAGTGGGCGCA
>JBEBTD010000194.1:0-4121 GCA_040393965.1 Leucobacter soli | reverse complement strand
GTCGATGCGGCGGTCATCGAGGTCGGCATGGGCGGCGAGTGGGACGCGACGAACATCGCCGACGCTCAGGTCGCCGTGTTCACGCCGATCGATCTCGATCACACGGCGATCCTCGGCGCGGACATCGCGACGATCGCGCGAACCAAGGCGGGCATCATCAAGCCGTCGAGCACGGTGGTCAGCGCCCAGCAGTCGCACGAGGCGATCGCGGAGATCGCCGAGGCCGCCGAGCGGGAGGACGCCCGGCTCTTCGTCTCGGGCCGGGACTTCGCGCTGCTCGAGGATCGCCTCGCCGTGGGCGGGCGCCAGCTCGAGCTGCGCGGCCTTCACGGCCACGACTACGATCCGGCCTTCGTGCCCCTCTACGGCGGGCACCAGGCGCAGAACGTCTCCCTCGCCGTCGCCGCGGTCGAAGCGTTCTTCGGCGCCGAGCGCCCGATCCCCGAAGAAGTGCTCGACGAGGGCCTCGCCCAGCTCACCTCGCCGGGGCGCCTGCAGCTGATCGGCAACGACCCAGTCGTCTACGTCGACGCCGCGCACAACCCCCACGGGGCTGAGGCGCTCGCACGAGCCGTCACCGAGTCGTTCGCCTTCGGCGAGCTCGCCCTTGTCGCGGGCGCCCTCTCCGACAAGGATGCCGGGGGAGTGCTCGCCGCGCTCGCCCCGATCGCCGACACGATCTTCCTCGCCCCGGTCGCTTCGCCCCGCAGCCTCGTCGAGGCCCAGCTCTCGGAGCTCGCCGCCTCCATCGAGCGCGACGGCATCACGGAGGTCGCCGGGTCGCTGGCCGAGGCGCTCGATGCCGCACGCTCCTGGGCGGAGCAGGCCGAAGGCCGCGCCGTGCTCGTCGCGGGCTCGGTGCTGCTCGCCGGCGAGGCCATCCTCCACGCCCGCGACGAGGGCTGGGGGATCGCATGAACGATGCCCGCCGCGAAGCCGACGAGCCTGAGCTCCGGCTCTCGCCGTCGGAGACCGTCGCCCACAATGCCGCGATGCGCGTCGCAGGTGCCGGCCGGGGCGAGATCGAGGCGAGAACCCAGCGCGCCCTCGCGTCGATCACTCTCGGCTTCGAGCTGATCGTGGTGGTGCTCATCGGGCTCGCGATCTTCGGGCTCGGTCTGCTCGAGCCCCGCGAGCTGGGGCTGTGGATCGCGGGCGGCCTTGCCCTCGCCTGCATCCTCGCCCTCTCGCTGATGAGGTTCGGCCGCACCGGCATCTGGCTCGGCTGGCTCGTGCACGCGCTCATGCTGTCCACCGCCTTCATCCTGCCCATGGCGCTCGTGGTGGGGCTGCTGTTCACCGGGCTCTGGGTGTTCTGCATGATCAAGGGCGCCCAGATCGACCGCGACCGCGCGGCGTACCTCGCCCAGCACGATCACTAGACTTGAGCCATCAACGTTCGACCTTCGAAGGAGCCCACGCATGCACGCAGAAGAGACCCTGATCCTCGTCAAGCCCGACGGAGTCGCGAGGGGCCTCACCGGTGAGATCCTGCGCCGCATCGAGGCGAAGGGCTACACGATCGCCGACCTCCGCATGACGGTTCCCACGCGGGAGCTGCTCGAGGCACACTACGAGGAGCACCAGGGCAAGCCCTTCTTCGAACCGCTCGTCGAGTTCATGATGTCGGGCCCCGTGGTCGCCGTGCGCGCCTCGGGCAACCGGGTCATCGAAGGCTTCCGCTCGCTCGCAGGCGCGACCGACCCCACCGCGGCGCTGCCCGGCACGATCCGCGGCGATCTCGGTCGAGACTGGGGCCTCGCCGTGCAGCAGAACCTCGTGCACGGCAGCGACTCCACCCTTTCTGCGGAGCGCGAGCTCGCGCTCTGGTTCGGCTGACCCCGCTCAACCGGTCTCGAGCAGCTCGAGCAGCGAGTCGAAGACCCCGATCGGAAGGTCGGGGTCTTCGCCTGTGCCGTTCATGAGGATCGCGACCGTGCGCCCGCTCTCCGGATCGTGCATGGCGAGCGACTGGAAGCCGAGTCCGGAGCCGGTGTGGCCGATCCAGCCGCCGGCTTCGCCGATCGCGAAGCCGTAGCGGTCGTAGACGGGGCTCGCCGGATCGTCGTCCACGGGGCCCAGCAGCGAGAGGCGCAGCTCCTGCGTCTCGGGTTCGAGCAGCTCGCCCGAGCCGAGCGCGCGACCCCAGACCGCGAGATCCCGCACGTCGCCGACGAGACCGCCGGCTGCTCCGAACCACCCCGGCGCCACGACCGGGAGCTCCTCGACGGCGGCGCCTCGCTCGAGGCGGTGACCGGCGGCGTCGGTGTCCGACATCGGGAATCCGTACGAGACCGACTCCAGCCCGAGGGGCACGACGATCCGCTGCTGCACGGCGGTCATCCACGGGTCGCCGGTCACCGCCTCGATCACCTCGCCGAGCAGCAGGGTGTTCGTGTTCGAGTACTCGTAGGCGGTTCCAGGGGGAAAGACCTGCGGCGCTGCGAAGGCCGCCGCGAGCAGCTCCGAAACATCGGGCTCGCGCGCGGGATCCTCGACCAGCAGCTCCCCGAACCCCGGTGCCGCGGAGTAGTTGGGCAGTCCTGAGCGCATCGTCCCGAGCTGTCCGATCGTGATCAACTCGCCGTCGGGTACGCCGCTCACATAGTCCGAGACGGGGTCGTCGAGGCTCACGCGACCCTCGTCGACCAGCTGCAGCACGACCGTGCCGACGAAGGACTTGGTGACACTGCGGTAGGCGAAGACGTCCTCGGCCTCGGCGCGCGCACCCTCCCTCGACTCGCCCTGCACGACGAGCCGCTCGTCGCCCGCCTCGTTCGCGACGAGCACGGCGGCTCCCGGCACGCCGGTGCCCTGGAGCGCGTCCGCGACCGCGGACTCGACCGCTGCCTCGGAGGGGAGCTCGGCGGCGCGCGGCGGTTCGGAGGCCCGGGTCTCGGCATCGCCCGCCCGCCCCTCCTGCACCGACGTGCAAGCGGTGAGCGCAACGGGGAGGGCGAGCCCCAGCAGCAGCGCGGCCGTGAATGCGCGGTGCGGGCGTCGTCGACTCATGCCTATATGGAAGCACATCTCCGACTTGCTCAAGGTCAGGATTCGGGCCCGTTGCTCGAGGGCACGCCGCGGCCAGGGCGATAGGCCGAGACGGTGGGATCGCCGGGCATCCAGAACCTCCAGGGAAAAGCGATCCCGCCGGCCTCGCCGCTGACGCCCACGCGAGGGCCCGTCGCGATGCGGGCCGGAGCCTCGACTCCTGCGGCGAGCTGAAAGGGCGCCGCGAACAGATCCCTCCCGTCGTGCGCTGGCCTCGTGACTCCGAGCGCTGCGGCGAGATTCCCGGGGCCGCGGGCCAGACCGTGATCGGGGATCGGCCGCGAGGATCGGCCCGCCTCCCGGCGGGCTCGGGCGAGCTCGATGCCTTCGACCACTTCGCCCGCACGGATCAGCACGCCCGACGCGGCGCCCTCCGGCGAGCAGACCATGTTGAGCGCGAAGTGCATGCCGTAGCTGAAATAGACGTAGGCGTGCCCGGGCGGACCGAACATCGACGCATTGCGCTCGGTGCGGCGATCGCGCGAGTGGGAGCCCGCGTCATAGGGCCCCGGCGTGCCGACGCCGTGATAGGCCTCGACCTCGGTGATGCGCACGGTGACCCGGCCGTCCGGGCCGCCGCGATCCTCGTCCTGCACCGTGAGCAGTGCGCCCAGCAGACGCGGGGCGACCTCGAGGGCGGGTGAGCGGAAGAGCGAGCGATCCACGGGTCAAGTCTGCCACTCGTCTCGAGGTGCTGCAGGCCGACCCCTGGGTCAGCCGACGACGAAACTGAGCAGCAGCAGCGACTCCTCGACGGCCTCGACGCGGTGCCGTGCATTCGGCACGGTGAACAGATCACCCGTGCGCAGCTCGTACACGGTGCCGCTCCCGACCTCGACAAACCGAACGATGCCGTCGAGCACCAACAGGGTGGCCTCGCCGGGGTTCTCATGATCGGGCAGGCTGCCGCCGGCGCTCAGCCTGATCGCAAGCTGCTTGAAGGCACCGTCCTGCTTGACGAGCCGACGGGCGAGACCGGTCGGCGAGGCCTCGGTCTCGGGCTGCAGCTCGCCTCCGAGTGCGATGAGTGAGATGTGCGTCATGATTCGGGCTCCTCAGGGCGATGCCGG
>JBEBTD010000193.1:0-4130 GCA_040393965.1 Leucobacter soli | reverse complement strand
AACGGGCGATCCTCGAGGCGCCCCACCGAACTCGACGGTGCGCGCGACCGCCTCGCCTACCGCGCCGCCGCGCTCGGCCTCATCGGCCGCGACCGCTTCGGCGGACTGCGTTTCGCGGAGGGGGTCGAGACGGGGGAAGATCAGCCGTTCTCGGCCGAGCTGTGGTTCGCGCCCGGCTCCCGCATCGTCTTCCCGGTGCGAGCCCCCGGCTACCGGGTGCACGCCGACCAGAACGACCGGGTCACGCGCGGCGCCCGAAGCGTCGACACCGAGTTCCGCGTGCTCGAGGCGCTGCTCGACCCGGGAGCCTCCTGGTCGCGCGATCCCGCCGCCAGGCTCTCGCTCGCGGTCAAGCTGATCCGCATGCAGCTCTTCGATGCCGTGCGCAACCGGCTCGAGGACTGGGACTCGCAGACCGCGGAACAGCTCGCCCGCGTCGCCCGGCGCGTGCTCGAGTGGGAGCCCCGAGCCCCTCGCCTGCTCGCCCGCGTCGACGAGCGCCTGTTCCGGGCGATCCTCGCCGCCGACACCGACACCGCCCGTCTCGGAGCGCTGCTCGAGGCGCGCACCCGGCTCCGCAGCCCCGCCGCGCTGCTGCCGCGCCGCCCGGGCTACGCGCTGCACCCCCAGGCCCCGCTGCGCTTCCACCTCGCGGGCGCCCTGCTGCTGCGCCTCGGCAGCCGCTGAGGGGCGGCGCGCGGCAAGCCGTACGAGGCCGCGCTTATATACTTCCAGTGTGAAAATCATGAGCGTGGTGGGTGCCCGGCCTCAGTTCGTCAAGCTCGCCCCGATCGCGCACTCGATCACCGAGCTCGGCCACGAGCATGTGATCGTGCACACCGGACAGCACTACGATCCGATGCTCTCCGACGTCTTCTTCCGCGATCTCGGCATCCCGGCTCCCGATGCCCACCTCGGCGTCGGCTCGGGAACGCACGGCGTGCAGACGGGCGCGATCCTCGCCCAGATGGACGAGGTGCTCGAACGCTTCCGGCCCGACTGCGTGCTCGTCTACGGCGACACCAACTCGACCCTCGCCGCGGCGGTCAGCGCAGTCAAGCTGCACTTCCCGGTGGCCCACCTCGAGGCGGGGCTGCGCTCCTTCAACCGGGCGATGCCCGAGGAGCACAACCGCGTGCTCACCGACCACGCCGCCGATCTGTGCCTCGCCCCGACCGAGGTCGCGATGCGGCATCTCGCGAGCGAGGGCCTCGCCGAGCGATCCGTGCTCGTCGGCGACGTGATGACCGACGTGCTCTACCAGGTGCGCGACCGCGTGCTCGAGACGGGCGGGGCGAACCCGTTCGACGGAGAGTTCGAGTCGGGCGGCTACTATGCGGCCACCATCCACCGGGCGGAGAACACCGACGACCCCGGGCGGCTGCGCGAGGTCGTCGACGCCCTCTCGCAGGCCGACAAGCCGGTCGTGCTGCTCGCCCATCCGCGCGTGCGGGCCAAGGCCGAGGCCCACGGCATTCCGCTCGAGCAGGGCGCGCTGACGGCTCGTGAGCCGCTCGCCTACCCGCAGCTCATCGCGGCAGCGCTCGCGAGCGCCGGCGTCGTCACCGACTCAGGCGGGCTGCAGAAGGAGGCGTTCCTGCTGCGCATCCCGTGCACGACGGTGCGCCGCGAGACGGAGTGGGTCGAGACCGTCGAGCTCGGCTGGAACGTGCTCGCGAACACCGCGGCGGAGATCACCGCGGCGCTCACCCGCCCCGCCCCGGAGCCCACCGACGCCGCGCCATATGGCGACGGTCGCGCCGCGCAGGCCGCGGTCGCCGAGATCGTCGGCCGGCTCGGCTCGAACGCGGGCTGAGCGGACGATGACGAACGAGGCCCCCGCGCGGCGCATGATCTTCCATGCGCCCTACCCGCTCGACCCCGGCGCGACCTCGGCGAGCGGCATCCGACCCGTGCGCATGCGCCGCGCCTTCGAGAGCGCTGGCTACGAGGTTCTCGAGATCACCGGCGACTCGAGGGAGCGCCGACGGCTGATCGCAGAGGCGAAGCGCCGCATCGAGGGCGGTGAGCGCTTCGACTTCGTCTACGCCGAGTCGTCGACGATGCCCGCGTTCATGACCGACCGCGACCACCTGCCCCGGCATCCGCTGCTCGACGCCTCGTTCTTCCGTTGGTGCGAGCGGCGCGGCATCCGCGTCGGGCTCTTCTACCGCGACATCTACTGGCGGTTCCCCATCTACGCGGAATCGGTGCGGTGGCCGCTGTCGGCCGTCATGCGCGCGCTCTACCGCTGGGAGCTGCGCCAATATCGACGGGCCGGCATCACCGTCTTCCTCCCCTCGCTCGAGATGGCCGAGCGGGTGCCGATCATCCCGGCCGAGCGCTTCGCCGAGCTGCCCCCGGGCGGCGACGTCGCGCCCGCGCCCGCTGACGCGGGGAGCGACGAGGATCGCGCCGCCGCCCCGCTGCGGCTGCTCTACGTCGGCGGGCTCGGCAGCAACTATCGGCTGCTCGAGAGCGTGCGCGAGATCGCCGCGGCTCCCGGCGTCGAGCTCACCATCTGCACGCGCCCGGGGGAGTGGGAGCGGCACCGGGCAGAGTACGAGCCCGTCATGGGCGATCGTGTGCACGTCGTGCACCGCAGCGGCGACGAGCTCGCCGCGCTCTACGCAGAGGCCGACGCCTGCCTGCTCGCCGTCGAGCCGATCGTCTACTGGGGCTTCGCGGTGCCGATGAAGCTCGTCGAGTACATCGGTCACGGCAAGCCCGTCATCGCCTCCGATGGAACCTACTCGGCGCGCTTCGTGCGCGAGCAGGGCGTGGGCTGGGTCGTCGATTACGGCTCGGGCCAGCTCATCGACCTGCTCGCGGCGCTGATCGAGGAGCCGCAGGAGCTCGCCGCCCGCACCGCCCGCGTCGAGTCGGTACGGGGCGAGCACAGCTGGGAGGCGCGGGCGCGCCAGGCCGCCGCGACCCTCGGCGCGTAGCCGGCTGGACCCGGGCGCAGCGCTTCTCCGTATCGGCGGAGCTCGGCGATCGGGCGCGATCCTGCGGCAGCTCCTACGATGGAGGGATGCGAGTCCTCATCGCCACCCCCTGGTTCCCCTCCGCGGCGCACACCGGGGCGGGCGTCTTCAACCTGCGCGACGCCCAGCTGCTCGCCCGCGACCACGAGGTGCGGGTGCTGCATCTGATCCGCCCCGACTGGTACGACGCCTCCGAACGCGGCGAGGCGGAGGGCATCCCGGTCGAGCGCGTACCCTTCTCCGCCTCGGCGCCGCGAAGCTGGCGAGGGGCGAGGAACGCCCTGGCCGCCGGTCTGCGGGATGCCGAGCTGCTGCACACCATGGCGTTTCCCGCGCTGCTGCCGCTCACCGGCATGCGCGTCGAGCAGCCCTGGGTGCACACCGAGCACTGGTCCGGTCTCGCGAAGCCCGTCACCGGGGCGAAGGCGCCGATCAAGCGCGCCTTGCACCGGCGCCTGCGCCGACCAGACGAGGTCGTCGCGGTGAGCGCCGCGCTCGCCGCCTCGATCCGACCGTGGACGAGGCGCGATCCTCGTGTCATCGGCAATGCCGTGCCGTTGCCGCCCGAGGGGGCCGTTTCCCGCCCCGCCGAACCGGGCCGGCCGCTGCGCATCGTCTCGGTCGGCGGCATCGCCCCCCACAAGGGCCCGCTCATCGCGGCCGAGACGGTCGCGGAACTCGTGAGCCGGGGCCACGACGTCGAGCTGCGCTGGATAGGCAGCGGCCCGCAGCGCGCCGAGCTCGAGCAGCGCGCGGCGGCCCTCGGCCTCGGCGAGCGGATCCTGCTGCGAGGGCAGCTCGAACGGTCCGAACTTGAGGCCGAGCTGCTCGCCGCGAACGCCTTCCTGCTGCCCACCGCCGGGGAGACCTTCGGGGTGGCCTTCGCCGAGGCGCTCGCCTGCGGCCTGCCCGTCGTGGCCTCGGGCACGGGCGGGCATGTGAGCATGCTCTCGGACTTCGAGGCGACGAGGATCGCCGAGCGCTCGGCCGCACCGCTCGCCGATGCGCTGATCGACCTGCTGAGGGACGACGACGAGGCCCGGCGCATCGCCACGGCCGCTGCTGCCCGTGAGCGCTTCTCGGAGGAGGCGCGGCTCGCGGCCTACGCGGAGGTCTATCGGGCGGCGCGAACCGCCCACTAGC
>JBEBTD010000192.1:0-4132 GCA_040393965.1 Leucobacter soli | reverse complement strand
GAGCCGCTCCCCGCATAGAAGCGGCAGAGAACCTGGGACGGTTCACCTCGTCGGCGAGGAACGAATTGTGCTGAATCCCATACCAAGGGCAGCACTTTGCGCGCAAATCCACCTGTACTCGTAAGAGAGCTGCGATCTACATAAAAGTGACGCAGCCGACCAAGTCGGTAGTCGCACAATGTCGTCGACACCTCCCGCAGGTGCTTCTCACGGGAAGTTCGAACCGTTCAATCGGGCCCCTATTCGAACGCGGCTGCGAGCGCTTCGAGCGCCTCGTCGAGCACCTCGACTGGCGGCCGGGGGTCGTCGTGCTGCGCCCACCAGGCGAGCGCGGCATACGAGGCTCCGCTGATCGCGGCGACGAGCGCGCGCACTCGCACCGAGTCCGGCGGCATCCCGATCGTCTCCGCGATGTGCGCGGCGAGGTGGGCGGCCATGCGCTCCCTGAGGTCATGCCCCCACGCGTACACGGCCGGGTTCTCGGCGATCAATCGCAGCCGCAGCCTCGTGACGTCGCTCGTCTCGCCGAGGGGCGAGATGGAGGCGGCGTAGGCGGCGCGCACGCGTTGCATGAGCCCGGGCGAGGACCCCGCCTCGCCGGTCGCCGCTTCGTGCGGCAGAACGCTCGTCCATGCGGCTTCGAAGCGCTCGTCGGCCTCGAGGGTACCGCCCCAGATGAGGGCGGCCTTGGATGGGAACCAGCGGAAGAGCGTGCGACGGCTCACGCCGGCGGCCTGTGCGATCTCGGTCATTGTGACCTCGTCGACGCCGCGATGGGCGAACAGCCGCAGTGCGATGAGGGCGATCGCGTCGGGATCGGTTTCAGCCGGCCGCCCGGGCGATCTGCGCTGCTCCATCCTCGTATTCTCCCATCTGGCGGATTCCGACCCTACCGCGATTATGGCACTGAGTGTTAAAATTGGAGGACATGCGGCGCACCGAGCCGCCCAGCAACAGAGGAGTTCTGCATATGGCTGACACCATCGTTCCCGGCCGCTTCGAAGGCAAGACCGCGGTCGTCACCGGCGCCGGTTCGGGCATCGGCAAGGCGATCACGACGCGCCTGCTCGCCGAGGGCGCCAAGGTCGTGGCCTCCGACATCTCGAGCGAGCGCCTCGACGCCCTGAGCTCGGAGCTGGGCTCCGAGTCCCTCGTCACCGTCGCGGGCGACGTCTCCTCCACCGACACCATCGATGCGATCATGAGCGCGGCGGGCGGCGCGGTCGATGCGCTCGCCAACAACGCCGGCATCATGGACGCCTTCCTGCCGACCGCAGAGCTCACCGACGAGATGTGGGACCGCGTGATGGGCGTCAATGTGACCGGACCGATGCGCCTGTCGCGAGCCGTGCTGCCCGGCATGATCGAGCGCGGCTCCGGCGCGATCGTCAACACCGCGAGCGAGGCCGGCATTCGCGCGGGCGCCTCGGGCACGGCGTACACCGCTTCGAAGCACGCCGTGATCGGCCTCACGAAGAGCACCGCTTTCTTCTACGGCCCGAAGGGCGTGCGCACGAACGCCGTCGCTCCGGGCGCGGTGGCGACGAACATCGAGGCGCCGTTCCACTCGGAATGGGCCGCCCAGCGACTCGGCCCGATCATGCAGACGACGATCCCCGCGCCGGCGACCCCCGAGCAGCTGGCTGCGGCGATCACCTGGCTGCTGAGCGACGACGCCGCGAACGTCAACGGCGCAGTGCTAATGAGCGACGGTGGCTGGTCGACCGTCTGATCGAGCCTCCCAGACAGGAAGGGCCCCGGCGAGATGCTCGCCGGGGCCCTTCCTGCTCGAGGCCGACTAAGCGTTCGAGCCCTCGAGTCGCCTCGCCTCCGTCGAGGCCGCGGGCGAATCGGCGAGGATCTCGCCCCCGCCCGTCTCCGAGGAGCCCGCGGATGCGACGTGCACCTTGCGCGGCTTCGCGCGCTCGCTCACCGGGATCGTGACACTCAGCACGCCGTTGTCGTAGCTCGCCGAGATCCTCTCGGTATCGATGCCCTGACCGAGGCTCAGCTGACGCAGGAAGCTGCCGGAGGTGCGCTCGCGGGTGATCCACTTCACGTTCTCCCCGCTCGGCAGCGTGCGCTCAGCGCGGATCGTCAGCAGCTGGCCGTCGACGTCGATATCGACGGAACCGGGATCCATGCCGGGCAGATCGGCCGTCAGCAGGTAGTGGTCGCCGTCGCGGTACAGGTCCATCGGCATCTGACGCGGGCCTCGCGAGCCCTCCAGCAGGGCGTCGGCGAGACGCTCCATCTCACGGAAGGGGGTGTAAGTTGCCATCGCTTCGTCCTTTCTCTGATTCGATAACCAACCAGGAACCGAAGTTGAGTCGATAGCGCTCAACTTGATCTCAGATTAGCACTCTCCTCAGTTGAGTGCTAATGACGTTCGCCGAGAGCAGACGAGTGCATGCCCGAAGCGCACAGGCCCGGTTCCTACAATCGGGCCATGACCGATCTTCCGCAGCAGACGCCACCCGCCGCGCTCGCGCACACGGACATCGCCGAGCTCGAACCCCGGCCCGCGCGCCAGGCCTCCCTCGCACGAGCATTGGATCGCGCGCTGGCCGTGCAACGGCCTGCCGTACTCGCGCACATTCGCAGCGTGCGCCTGCGCCATCCTGAAGCGTCCCCCGGGCAGCTCGTCCGCATCCTGGAGCGACGATACCTCCTCGCCGTCACCGGCGGCGGCGCCGCAGTCGGCGCGACGGCCGTGCTCCCCGCCGTGAGCACTCCCTATGCCCTCGCACTCTCCGGGGTCGAGACCATCGGCTTTCTCGAGACCACCGCGCTCTTCGCGCAATCGATCGCCGAGATCCACGGCATCCACGTCGAGAACCCGGAACGCGCGCGCCTCCTCGTCATGACGCTCATGCTCGGCCAGGAGGGCGCGCAACTGCTCGGGCAGTTCGCACAGCAGGCGATGGGCAAGGCGCCCGGACGCTCAGCGTTCTGGGGAGAGATCATCACCAAGACGCTGCCGCGCGGAGCGGTCGGCCCCGTGCTCGATAGGCTCCAGCACGCCTTCATCCGCCACTTCGGCGCCATCGGCGGCGCCTCGTTCGTGGGCAAAGCGCTGCCCTTCGGCATCGGCGCCGCCGTCGGCGGCACGGGCAACCACATCCTCGGAAGGCGCGTGGTCGCATCCTCGCATCGCGCCTTCGGGCCCGCGCCACTCGCTTTCCCATCCGAGCTGGCTCCACGAGAAGGAGCCCAACGCATCGAGCATCGCCTGCTCCGCGGGGCCCGCACCGCCGGCGGCAGCATCGCCGCGGGCGCGGGCGCGCTCAGGCGCGGATGGGCCTCCGTGCGCCGCCGGCCCGAGTCTCAGTAGTCCTGCGGGCC
Source organism: Leucobacter soli (assembly GCA_040393965.1). GTDB lineage: Bacteria > Actinomycetota > Actinomycetes > Actinomycetales > Microbacteriaceae > Leucobacter > Leucobacter soli_C. Next base: position 787 of record JBEBTD010000192.1, on the reverse strand, counting down.
GTCCCTCGACGGCTCGACGGCCCGGAGGAACGCGCGACCGCTCATCGTCTCCGATGAGATGCGCACGAAGTTTCGCTTGAGCGTCGGGATCATGGGGACGAGCGGCAGAGCCTCGGCCGCAGCGATCTCGGCCTCGGTGTCGAGCAGACGCGCCGATCCTCGTACCACCACGCTCCACGCCTCAGCATCATCGTGATGATCCACCTCGAAGAGCACCTCGCCGCCGATCACCATCTCGACGAGCTTCGTGCCCTCGGCGGTGCGCAGCACGATGTCTTCACCGTCGAGGGCGTAGTTCACGGGGAAGATATCGACGATCTCGCCGACGCGAGTGACGACTCGACCGAGGATCTGGGAGCGGAGGCGTGTGACGCACTCGGCTCGGGACAGCTCGACGACGGGGTTCGTGTTCTCGGCCATACCCCATTCTCTCACCGCTCGCCGGCAGGGACGAGGGCGAATACGATCAGGGGATCGGAACCGGGGTGACGCCCAGAGGCTCGAGGCCAGCCGCTCCCCCGTCGGGAGCCGTGAGCACCCAGATGCCCTTCGAGTGCACCGCTACGGAGTGCTCCCACTGGGCGCTCAGCGAACCATCCGACATGGTCACGGTCCAGTCGTCCTTCTCGACGAAGGTGTCGATGCCGCCGGCCGAGATGATGGGCTCGATCGCGACGACCAGGCCGGGCTTCACCTCCGGGCCGCGGCGAGCGACCGGCACGTTGAACACGGGCGGGGCCTCGTGCATGCTGCGGCCGATGCCGTGGCCGATGTAGTCCTCGAGCAC
>JBEBTD010000191.1:0-4160 GCA_040393965.1 Leucobacter soli | reverse complement strand
TCAGGTACTGCTCGGCGAACAGCCTGTTCTCGCCGACGTACGAGGCGAGCACCTTCGAGACCTGCTGGTTCTCGAGCAGCAGCCCGAGCCCCTTGCCGTCGACGCCCATGTTGTTGGACACGATGGTGAGGTTCTTCGCCCCGCTGTCGCGCAGTGCGCGGATCAGGTTCGTCGGGTTGCCGCTCAACCCGAAGCCACCGACGGCGATGGTCATGCCGTCTTTCACGATATCGGCCAGCGCCTCACTCGCGCTGCCGTAGACCTTCGATGCCAATGCGCCTCCCTCGTCCATCATATGACCGGTTGCCTGTATTGATTCGAGCGTAATCCTGGCCCGGGTTTTCAATCAATGCAGTTTCGAGTCGGCGACCGAAATGCTCGCATGATGGGCGAGGATCGGGGTAGCGTTCATATCATGAACGCTACCGAACCGGTCGCCGGAGCTCAGGTCGTCGGCCGCATCGCCGCCCTGCTGCGCGCGTTGAGCACGAGGATGCCCGCGGGTGCCGGCACGAGCGAGCTCGCCCGGGCGGCCGGCGTCTCCCGCCCGACCGCGCACCGCCTGCTCAGTTCGCTGGCCGAGCAGGGCTTCGTGGATCGGGATCAGCACAGCGGCGCCTGGCTGCTCGGCCCCGAGCTCTACCTCATGGGCGCGGTCGCCGCCGAGCGCTACGACGTCACCGAGCTCGCGCGCGAGCACGTCGCGGCGCTCGCCGAGGCGACCGGCGAGAGCGCCTTCCTCTCGGCCAGGCGCGGCGACGAGACCGTCTGCCTGCTGCGGCAGGACGGCAGCTTCCCCATCCGATCCTTCGTGCTCTACGAGGGCAAGCGCTTCCCTCTGGGCGTCGCCTCCGCGGGCCTCGTGATCCTCGCCTTCCTGCCGGAGGAGCAGGTCGAGGGCTACCTCGCGCGAGCGGGGCTCGACGAGGATCACGGCCCGCAGCACGCCGCCGACGAGGTGCGCCGCCGCATCGCCGAGACGCGCACGCGAGGGTACGCAGTGAACCCCGGCCTCGTCGTGGAGGGCAGCTGGGGCATGGGCGCGGCGGTGTTCGACCGCTCGGGCGCTCCGGCATGGGCGCTCAGTCTGACCGGCATCGAGCCCCGGTTCTCGCCCGAGCGGCAGCCCGAGCTCGGGCGTCTGCTGCTCGAGCACGCGCATCGCCTCACCCGGGCGCTCGCGTAAGGCGCGATCCTCGCCCTTCTCCCGCTTCCGCATCGCCTCGCGCGCCGCCTCTCCTCGGATCCTCCTCCCCACGCACCCCGCCGCGCGCCGCGGGTGCTCGGCTCGACCCAGGGGTCGTTAGGCTGGTCTGGTGACAGATCCCCGGAGAGCCGCAGCCCGTCGACGCATGTATCGCAGGCGCAGAATCGCAGCCGGGATCCTCGCGCTGCTCGTGCTCGGCGGCGTCTACACCGTCGCGATCGCCCTCACCCCGCTACCCGAGCTGCGGGGCGCGCTCTCGGTCGAGGCCGAGCTCAGGGTCGACGCGGATCCCGCCGCGGCGCAGGCCGCCGTCGACGCGCAGAGCCGCCCGACCGCGATCGGCTGGCTGCACGACGAAGAGGTCTGGTCGAACGACGACGGACCGCACCGCATCGCGAGCCTCACCAAACTCGTGACCGTGCTCGTCGGCCTCGAGGCCGCACCGGTCGAAGCGGGCGGCGACGGCCCCGTCTACACCGTGAGCGGCGAGGATCAGCGCATCCTCGACGAGGTGATCGCACAGGACGGCTCCTTCGCACCCACCCCCGCCGGGCTCGAGCTCACGACGCGCCAGATGCTCGAGCTCATCCTGCTGCCCTCGGCCAACAACTACGCGATCGCGTACACGCGGTGGGTCTTCGGCAGCGACGAGGCCTACCTCGACGCCGCGCACGACTGGCTCGCCCGGAACGGCCTCGAGTCGATGCGCATCTTCGACGCCTCGGGTCTGAACGACGAGAACACGGCGAGCGCCGCCGACATCGTGCGGCTCTCGCGGCTCGTGCTCGCGAACCCGCTGCTCGCCGAGATCGTGGCCCAGTCCTCCATAGAGATCCCGGCGCTGGGCGAGATCACCACCACCAACAGGCTGCTCGCCGACCCCGGAGTGATCGGGCTCAAGACCGGCACGACCTTCCCCGAGGGCTACAGCCTGGCGGCCGCCCAGCGCGAGAGCACGAGCGGGCGCGACCTCGTCGCCATCGCGGTCGTGCTCGACCGGGTGGACGCCGACGCGCGCGCCGCCGACGCCCGCGAGGCGCTCACGGTCATGGCCGCCGCCTGGCAGACCCTGCCGGTCGTCGCCGAAGGGGAGAGCATCGGCAGCGTCACCACCTGGACGGGCGAGCGCGTACCGCTCGTCGCCACCTCCTCCGCCGACGCCGTGCTCGTACCCGGCGAGTCGGCGAGTCGCACCATCGAGCTCGGCGCCATAGAGCCCGGCCCGGCCGGCGGCACCGCCGGGACGGTGCGGATCACGGCGCCCGACGGCGAGCGCGAGGTGCCGATCGTCGCACAGGCCGAGATCGAGAAGCCGGGGCTGTTCTGGAAGATGACGCACCCCGGAGCGCTTCTGAGTCCGCCCGAATCGGACTGACTCGGCCGCTCAGGCGACGGGGTCGCTCAGCAGAGGCAGCCGCTCAGCGGAGGCGACCGACCGGCCGGTACCGTCGCTCAGCCGACGCGGTCGGCGACGAGTCGGCGCAGCGCCTCGAGCGTGAGCGCGACCGACTCGATGTCGATGCGCTCGTTGTGGGCGTGGATGCGCTCGCGGTAGCGCTCGTACGTCCATCCCTTCGTGAGCAGGCCGAACCCGTAGGCGGGAATGCCGATCAGCCGCATGAGGCGCGCATCCGAGCCGCCGGCGGCCATGAGCGGCACCACGGGAGATCCGTCGGTCGCCTCGATCGCACGGCAGACGGCGGCGAAGAGGGGGTGGTCGCTCGGGGAGGCCGTCGCGGGCCAGCCGTGCAGGTGCCTGATCTCGACGGTGTCGGCGAGGTCTCCGAGCATCTCGCGCAGCAGGCTGTCGACCTGCTCGTCGCTCGTACCGGGAAGGGTTCGGATGTCGAGGTCGATGAGCGCTTCGTCGGGGATCACGTTGTGCGTCTGCCCCGAGCGCAGCACGGTGGGCGAGATCGTGATGCGCGAGACGGCGTGCGCGTAACCGGCGATGCCGCCGAGTTCGGGCAGAGCCGCGTCGATGCGCACGGGGTCGAGCAGGCGCTCTGCGAGGGCGGGGTCGTCGATGCGCGCGGCAACGAACGGGCGCCACAGCTCGCCGAGCTCGATGGCCGGCTCGACCTCCGCGAGCCGCTGCAGCACCTCGCCCGCGCGCACCGCGGCGCTGTGCGCACCGTAGGGGATCGACGCGTGCCCAGGGGTGCCGCGCACCACGAGTCGGCGCCCGGCGGATCCCTTCTCTGCGACATCGATGGCGACATGCTCCCCCATGCGCATGCCGCCGGTCTCGCTGATCGCCTCGGTGACGCGCACGGCGTCCGGGTGCTCGCGCAGCAGCCATTTGAGTCCGTACTCGCTGCCGCCCTCCTCATCAGCGACGGCGAGCAGCACGAGGTCGCCGCGGGGGCGATCCTCCGCTCGCGCCACCTCCCTGGCGACCGCGGCGAAAGCCGCCGTGAGGTAGAGCATGTCGACCGTGCCGCGGCCCCAGATCTCGCCCTCGATGAGGTCGGCGGCGAAGGGGTCGCGGAGCCAGTGCTCGGGGCTGACCGGCACGACGTCGAGGTGGCCGATGAGGCCGAGGGCGGGGGCTGCTGGGTCGGTGCCGTGCACGCGGGCGACGAGCGATGATCGGCCCGGCGCCGATTCGAAGACGTGAGTGTCGATGCGGCCGCCCGCGATCTCGTCGGCGAGGAAGCGCTGCAGCACCCGCACGCCGCGCACCTCCTGACCGGAGCCGGGGGTGCCGTCGTTGACGCAGGCCGCCCGGACGAGTTCGCGCAGCAGCTCGACGGTGTCGTCGAGGGCGGGCGTCGGGCGGGCGGTCACCGTATCAGGCTATCGCGCCGAGGAGGCTCGCGAGCCGCTCGTCCACCCGCCGAGGCCGGCGAGCGCCTCGCCCAGCGCCCGGACGGCGGGCAGTCGAGCCGCACTGGCGCGGGTGACGAGTTGGAGGGTGCGCGCCTGGCCGGGCAGCTCGAGGGTGCGGACG
>JBEBTD010000190.1:0-4165 GCA_040393965.1 Leucobacter soli | reverse complement strand
ATATTACATGCATGCATGTGTGCAATGATAACGAACGTGTCACGCTCTGCGCGCGGTCGAGTCATTCGGCGCGTCGACGAAAGGCGCCGCGCCGATCCGGCGACAGGCGCGACCGCCGGCGGCTACCCGTGGGCGGCTACCCGTGGGCGGCTACCGGTGGGCGACCGGGCATCCGCCCGAGTCGCTGTCGGCCGACGCGCCTCCCCCGCCGATCTCGCTTCGCACGGCGAACAGCTCGGGGAAGAAGGTCAGATCGAGCGCCCGCTGCAGGAAGCCGACGCCGCTCGACCCGCCCGTGCCGATCTTGCGACCGATCGTGCGGGTCACGACGCGCAAGTGCCGGAAGCGCCAGAACTGGAAGTTGTCCTCGATATCGACCAGCTCCTCGCAGGCCTCGTAGAGATCCCAGTGGGTGGCCGGGTCGTCATAGATCTGCGCGATCGTCGGCACGAGCGCATCGCTCATCCGGTAGGCCTTGGTCACATCCCGCTCGAGCACCTCCGAGGGCACGAAGAGGCCGCGTCGCGCGATCAGTCGCAGGAACTCGTCGTAGAGCGTCGGAGCCTCGAGTTCGCGCTCCAGCAGCTCGCGGTTCGCGGGCTCCCCGCCGAACACGCTCAGCATCTTCGCGTTCTTGTTGCCGAGCGCGAACTCGATGGCGCGGTACTGCGCCGATTGGAAGCCCGAGGCGTTGCCGAGCGAACCGCGGAACTGGGCGTACTCGCTCGGGGTGAGCGTCGCGAGCACCGACCATTGCTGCGTCAGCACCTCCTGGATGTGCTTGACCCTGGCGAGCGGCTTCAGCGCCTCGCTCAGCTGATCGCTCACCAGCAGCTCGCGCACGTGCGTGATCTCGTGCAGCACGAGCTTCATCCAGAGCTCGCTCGTCTGGTGCTGGATGATGAAGAGCAGCTCGTCGTGATGCTCCGGATCGCTCACCGGTCTCTGGGCGGAGAGGAGCCGGTCGAGGTCGAGGTAGCCGCCGTAGGTCATACGATCGCGCAGATCGGTGACGATTCCCGCCTCGAGTTCGCGCGTGTTGTCGTCGGTATCCATGGTTTTCCTCACTAGGTCACTGCTCCCCGTCGCTGGAACTCGGGCGTACGCCATTCTTCTGCATCGAGCACCTCGCGGAGCGTCTCGACGGCATCCCAGACGTCCGCGTACCCGATGTACAGCGGGGCGAAGCCGAAGCGCAGCACCTCCGGCTCGCGGTAGTCGCCGATGACATCGCGAGCGATGAGCGCTTTCATCACCGCAAAGCCTTCCGGATGCGTGAAGCTGACGTGGCTGCCCCGGATCGAGGCGTCCCGAGGAGTGACGAGGGTCAGCGGATGATGCGCGAGGCGCTGCTCCACCAGGCGGATGAAGAGCGAGGTGAGAGCGATCGACTTTTCCCGCAGCCGATCCTCGTCGACGCGCAGCGCAAGATCGATTCCGACCTCCATCGTGGCCATGGAGAGAATCGGCTGCGTGCCCACGAGAAACCTCGCGCCTCCCGCGGCCGGCGTGTAGCCGGGCGTCATGTCGAAGGGCTGCGCATGCCCCCACCAACCCGAGAGGGGCTGTTCGATACGGGCGAGATGCTGCGGCGCGGCCCACACGAAGGCCGGCGCTCCCGGTCCGCCGTTCAGGTACTTGTAGGTGCAGCCGACTGCGAAGTCGGCGCCCGCCCCAGTGAGGTCGACGGGCACCGCGCCCGCGGAGTGGCAGAGATCCCACACCGCCAGGGCGCCCGCCTGATGCGCGAGTCGGGTGATCCGCTCCATCGGCCACATGGCCCCGCTGCGGTAGTTGACATGAGTGAGCACCACTGCCGCGACGTCGTCTCCCAGCGCCTCCTCGAACGGAGCCTCGTCGCCCTCGAAGGACTCCACGAGGCGCAGCTCGTAGCCGCGTCCATCGACTTCGCCGAGAAAGCCGATGAGCCCCTCGATCATGTAGAGATCGGTCGGGAAGTTGCCCCGCTCCGAGACGATCACCCGCCGCCCGGGCGAGTCCTGCTGCTGTATGCGGAGCGCGGCCGCGAGCGCCTTGAAGAGGTTGACCGATGTGGTGTCGGTGGCCACGCACTCGCCGTCGCCGCCACCGATGAGCCTTCCGATCTTCGCCCCGATACGGCGCGGCAGCTCGAACCAGTGGTGCTTGTTCCAACTGCCGATGAGATCACGACCCCACTCGTCCTCGAGCACCTCGCGCGCACGTTCCCCCGCGGCTTTCGGCAGCGCTCCGAGCGAGTTGCCGTCGAGGTAGATCGCGCCTTCGGGCAACGAGAACTCGTCGCGCATCGAGGCGAGCGGATCCTGACGGTCGGCGGCGGCGCACGCATCGCGATCGATCAGTACAGTCGGGTCTACGAGCGTCATCAGCACTCCTCGGCGTCGTGAGTCGGATGGTGGGAGTCCGGGGTGCGCAGCACCGCCCGCACGGGCGAGGCGTCGGCGTCTCGCCACGGCAGGGGAAGCGCGATGAGTTCGGCGACTCCCTCGGGGGCAGAACAGAGATCAAGCCCTTCGAGCAGCACGACGCCGCCCGCGATCGCCGCGCGATGGCAGTCGAGCGTCTTGCTGTCGGCCGGGTCGTACGACGCCAGGTCGATGCCCATCAGCCTGCCCCCTTGAAGCGCGAACCACTCCATCAGCTCGGGAGCGACTCCGGGAAGCTTCGGATCCCACACGGTCTGCGACGCCGCGTAGTGTCTGAGCAGCAGACGCTCGATCGGGGCATCGGCAAAGCGAGTCACGCGCTCGCGCACGGCGCTCGCTGCTGCACGGCCGTGGGGGCTGGTTCCGCGATCGACCAGGTCGCTCACGTCGACCACGAGGCAGTCGCCGATACATGCATCGAGCGGGGTCTCGTAGACCGAGGGAGCGCCGCCGATGACATGCGAGGGTGCGTCGATGTGCGCGCCGACGTGCGTCGTCGACGTGACGGTGGCAACCGTCACCGCGTCGCCGGCTGCGAGGCTCCAGTTGGCGACGAGACGGAACCCGGTGTCCCCGGGCCACACCGGCGATGACGGCGTGATCGCTGGACTGATGTCGATAAGGCCCATCGCTCCTCCTGCACTTCCGCGCGCCAGCATGCAAGCTCGACGGCTCACCCCATTCTGATCAGAACACGATGAGCGGGCAAGCCATCCGAAAATTATCCATTCATCTATGGATATGATGAACAGATTACGTCAGCCACGGGACAGGACGAGGTCAGCATGAACACCATTCAGCTCTCCGACACCGACCACCGCATTCTTCAGGAACTCGCGAGCGACGGTCGCATCCCGTACAAGGAGCTCGCTTCGCGCGTCGGCATCCCCGTCTCGACCTGCCACGGGCGGGTGCGTGCGCTCGAGAATGCGGGGGTCATCCGCGGCTACCGCGCCGAGATCGACCCGTCCGCCGCGGGTCATGGCGTCGAGGCGCTCCTATCAATCACCGTGAACGGGCGCCACCGCGGCGAGGTGCCCGACATCGCGGAGCAGCTGCGAGACATCCCGGGCGTGCAGCGCGTCTTCCTCATCGGAGGCGACCGGGACATCGTCGTTCACGTCGCCTGCGAAAGCGTGCCCGCACTGCGCAAGCTGCTCTCCACGCGCCTCGGATCGAACCCCGCCTACGAGCACACGAGCACCAACCTCGTGTTCGAGCAGCTGCGCGGGCACTCGCCCTCTCGCTGAAGCTGCCGTCCACCCGGCTCGAACCGGTGCAGAATCAACACGCATAGTCCCGACTGCCCTTGGCCGAAAACCCTATGTCGCATATTCATGCGACTGAATGCAGTCATCGCTCGGAAGCCTTCTCCGCGACCTCCGCACGGATCAAGGCAGCAACACTTTCAGCCTCGCCCATCATGGTCATCAGAGAAGCGTGATTCTCCCAATGCCGCTTCCAGAGATCCGCCGAGACGACCTCTTCAAAGTTCACTCGAGTTGGATTGCTCCAAAGCTCGAAGGCTTCAAGACGCTGAATCCGACGATCGATATCCAGCACTTTCCGCGTCTTCGGAGAAAGCCGAGCATCACTCAACATCCATATCCGCCAGGGCTTATTTCCTTTGCTCTGGTTACACTTCCCGCATGAGGGCACCAGATTGTGGATCTCAGAGATAAAACGGCTCTTCGTAATTGAGGGTGTAGAGGTGGTGCCCGGAGTGGCGATGAGGAAAC
>JBEBTD010000189.1:0-4167 GCA_040393965.1 Leucobacter soli | reverse complement strand
CTACGCCAGGCGCTCGACCTCGACGAAGGCGATCGGCGCGGCCGGCACGGCGCCCCGATGCTCGATGCGATGCTCGGAGCCGGCGGGTCGCGTGTAGCTCTGGCCCGCGACGAGGTTCGAGACGAGCTCTCCGCCCTCAGCAGTCACGACGTGCATGGTGTCCGTGACGAGCGGGATCACGACGTACTCGTACTCATGGCGGTGCATGGGGATGTGGCCGCCCGGCTCGATCGTCCACTTGGTGACCCTGAACTGCTCGTTCTCGAGCTGCAGCTCGGCATGCGATCCCGTACCCATGTCTGGGAGTCTAGTAGCCTGCGGCGCCGCGGCGAGCGCGCCACTCCTCGTCGAGCATGGCGTAGAGCACGCCGTCGATCCAGCCCAGTTCACGGTGCAGCGACTCCTTGACAGAGTAGGACTCGCGTCGCATGCCGACCCGTTCCATCAGCCGCCAGGACGGCTCGTTCGCCGCGAACGCGCCCGCCTCGACCCGGCGCAGGCCGAGATCCTCGAAACAGATCGAGAGCAGCGCCTCGACCGCCTCCGTCGCAAGCCCCCGGCCGCCGTACTCGGGGGCGAGCACCCAACCGATCTCCGCCTGCACGCCCTCGGCCTGCTCGCGCACCTCGCGTTGACTCCACCCGTCCGCCACGCGCAGCATCAGATCGCCGACGATGCGGCCCTCGTGCTCGATCACGAGCATGGACAGGTACTTGCTCGGGAAGGTCTCGTCCCAGTCGGCGCGATCCCGCGGATGCCAGCCGAGCCACCTGCCGACCTCGGCCAGGCGCCAGTACTCCCACAGCGCTGCAGCGTCATCGGGCTCGGCCGGACGCAGACGCAGACGCGGGGTGGTCACGGGCCAGGGCAGCTCGCGGAAGTCCATAGAGCCAGCCTAGTGAGAGGGCGCTCAGGGCTCGTCGAGGCGATCGAGCAATTCGACGGCCGCGCGGGCGTAGCCGCTGATCCAGCGATCATGGATCCGCTTGATGGGAAGGGGCGCGAGAGAGAGCTCACGAGTGCGGCCGACCTTGCGGCCGGTCACGAGCTCTGCCTCTTCGAGCACCCGAAGGTGCTGCAGCACCGTGGTTCGGTCGAGCTCCGGCAACAGCGCGCACAGCGCACCGGTGGTGCGACTCGAGTCCTTGAGCGCATCGAGTATGCGTCGGCGCACCGGCGAGGCGAGCGCCTTGAAGACGCGATCGTCGTCGGAACCCTGGTCAAGCGGGAAGGACATGTGGTAAAAATACAACATGAACGACGCCACGCACCTCGCCACGCTGACCTTCACCGTTTCCGGTCGCATCAGCCGGCCCTGCGCCGAGGTGTACGAGGCGGTCGCCGATCCTCGTCAGCTCTCCCAATACTTCACCACCGGCGGCGCGAAAGGACGCCTGGAACCCGGAGCCGACGTCAGTTGGGACTTCCACGACTTCCCCGGCGCCTTCCCCGTCACCGTCATCGAGGCGCAGCCTCCCCGGCGCCTCGTCATCGAATGGGACGGCGAGGCGACCGCCGGCGAGAGCGGTCGCACGCGCGCGACCTTCGAGTTCGAGCCCATCGACGACGACACCCGCACCCTCGTCACGATCACCGAGTCGTCATGGCAGGTCACGCAGGCCGGTGCCAAGAGCGCCTTCGGCAACTGCGAGGGCTGGACCGGCATGCTCGCCGCGATGAAGGCCTGGATCGAGCACGGCATCAGGCTGCGCGAGGGCTTCTACCGCTGAACCGGCTCAGCAGAGGAGCCCCGCGCCCCCAGTGCGCGCCCGGAGCTCCGTCGGCTAGTGGCGTACGCGGTAGTGCAGGAAGACGACCTGGTTGTCGAAGACGCGCGTCTCGAGCAACTCGAGATCCGAACGACGATTATGGTGAGCGAAGAAAGGCAGGCCGCCGCCCACCAGCACCGGATGCACGCGAACCCGATACTCGTCGATGAGGTCGAGATCAGCCGCCTCGGCCGCGAGCATGGCCCCGCCGATGCCGATGTTCCCCTCGCCGGGCTCTGCCCGCAACCGCTCGATCTCCGCCCGCAAACCGCCCTCGGCGAGACGAGCGCTCCCCTGCACCGCGTTCAAGGTGCCCGAAAAGACCACCTTCGGCAGCGGGTTCCAGACATCGGCGAACTCCCGCTCGGCCTCGTCGAAATGCGCCTGCTGCTCGGGATCCTCCCAGTAGACCATCGTCTCGTAGAGCCGCCGGCCCAGCAGGTGCACGCCCAGGTCGCGCACCTCATCCGTCGCGAAGCGGAACTCGTCCGCACTGGGAACCGTCCAGTCAAACCTGCCCTCCGAATCGACGATATAGCCGTCGGCCGACATGCCCAGCGAATAGGTGACCTTGCGCATGAGATCCGCCCTCCTCATCGGGGCCGGCCAGGAGGGGCCGGGTTCGTTGAGCGTACCTCCGGTAGTCCGGGGGTGGCAGTATCCGGGGGCCTGACATTCGCTATCGGGGTTGCTCGGGCCGGCCGGCGAGGCCGGTGCTCGCGCTTCGGCGATCGCGCACGTTGGGGATGTGGTGGGTGCCGCTGGGCTCAGAGTATGGAAGCGGATCGACCGGCCGAGTTCGGCTTGGGAGCAGGCGCGAAGGGCCCCATCAGCCGAGGGCGCTCCTCAATGAGTCCAGATGGGTGCGGCTCATAGCCGACGCCACCGCCGCATCCCGCCGGGCGATGGCTTCGACCAAGTCCCGGTGAACGGCATGGTCCTCATCGCTGCCGAATGCTGACCGCAGGCGAAGCATCTCGACCATGGCACCGCGCAGGCGCGGGGTGAAGCTGTCGAACAGATCCAGCAGAATCGGGTTGTGCGCTGCGGCGACGACTGCACGGTGAAAGGCAGTGTCGGCATCGACATGACTCTCGATCTCGGATCGCTTCTCGTCTCTCGCAGTGAGGGCTAGACGGATACTCACCATATCCGCAGGCGTATGACGTTCCGCTGCGAGGGCAGCGGCCTCGCATTCGATCGCGATTCGAGCCTCGATGACTGCCAGGATGTCGGTTCGGCGAAGCACGTCGTCCCAGCTTTCCGGCGCTTCGAGCGCTGTGACGAACACCCCTGACCCTTGCCGAGTAGCGAGCACTCCTCGCCCGGCGAGTTGGCGGATCGCCTCACGAATGGTGGATCGACCGACGCCCAGTTGCGGCGCCAGTGTCGTCTCGCCGGGCAGCTTTGCTCCGAGCGGCCATTCACCGGATCGGATGCGATCAAGGAGCAGCTCAGCAGCCTGATCGGCAAGCGGGATCCTCGTTACCTGTGCCACGAGCTTATTCTAGCTTCTCTACTTGTCTGAGGAGTTGTGTTAGAGTGGCCGCGTGCTTTTCAGCGGATTCCTTCTTCTTCGTCGCCACGACGGGGCCTAGCCGAGACCGGCGACCCGTCGTGGAGGCGAAACATGCGCCGGTCGTCTGAACCCAGAATGAAGGAACCCGACGATGACCAACTCCGCTTTTCCCCGCATCTCGACACCGGCCGGCACGATTCCCGCGCAGTCGCCGGCCTGGAACCGTCAGCGCCACTCGCAAATGCCATCGCATCGATACGCCGACGTGTTCTCGCGGGTCGAGATCCCGTTGACCGCCGTCGAGCGCGATTGGCCGAACCAGCGCCTGAGCAGAGCACCCCTGTGGGTGCCGGTCGATCTGCGCGACGGGAATCAGGCACTCGCCGAGCCGATGGATCCCGCGCGGAAGCGCCGCTTCTTCGAGCTCATGGTGGCGATGGGCTACAAGGAGATCGAAGTGGGCTACCCGTCTGCATCACAGACGGACTACGACTTCGTTCGCCTCATCGCAGACACCGATATCGCCCCGGCAGACGTGACCATCGTCGTGTTCACACCGGCTCGTCGCGACCTCATCGAGCGAACCGTCGCGTCGATTCAAGGCATCCGCAACGAAGTCGTGATCCACATGTACACGGCGACGGCTCCGAGCTGGCGCAGCATGGTACTGGGCTACGCCCCCGAGGACTTGAAGCAGCTCATCCTCGGTGGCGGTCGCGATGTGCTTGAGTTCGCCGGAGACATGCCGAACGTGAGGTTCGAGTTCTCGCCCGAAGTGTTCAACCTGACCGAACCCGGGTACGCACTCGACGTCTGCGACTCGGTGACCGATCTGTGGGATGCCCGGCCCGAGCGCCCGGTGATCCTGAATCTGCCGGC
>JBEBTD010000188.1:0-4182 GCA_040393965.1 Leucobacter soli | reverse complement strand
CGAGGCCAGGTCGCATCTACTGCCGAGCTGTGGTGCGGGTTGCGAGCCGCGAGGCGGGTTGCGAGCCGCGAGGCGAGTCGTGAGCCGCGGCAGGGGTGTGGGCCGCGGTTCGGGACGAACGGGACGCGATGCGGGCGCGGCCGCATGCTGCGTCGCGGGCGATCGAGACACGGCACGGCGCTCGGAGGGAGTACCGGCGCCCGGCCGCAGAGCCTCGACTCAGAGACGCTTGAGACGCGGGATGTCCCTGGTTCTCCCGGCATCGGCCGGCACGATGACCTCCTGGGAGGCAGCGATGCGTTCGCCCGCTTCTCCCTCGAGCCGCACCTCCAGCTCGGCGTCCTCGGGCACGGAGCGCTTGAGCAGGGCGAGCGCGATGCCGCCCCACTCGTAGTGCAGCGCCGCCCGGGTGATGCGCCCGACCGGACGCGCCCCCTCCTCCGCGCCCGCGAGATGCACGAGCGCCCCTGCCTCGGGCAGCTGACCTCCCGACCCGTCGAGGTGCAGCAGCGCGAGGCGCCGGGGCGGGTGGCCGAGGTTGTGCACCTTCGCCACGGTCTCCTGGCCCCGGTAGCAGCCCTTGTTCAAGTGCACGGCGGTGCGCAGCCAGTCGAGCTCGTGCGGTATCGCGCGCTCGTCGACCTCGCCGTGCACGGACGGCCGCCAGGCCCGCACCTCGAGGGCGTCGAGCGCGGAGAGTCCTGCTGCGCGCAAGCTGCCGGAAGCGACGAGTTCGGCGGCAGCGGGCAGCTGCTCGCGACCGAACACGAAGCGCACCGCGCCCCAATCCCCGGCCGCGTGGGGGCCATTCGCGTACTGCACGCCGCCGGGCTGCACCTCCGCCCAAGGGTCGTGCCATTCGACCTCGGCGAGTCCGAGCCCGCGCAGCGCATCGACCGCCGTTCCGCCTTCGAAGGCGAGCAGCGCGGCATAGCGGTGGCTCACGTCGGCGACGTCGACGCGCATCGCGAAACGCATGCGCAGCAGGTAGGCGGCGAGACGCTCGGCCTCGCCCTCGTCGACGAGCAGCCAGCTTCGTTCACCGTCGTCGACGAGCGCGATCGCGTGCTCGATGCGCCCCTGCGGGTCGAGCAGCAGGGTCTCGACGCCGCGGCCCGGTTCAAGACCCAGCAGGCCCTGGCTCGTCATCGAGTGCAGCCAGTTCAGGCGATCCTCGCCGGAGACCGCGACGACGCCGCGGTGCGAGAGGCTGACCACCGCCGCGCCCTCGGCGAGGGCGCGCTGCTCGATGAGGGGTGCGCCGAAGTGCAGCGGCGCTCCGTCGGCCTCGACCGCGCCGTCGAGCTCGAGGAACGGATCGGCGCTCACGGTTCGAGGCTCAGCGCTGGCCCTTGTAGAGCTTGTAGATGACGGTGCCGGACACCCAGACGATCGCCAGCGAAGCCAGGCCGAGCAGGCCCGTGAAGAAGAGTTCGAGTGCGATGAGCATGCAGCCAGTCTACCGCGAGGCGACGATGACGCGATACCCGCGCCGAGCGCCGTGCGAGGGAGCAGCGCGGGCGGGAATCAGATCGGCAGCAGCAGGAACACGATGTCGATGATCGCGATGATCACGACGCAGCCGGCCACGCTGAACGAGGTGCGCGTGATGAAGCCCTCGCGCTGGGCGGTTCCGAGCTGCAGGGCGAAGGTCACGAGCGCGCTGAGGCCCACCGCGAGCGCGAGCCATTGGAAGCGCGCCTCCCCGCCGGTGAGCAGCGCCACGAGCAGTCCGAAGACGGTGGCCACGGCCCACGCGACGAGCAGCCGGCCGACATGCCAGGGATGCTTCGAGGGCACGGGGAGTTCGCTCACGGCCCCATCCTCCCACATCGCCGAGCCGGCGCACAGGGCGAGCGGGAGGCGGAGGCGCCCGCACGGCCTCTAGGATGGAAACGTCGACGCGATGTCGCGACAGAGGGGAGTGCGCGCCATGCAACTGCTCTGCCTCACGGATGGCAGCCCCGCCGATGCGCTGCCGGGGCTCGATCTGCTCCCCCACGACTGTCGCACCTCACCGCTCGCGGTGCACGTCTCCAGCGGAGCCGCGGCCCGTTTCGACCTGCTGCTCGTCGATGGCACCCGCGATGTGCGCCGAGCCCGCACCGCCTGTCTCGAGCTGGCGCGCGAGTGCCCGACTCCTCGGCTGCTGCTGTGCTCCGAACCGGCTCTGCCCGCGGTGACCGCGGAGTGGGCGGTGGCCGATGTGCTGCTGCCGGCGGCGAGCCCGGCCGAGATCGAGATGCGCCTTCGCCTCGCGAGCACGGGCTCCGCGAGCGCCCCCGAACCGAGCGGCCCCGGCCCGGTGAGCGCCGCCGGCGTCGTGATCGACGAGAGCAACTTCACCGCCCGCGTGCACGATCGCATGCTCGACCTCACCTACAAGGAGTTCGAGCTGCTGCACTTCCTCACGAGCCACTCGGGCCGGGTCTTCACGCGCGAGCAGCTGCTCAGCGAGGTCTGGGGCACCGACTACTACGGCGGGACTCGCACGGTCGACGTGCACGTACGACGGCTGCGCGCCAAGCTCGGCGAGCAGGAGGGCCTGATCAGCACCGTGCGAGGCGTCGGCTACGGCTTCGCCCGCGGTCAACAGGAGGAGAACGAGGATCGATGAGCCGCAGCCCTCATCAACGCCACCGAGGCCGAGACGGCCTCGGCACGACGCTCGAAACGGCCCGCCGTTTCGCAAGACGCGTCGTGGGCGTCGGCTACGGCTTCGCCCGCGGTCAACAGGAGGAGAACGAGGGTCGATGAGCGAGGCTGCTGCGACCGAGCGCACGGTTCTGCCCGACCGGGTGCGCGAGCTGCTGGACGAGGCGACGGCCGCCGATGGCACTCCCCCGGTCTCGGATCAGGCGCTCCTCGGCGTCGCACAGGGCAGGCGCGAGCTGCTGGAGTTCGATCCCGGCGCCGCGTCGGCTGCTGAGGACGCCCCGCTCCGGGCGGTCGGCATCGTCGGCGAGGGAGAGATCGACCTCGTCGTGCGTCCCGCCGAGCGTGGTCGCGGCGTCGGCCGACGGGCGCTGCACGCGCTGCTCTCCCGGAACGCCGGCGGATCCTCGACGGAGCTGCGTGCCTGGGCGCACGGCGAGAACCCCGCCGCTGAGGCGCTGCTGCGCGGCGCAGGATTCGAACCGGTGCGCGAACTGCTCCGCATGACCCTCGAACCCGCGCTGCTGCCGGGAGCGATCGCCGAGGCGCGACCGCTGCCCGACGGCTTCCGCGTCGTGCCTTTCGACCCGGCGGAGCCGCGCCATGCGCAGGAGTGGGTGCGCGTCAACGCGGCCGCCTTCGCCTCGCATCCGGAGCAGGGGGCTGTGCGCCTCGGGGATTTCGAAGCGCTCACGCGCGAGCCCTGGTTCCGCGCCGAGGATCTCCGGCTCGCGTTCGAAGGCGACGGTGACGAGGCCGCGACCGGACCCGCCGCGCTTCTCGCCGGCTTCACCTGGATCAAGAGCACGAGCGAGCGCGGGAGGGCCGAGACCGAGCTGTACGTACTGGGCGTCGACCCGGTACACGCCGGACGCGGCCTCGGCGCCGCCCTGCTCGGCGAGACGCTGCGCCGCATGGCGGCGCACGATCCTCGTCGGATCTCGCTCTACGTCGACGGCGACAACCTCGGCGCTCGCGCCCTCTACGAGCGTGCTGGCTTCGAGGTCGAGCAACGCAGCTCGCAGTGGCTGCGGCGCGAGGCCTGATCCTCACCGTCGCGATCGTACCGGCGACCGTGCCGGTCGCCGTTGAACAGACGGTGAACCGCCGCGGGCCCGCTGCGCATGTCGGCGGTGGCTGACACAATAGAGAAATGAGCGAGAACAACCAGTCCGCCGAGCACGACACCTCGGTGATTCCGACGGAGTTCACGGGCGAGATCGTGCGGCTGCCCGCCGCCGACGACGAGCTGCCGGCCGACCGCTACATCGACCGCGAGCTCAGCTGGCTGGCCTTCAACCAGCGAGTGCTCGAGCTCGCCGAAGACCCGGCGGTGCCGCTGCTCGAACGCGCGAACTTCCTCGCCATCTTCGCGTCGAACCTCGACGAGTTCTTCATGGTGCGCGTCGCGGGCCTGAAACGCCGCATCGTGACCGGGCTCGCGGTGCCGACCAACGTGGGCCGCGCCCCCAGCGAGGTGCTCGCCGACATCAACCGCACCGCCTACGAGCTGCAACTCCGCCACGC
>JBEBTD010000187.1:0-4205 GCA_040393965.1 Leucobacter soli | reverse complement strand
TTCGGCACCGGCCTCTCCCTGATCGTCGCGATCGGCGCTCAGAACGCCTTCGTGCTGCAGCAGGGCATCCGACGGCAGCACGTGCTGCCCGTCGTGCTGATCTGCGGCCTGACCGACGCGCTGCTCGAGTTTCTGGGAGTGGCCGGCATCGGATTCGTAATCGAGCGGGCGCCGCTGCTGCTGGAACTGATCCGCTGGGGCGGCGTCGTCTTTCTGCTCTGGTACGCCTGGGGCGCGGCTCGCCGGGCGCTGCGCCCGGAGGCGCTCGTCGTCGCCGAGGGATCGCAGGCGGGCCTCAAGCAGACCGTGCTCGCCTGTCTCGCCATCACCTACCTCAACCCGCACGTATACCTCGACACGATGGTGCTCATGGGCTCGATCGGCAACGCGCAGGGCGATCCGGCCCGCTGGTGGTTCGTGCTGGGCGGTGCGCTCGCGAGCGTGATCTGGTTCACGGTGCTCGGCTACGGGGCGCGAGCGCTGACCCGCTTCTTCGCGACCCCGCGCTCGTGGCAGGTGCTCGACTGGGTGATCGCCGTGGTGATGGTGCTGATCGCCGCGCGCCTGGTCGTCGACGGGGTGGGCGTCTGACTCTGGCGCGATCGCCCGCCCCGACGCCCGCCCCCGTCGCGCAGCTTGGCAGTTGTGGTGACTTCGAGTGCTTCCAAGTCGCCACAACTGCCAAGCTGCGCGGGGGAGAAGGGGAGAAGGGGAGATGAGGGGCGGAGGGGGAGAAGGGGGCAGAAGGAAGGGAGAAGGGGAGAGGAGGGGGAAAGAAGGGGGCGGCGGGAAGGGGCGGAGCGGGCCGGGCGGTTAGGATCGAGGCCGTGACCGAGATCATCTACGAGGCGCTGCAACTGGCCGGCATCCTCGCCTTTGCCGTGTCCGGAGCGCTCGTCGGCGTGCGCCGCAACCTCGACCTGCTCGGTGTGCTCGTGGTCGGCGGTTGCACGGGGATCGGGGGCGGCGTGCTGCGCGATCTGCT
The DNA here is from genome assembly GCA_040393965.1 of Leucobacter soli. Classification (GTDB taxonomy): domain Bacteria; phylum Actinomycetota; class Actinomycetes; order Actinomycetales; family Microbacteriaceae; genus Leucobacter; species Leucobacter soli_C. The sequence continues at coordinate 3,220 of JBEBTD010000187.1, read as the reverse complement.
GCTCGGCGTGCATCCGCCGGTCTCGTTCGTGCACTGGCCGAACCTGGCCACGGCGCTCGCCGGCTCCCTGATCGTGTTCTTCGTGCATCCGAGCCTCGCGCGCATTCGACGCTTCGAGGTGGTGTTCGACGCGTTCGGTCTGGGTCTCTTCTCGGCCAACGGTGCTGCGGCGGCCTTCGCGGCGGGGCACACCCCGCTCATCGCGATCCTCGTCGGAACCACGACCGCGATCGGCGGCGGAGTGATCCGCGACGTGCTCGTGAATACCGTGCCGGGCGTGCTGACCCGGGAGCTCTACGCGGTCTCGGCGATGCTCGGCGCGTGCATCGCGGTGCTGGTACTGGCGCTCGGCGGGGGGCTCGGGCTGGCCTCGGTTCTCGGGGGTGCCGCCGCGATCACGCTGCGCCTGCTGTCGGTCGCGCGCGGGTGGCACCTGCCTCGCCCCCGCACGGTGCGTTAGGCGGGAAGCACGACGAGGTTGCCGACCTTGCGTCCGCTGTCGACGACGGCGTGCGCCTCGGCGATGGATTCGAGCCCGTCGAGCCTGCGGGTGAGCGGGTCGAACTCGCCGCGTTCGACGAGTTCGAGCAGCTGCGAGAAGTCGGCGGGTCGCTCGGGCGCCGAGCCCGCATAGACGCGGCCTCGGGCTCTGATGGTGTCTGCGAGCCCCGCGACCGCGAGGATCAGCGCGCCTCCCGGCGCGAGCAGGCGGCTGCCCGAGCGGCGATCGAGGTTGCCGACCGCGTCGAAGACCGCGTCGTATCCGCCGGGGAGCTCCGCGACCGGCTGCCGCCCGTAGTCGACGACCTCGTCGGCTCCGAGCTGGGCGAGCAGCTCCAGATTGCGCTCGCTCGCGACCGCCGTCACCCGGGCGCCGAGGTGCCGGGCGAGTTGCACGGCGGCGCTGCCGACGGAGCCCGAGGCCCCGTTGACGAGCAGGTGCTGATCGGGCCGCAGGCCGGCCCGATCCCGCAGGAAGTGCAGCGCGGTCGTGCCGCCGAAGAGTGCGGCGGCGGCATCGGCGTGGTCGACGCCGGCGGGTTTGGGCACGATCCTCGCTGCATCGACGGCGAGCAGCTCGGCGTGCGCGCCCATCCTCGCGCCGGTCATCCCCGTGACCTCGTCGCCGGGCCGCACGCCGGAGACGTCTGCGCCGATCCGTTCCACGATCCCTGAGAAGACGATGCCGAGTATCGGCCGGCGCGGCCCGCGCAGACCGAGGCCGAGACGCGCGAGCGATCCGAAGCCGCGGGGGAAGCGGCCGCCGCGGATGCGGGCATCGCCCGCCGTGACCGGGGTGGCGCGTACTCTCACGACGACCTCGCCAGGCCGGGGTGCGGGGTCGGCCACCTCATCGATGCGTATGGTGTGCGGGCCGCCGTAGCGCCCGGCGATTGCTGCCTTCATGATGCTCCTTACAGGTGTAAGCCTCTGGGGAACACGATAGCCTTACGCTTGTAAGAGCACAAGCATCGGCGTGAACCCCAGGTGAACACTTCGGGTGCCGCACGGAATCGGAGGAGGGTCACATGGCGCGGGCGCCCCTGAGCAGGCAGCGGGTCATCGAGGCCGCGGCCGAGGTCGCAGATGCGGGCGGGCTCGCCGCGGTGAGCATGCGGGGCGTCGGCAAGCGCCTTTCGGTCGAGGCGATGTCGCTCTACCACCACGTCGCGGGCAAGGAGGATCTGCTCGACGGCCTCGCCGACTGGGTCTTCTCCCAGATCGAACTGCCCGCGCCCGGGCAGCGCTGGCGGGACGGCATGCTCCGACGCGCCCGCTCGGCCCGGGCGGTGCTCGCCGCGCACCCCTGGGCGCTCGGCCTCATCGAGTCACGCGGCACCCCGGGCCCCGCCCTGCTGCGACACCACGACGAAGTGATCGGGTGCCTGCGCCGCGGCGGCTTCGACCTCATGCTCGCCTCGCACGCCTTCTCGGCACTCGACGCCTACATCTACGGCTTCGTGCTCACCGAGCAGACCCTCCCGTTCGATCCCGCCCAGGCCGACAACGCAGGCGACTTCGCCCGGCAGTTCGAGCCCGCGATCGCCGACTACCCGAACCTCGCCGCCCTCGTCGCCGAACTCACGACCGGGCGCGACTACGTCTTCTCCGACGAGTTCGAGGACGGGCTCGGCATGATCCTCGATCAGCTCGAGCAGCGGCTCGCCGCAGCGGCGTCGGCCGGCGGGTAGGGGCGAATGGGGCGAGGATCGGCCCTCGCTCAGCCGGCGAGCGCCTCGACGAGCGCGTCCACCTCTTCCGGACGCGTGTCGAAGGAGCACATGAGGCGCACGAGCGACTCGTCGCCGGGCCAATCGTAGAAGTGGAAGCGCTCGTGCGCCCGCGCCCTGGTCGCGGCCGGCAGTTTCGCGAAGACTACGTTCGACTGGGTGTCGAAGGGGAGCTCGATCCTCGCCGCGTCGCCCTCGCCGCGGGCGATGAGATCCTCGATCCCCGTCCGCAAGCGGGCCGCCATCGCGTTGGAATGCAGTGCCGAACGCAGCCACAGATCGCCCTCGTAGAGCGCCGCGAGCTGCGCTGAGATGAAGCGCATCTTCGAGCCGAGCTGCATGTGGTGCTTGCGCAGGTACTGCATGCCCGCAGCCGCGGCGGGATTCAGCACGACCACCGCCTCCGCGCCGAGCAGGCCGTTCTTGGTGCCGCCGAGGCTCAGCACGTCGACGCCCGCCTCGCTCGTCAGCTCGGCCAGCGAGCAGCCCAGATGGGCGGCCGCGTTGCCGAGGCGCGAGCCGTCGAGGTGCAGCACCATGCCGTGCTCGTGCGCCTGATCCGCGAGCGCCCGCAGCTCCGACGGGGTGTAGCAGGTGCCGAACTCGGTGCTCTGGGAGACCGATACCGCGAGCGGCTGGGCCCGATGCTGATCGCCCCAGCCCCACGCCACGCGTTCGACGAGTTCCGGGGTGAGCTTGCCGCCCTCGACGGGGACGGCGAGCAGTTTGAGGCCCGCGGCCTTCTCGGGCGCGCCGCCCTCATCGACGTTGATGTGCGCGCTCGACGCGCAGACGACGGCGCCCCAGCGGGGCAGGCACGCTTGGAGCGAGAGCACGTTCGCGCCGGTGCCGTTGAACACGGGGAAGGCCTCTGCCTCGGGCCCGAAGCGCTCGCGGACGATCTCGGCGAAGCGGGCCGTCCAGGGATCGTCGCCGTACGCCGCCGCGTGGCCGACGTTCGCCGCGGCGATCGCCTCGATCACCTCGGG
>JBEBTD010000186.1:0-4288 GCA_040393965.1 Leucobacter soli | reverse complement strand
TCTCGGCGCACCGGCGAGCACAGCGCGGTGGCGGCGGCCCGGGCGGCCTACATCGCGGGCTTCGCCTCGACCAGCAATCTCGAGGCCGGCCGCCGATACAGCATCCCGACCATGGGCACAGCCGCGCACTCCTTCACCCTGCTGCACGACAGCGAGCGGGAGGCCTTCGAGGCGCAGGTCGCGGCGCTCGGCCGCGGCACGACGCTGCTCGTCGACACCTACGACATCGAGCAGGGCGTCCGCACCGCGGTCGAGGTGGCGGGCCCCGAGCTGGGCGCGGTGCGCATCGACTCGGGGGATCTCCCCGTCGTGGTCGCCCGGGTGCGCGAGTTGCTCGACGAGCTGGGCGCGACGAACACTCGGATCACCGTGACCAACGACCTCGACGAGTACACGGTCGCGGCGCTGGCCGCTTCCCCCGTCGACAGCTTCGGTGTCGGCACCTCGGTCGTGGTGGGCAGCGGTTCCCCCACGATGGGAATGGTCTACAAGCTGGTCGCGCGCACCGGCGATGACGGCGAGTGGGTCTCCGTCGCGAAGAAGTCGGCCGACAAGGCGTCGGTGGGCGGCCGCAAGAGCGTGCGCCGCCTGTTCGACGCCCGCGGACGCGCGCGGGCCGAGCTGATCCTTCTCGGTGACGGCCCCGGCGGCGAGATCGAGGGCGAGGATCTGGGGGCCCGTGCACGCGAAGTGCTCGTGCCCCTTGTCAGCGGCGGCGAGGTGCAACCCGGGCACACGGGCGCGGAGGGCATCGAGGCTGCTCGCCATCGGCACGGCAGAGCGGTTTCGGAGCTGCCGCACGTCGCCATGAGCCTCACCCGCGGGGATCCCGCGATCCCGACCGAGTACCGCTGACACAGGCGGGCGTCATCGCCGAGGAGGCAGGTACGCCTTTCGGCGCTCCCGCGCCTCTCGCGCAGGATGCACGGAGAGCCCTCGTTACTTCTTCATCCGCTCGTAGACCCGCTTGCAGTCGGGGCACACCGGGAACTTCTCGGGATCGCGCGACGGCGTCCACTTCTTGCCGCACAGGGCGCGTACGGGCTTGCCCGTGATCGCCGATTCGACGATCTTGTCCTTGGGGACGTAGTGGGAGAAGCGCTCGTGGTCGCCGTCCTCGAGCTGATCCTGATTGAGCAGTTCTTCGAGCTCGCGGTCGAGCACGTCGACACCGCCGCCGGTATCCGACTTGTCACGCGTGAAAATACCCATGCCCCAAGTCTACGCGCGCAGGCCGTCGGCGCCATCTCCGCGATCGGGCGCTAGGCTGGCGCTCGTGATGTTTCGAAGGGTCGCCCAGCTGCTCATCGGCCTGGCGTTCTACGGCTTCGCCTGCGCGATGATGGTGACCGCCTCCCTCGGCGTCGACCCCTGGACGGTGTTCGCGCAGGGCCTCGCCAATGTGACCGGCCTGAGCCTGGGCCTGCTCACGATCCTGATCGGGGCCGCCGTGCTGCTGCTCTGGATTCCGCTCAAGCAGCGGCCCGGCATCGGCACTCTGCTGAACATCGTCGTCATCGGCGTCGTGCTCGACCTGGGTCTCGTGGTGCTCAGCACTCCCCCGCAACTGTGGCAGCGCATCCTGCTGTTCGCGGGCGGCCTCGTGCTGCTCGCCATAGCCACCGGCCTCTACATCGGCAGCCATTTCGGCGCGGGCCCGCGCGACGGCCTCATGACGGGCCTCCACTCGCGCTTCGGCGTGCCCATCTGGATCGCGAGAACCTCGGTCGAGGTCTCGGTGCTCGTCACCGGCTGGCTGCTCGGCGGCGATGTGGGGCTCGGCACGCTCGCCTTCGCCCTGCTGATCGGCCCGCTCTGCGGGATCGCGCTGCCACTGTTGGCGGTGCCGCGATCCTCGTCGAAACCGATCGGCGCACCTGAGCCGCATCGCCCCGAGCCCGAGGCGGTCTGAGAGGAGCAGCCGAATCGGACGACGCTCAGTCGAAGGTCTGCGTCAGCGCGACGAGCTCGGGCGCGCTTCGATCGAACAGTTTGCCGCCCAGCAGCACTCCGCCCCACAGCACGAGGGCGCCCCACACCGCGCCGAAACCGAGCGCGAACACGTTCGTCGAGAACTCCGGTTCGGTGATCGCGGGTATCGAGACGATCACCGCGGGAACCGACAGCACGATGGAGACCAGCATCGACATCGTCTGCGCGAGACCCGCGCCCGATCCCTGCACGGCGGGCTGGTGGAACGGGCTGTCTCCCGGCCGCGTGGCCGGATAGGGCATGAGAGCTGAGAACACGCTCGAAACACCGGCCGCGACCAGCAGCACTGCGAGGTTCATGCCGATGACGGCGGGCAGCACCCGCCAGTCTCCACTGATCGTGACGGTGATGCTCGACCCGAGCACTACGAGCGGCAGACCGAGCAGCATGACGGGTGCCAGTCGTCCGGCCCGGTCGTGGCTGCCCCTGGTGCCGCTCGCGACGTGCATCCAGATGGCGGTCGAGTCGAACGCCACATCGTTGTGCACCGACCAGCCGAGCAGCAGCAGGATCACCGGGAGCGGCAGCAGCGCGAGGGCGTGCGGTTCCACTCCGGCGACCCAGAGGGCCGCGATCATGACGACGGGGGCCAGGGGGATCGCGAAGAGCGCGATCCGATAGCGGGGATCGCGCCGCCAGTACGTCAGTGCGCGAGCGGCGATGACCTCGCGGGGCCGCGCGGGGAAGCGTTCGAAGACCTCCAGCCCGTCCCGGGCCACCCCTGCGGGAACGGGCCGTTCGACGCTCGTGACCGATCGGGCCACGAGCAGCTGCCAGACGACGACGAGCAGCACGAGCACGGCGGCCGCGAGCCCGAAACGCGCGAGCGCACCAGATTCATCGCCCTGACTGGCAAGGGCGATGCCTGCGGCGGGTGCGCCGAACGGAGTCAGACCGAGCACGGCCGAAGCGTCGATCATGGTGCGGCTCTGCGCGGAGCGGAAGGCGTCGGCGAAGACGAACACGAGCACGGGCATCGCGGCGAGCAGGAGCAGGAGCCCGAACCAGCGCAGGGCCGAGACGGCCCGCTTGGGCACCACGAGTCGCACGAAGGCCGAGCTCACCCGGGCGAACGCGATGGCGAGCAACACGGTCAGGGCGATGCCGACGGCGATCGCCCAGGGGGCCGCCGCCCATTCGGGTCGCAGCAGCACGAGTGCGCCCAGGTAGACGAACAGCCAGATCGTCGGCCAGCTGAGCAGGCTCGAGACGAACAGCCCCGCCGCAATCTGAGCCGGCCGGGCCGGGTAGGCGGCGAATTGACGCGGCTCGAGGCTGCCGAGGCTCGCGAAGAACGGCACGAGGGCCGCCGCTATCAGCAGCACCGAACTGAGGAAGACGTCGATCTCCGCCCGGTCGGCCGGATCGGAGCCGAGCCAGAGCGCCAGGGAAGCGTAGCCCGCAGCGAGGGTGACGGCGATCGCGCCAACCAGGAGGGCGCGCGACGCGGGGCGGAAGCCGCCTCGGAAGACGGAGGCGAGCAGGGCTACTCGGAGTCGGAGGATCCGCGCAACCACTCGAGCCCCTTCCCCTCTTCGTCCGGCCTGGTGAGGTGCTTGAAGCGCTCCTCGAGGCTGACGCCGCCGCGCACCTCATCGACGGTGCCCTGAGCGACCACGCCGCCGTCGACGATCACGACGACGTGATCGCAGATGCGCTGGATCAGGTCGAGGCTGTGGCTCGACATCACGACGCTGCCGCCACCGGCCACGTACTTCTCGAGGATCTCGGTCACGTTCGATGCGGAGACGGGGTCGATGGTCTCGTAGGGCTCGTCGAGCACCAGCACCTCGGGAGCGTGGATCATCGAGCAGGCGAGCCCGATCTTCTTCTGCATGCCCGCGGAGTAGTCGGATACGGGGCGGTCGAGCGCGGATTCGAGGCCGAACGCAGCCGCGAGCTCGGCCGCTCGACCCGCGACAGTCTGCTGGTCGAGGCCCTGCAGCACACCCGCGTAGTAGAGCAGCTGGCCCCCGCTCAGGCGGTCGAAGAGGCGCAGCCGATCGGGCAGGCTGCCGATGACGCGCTTCGCGGCGGGGCCGTCGCCCCAGACATCGATGTCGCGCACGGAGATGCGGCCGGACGTCGGCCGGTTGAGTCCGCTGATCATCGAGAGCACCGTGGTCTTGCCCGCGCCGTTCGGTCCGACGACGCCGGTCAGGGAGCCGGCGTGCACCTCGAAGGAGACATCGGCGGCGGCGAGCACCTGGCCGTACGATTTGGTGAGCGATTCGGCTCGCAGCACGACGGGGTTGCCCGCCGCGACCTCGGCGCGCTCGCGAGCGCGCACGACGGA
>JBEBTD010000185.1:0-4296 GCA_040393965.1 Leucobacter soli | reverse complement strand
AGGGCTCTGGGTGCCCGAAGCGCCCATTCGGCCGCACGTCGCGGCCCGCTCGCCCGGCGCGCACCTGTCGGTCGGAGCACGCGTGCACTGGTCGATCCCGATCGTGCCCCGACCTCCGGGCGCTCTGCTCGATCCCCTGCCGAACATGCTGCACCACGTTGCGAGGTGCCTCCCTCGCGAGGAGTCCCTCACCATCTGGGAGTCAGCGCTCAACAAGGGGCTCACCACCATCGAGCACCTCTCGCAGTTTCCGTTTCCCGCGTCGACCCGGCACCTGCTCGCGGATTGCACGCCGTTCGCCGATTCGGGCCTCGAGACGCTGTTCCGGACTCGGCTCCGCTGGCTGCGTGTGCCGATCAAGGCGCAGAGCTGGGTACACGGGCATCGGGTCGACTTGCTGATCGGCGACGGGTTGATCGTGCAGATCGACGGCAGGCAGCACGCGGGCGCGCAGAAGGTCTCGGATCACAGGCACGACATCGCCGTACAGGCCGCGGGCTATCACACGATTCGGGTCGGCTATGCGCAGGTGTGGCATGACTGGCCTTCGGTGCAGGAAGCGATTCAGAATGCGGTCGCGAACGGGCTGCATCGCCGGAGGCGCCGATGAGCGCCTCCGGCGGAGCGCGCAGGCCTCTCCTGGACTTCGCGGCGGTTCGCTCCGCAATCGCCGTGCGGGCAGGACGGCGCGTGCTCTCGGCGCGTGCTCCTCCGCTCCGTCCCCGAGGCGTATTCAATTCGTTATCTGAACAGCTTGTGCAAAAGTTGAAACGCCCTGTTAACATTCATGTTGCAGCGGCGGAATATGCGTGCGCATAGCCAGCCATTTGTTTCAAGGAGGAAATCAATGACCCGAAAGCACCTCGTCCGAACGGCCCTCGCCGTATCGGCGGCCGGAATCCTGGCACTGACCGCTTGCAGCGGCGGCAATGCGACCGACAACGGCGATGGCGGCACCGGCGCTTCCAGTGGCGAGAGCGTCACCATCAACTCAGTGACGATGATCCAGCCGAACACCCCGAGCGCCCCGATCCTCGAGTGGTTCTACACCCAGCTCGAAGAACGTTCGGACGGCCGCATCACCGTCGACCGCACGGCCCCCGAGTCGATCTGCAAGGCGCCCGAGATCGCGGAATGCGTGCGCGACGGTCGAGCGGATCTCGGATCCTCGATCTCCGACTACTCGGCCTCCCTGTTCCCCTCCATGTCCGTCGCGGGCATCCCCTTCATGGTCGACAACCCCCAGGCACTCATGTCGGCGCTCTACGAGGTGAACACCAGCAACGAGTCGGCTGTCGCCCAGTGGGAGAACATGGGCATCGAGTACATCGCGGGCTGGAGCCCCGGCACCACCATCATCGGCGCCAACAAGGAGGTCAACAGCATCGACGACCTCAAGGGCCTGCAGCTGCGCGCCATCGGCTCCTCGCTGCCCAAGGCGTATGAGGCCGTCGGCGCGAGCGTGGTCTCGATGCCTGCCGCCGAGACCTACGAGAACATCGAGCGCGGCGTCGCCGACGCCGTCTCATGGACGCTTGACGGACCCGTCGACTACAAGCTCATGGAGCAGATCAGCAACTGGGCCGATCCGGGCGTGGGCGCATACACGACCTTCGCCCTGTGGATGAACAAGGACTTCTACGACGGACTGCCCGACGACCTCCGCCAGATCGTCGACGAGGTGCGCGACGAGCTCAACGGCGGCGCCGCCATGGAGCAGTTCAACGCGAAGACCGAGGATCAGTGCACCGCGCTGATCGAGTTCCCGAACACCAAGGGCCTGAGCGCCTGGGATCCGAAGGCCACCGCCGAGTGGAAGGATCTCGTGCAGGACGACCTGATCGCCGCCTACATCGAGCAGGCCGAGGCCGACGGCCTCGACGACGCCCAGGGCTACTTCGACGCCTACGTGAGCGCGCTCGAGACCGCCGCCTCGTCCAGCACGCAGGTCGACGATCCGGTGGCCGTCTGCATCGAGCGGTTCGCCGAGCGTTAAACTCACCGAACGGGATGCGCTGGTTCGGGGCGGGTGGCCTCTCGCCCCGAACCAGCGTTTTGCCCGTTCCGAGAAATTCGCAAGGTAGGGAATTATGAAGAGATTCGTACTCGGGACGAGTTCGTTCCTCGGCGTGCTGGCCACGCTGGCAACCGTCTCCATGATGCTCGCGATCACCTTCGACGTGGTCGTGCGCGGCATCACGGGCGCGTCGATGCCGGGGGTCTTCGAGCTCAGCGAGACCGTGCTCGTCGCCGCCGTGTTCCTCGGCATGGCATACACCGGCGCCACCAACGGGCACATCGCAGTCGACCTCGTCACCGAGCGTCTGCCCCGATCCGTGAGCCGCTGGGTGATCACCTTCGCGTGGGCGGCGACCGCGGGCATCCTGACCTGGATGATCTACGCCACCGGCATGCGGGCGATCGCCTCGACCGAGTCGAACGAAGCGCGCATGGGCCTCGTGAACTGGCCGGTCTGGCCCTCGCGCTGGCTCATCGTCATCGGTCTCGTAGCCATGCTGCTCATCGCGATCGCCAATGTGGTGCGGGTCGCGAGCGGCAAAGAGGTGCTGGGGTACCAGGAGTTCGACATCGAGGTCACCGACACGACCACCCTGCAGACCGCGATGGACGAGCGCGAGGACATCAGCGCGCTCGCCGCCGCGAACGAGCCCGTCGGCCGAGCCGACACCGATGCCTCGGAGAAGACCGGGAAGAAGGAGCAGAGCGATGGATAACGGCACCGTAGTCCTTCTGGTGGTCGCGCTGCTGCTCCTGCTGCTCGCGAGCCGTATGCCCGCGGCCTTCGCACTCGCGCTCTCGGGCGCGCTCGGCCTCGTGATGCTGCGCGACACCAAGTTCGCGACCAACATGCTCGCGTCGATCCCCTTCGACGAGACCGCGAAGTTCACGCTCACGATCATCCCCATGTTCATCCTGATGGGCATGTTCGCGATGAAGGCGAAGATCGCCGAGCAGGTCTACGCGCTCGCAGCGCACGCGTTCCGACGGCTCCCCGGCGGACTCGGCGTCGCCACGGTCATGGCGTGCGCAGGCTTCGCGGCCGTGTCGGGATCCTCGCTCGGCACCACCGCGACCATGTCGAAGCTCTCGGTGGGCGAGATGCGCAAGCACGGATACCCAGCCTCTCTGGCGACCGCGAGCGTCGCGGTCGCCGGCACCCTGGGCGTGCTGATCCCGCCGAGCATCATCCTCGTGCTCTACTCGATCATGACGAGCGAGTCGGTGGCGAAGATGCTCGCCGCGGGCATCATCCCCGGCCTCATCTCGGCGATCGCCTACGCGGTCTACATGATGTTCGCCGGCAAGCGCGCACTCGAGAAGCGCTCCGCCCGGACAGCCGCTCAGCAGGCCGCGTCGCTCGGCGAGGCCATCGATTCGGTGAAGCAGGCCGCGGGGGCCGAGGTCGCCGCGAAGGCCGCGCGCAAGGCCGAGACCGCGAACGGCACCACCGCGTCCGGGCTCGCCCCGAAGCCGACCCGTCTGCGCGATCTGCCGAAGCGCGGGCTCGTGTACCTCGTGATCCTCTTCGGCGTCGTGCTCGGTGGCATGTACTCGGGCATCGTGACCGCGACCGAGTCCGCTGCGATCGGCGCGCTCGCGGCGATGGTCATGCTCGTCATCGAGAACGTTCGGGGCGGGTTCAAGCACACGATGTCGGCGATCGTCGACGCGCTCAAGGAGACGGCGGGCACGACGTCGATGGTGTTCTCGCTCATCGTCGGCTCGGCGGTGCTCTCGGTGTTCTTCGTCGCCGCGAAGGTGCCGCAGATGCTGACGGACGCCGTGCTGGGCGCCGGTATGAACCCGCACCTCACCATGGCGATCCTGCTGGCCGCGCTGCTGCCGCTCGGCATGGCGCTGGAGTCGCTGTCGATCCTGGTGATCACCGTGCCGCTGCTGGCGCCGGTCGCCGCTGAGCTCGGCTTCGACAACATCTGGCTCGGCATCCTGATCGTGAAGCTCGTCGAGATCGGCATGGTGACGCCGCCCGTGGGCATCAGCTGCTTCGTCGTGTCAGGCACGTCGGGCGTGAAGGTCGCCGAAGTCTTCAAGGGCATCTGGCCGTTCGTGGTGATCGATCTGGTGATCGTCGCGGTGCTGTTCATGATCCCCGAGATCATCCTCTGGCTGCCGTCACTGGTGGTCAACTACTAGGATCTGGGCCGAATGCGAGCGCGAGCGGCGGGTGCGGACCCCGCCGCGCGCGCGCGCATTTCCGCACTCCGCTCCGCCGCTTGGCAGTCGTTGCGTCTTCCGCGCGGGTGAGGTCGCAAC
>JBEBTD010000184.1:0-4299 GCA_040393965.1 Leucobacter soli | reverse complement strand
CCTAGCGAGGGGTCGGCAGCGTCGAACTCCGACCGAACCGGATCACCCCCCCTGCCACTGCTCAAGCAGCAGCAGGTAGCGATCCGCGCCGCCCGGGGCCGGCACCACCTGCACGGCGGAGCCGGGCGTCAGACATGCGATCTGCACGGGCGTGAGGTACTGCTGCACGAAGCCCTGCACGACGGTGCCGTCGCGCTCCACCTCGACGACGATCTCGGTGCCGAAGTGCACGGTGCCGCGCATCGAGTTGCTGTTGCGGATCCTGCGCACCCTAGCCGGGAACCGCTCTCCCCGGGGCGGCGCCTCGAACGCCGGTGCAGCAGACGGCGCGTAGTCGGCTCGCAGCGGGTTCGCCTCGCGCTTCGACGAGCTCTCGACGGCGATGAAGACCGTCGCGAGTGCGATGGCGCTCGGCGCGAAGAGCACAATGCACGACGCGATGAGACCCCGGTGGCTAGTGGATCAGTCCTGCGATGAACAGCCCGATGCCGAGCATGCCCGACGCGAATCCAGACACCATCCTTGCCATTCGCATGGCTCCAGCCTATGCAGAATACCGAAATGCGGAAGGCGGCACGCCCTCTCCCCTTCCCCTCCCCTCCCCACCCCGTCTCCGTCCCCTCCCCCTCCCCGCGCAGCTTGGCAGTAGATGCGACCTAGGATCGCTCGAGGTCGCATCTACTGCCAAGCTGCGGAGAGAAGGGGGGAGGGGGCGGGGCGGGAGGGCGGGCAGGGCGGGCGCGCGGAGTCGCCGTCTCGCCTACGCCCCTACGCGGTCGGCCACTCCGGCGAGCGTGGTCACCCAGGCGTCCACGCCGGTGATGTAGGGGTCGAAGCCGCGGTCGATGTAGGCCTGGTGCTTGATGCCGAGCTCCTGCCCGGGCAGCCAGTCGAACCAGAGATGCGCCGAGACGTGCAGCAGGTCGAGCGGCTCCGCTCCGAGCTGGTCGAGCAGGTACGCGAATGCGGCGGGGTGCGGCTTGTACGCCTGCCCCTGCTCGGCCGTGAATACCCGGTGGAAGTCGACGCCGAGCCTCTCGACGTTGCGCATCACCAGCGCATCGCAGTGGTTCGTGTAGATGGCGAGCGGGTACTTCGCGGCGAGGCGCTGCAGCGGCTCGACCACATCGGGGTGCGGGCCCCAGGTGCCGAGAGCATCCATGAGCGTGTCGACGTCGCTCTGCCGGAACTGGATCTTCCACCTGTTGCAGGTGCGCTGCCAGGAGTCGCGGATGATCTGCGGGTACGGCCGGTACTCGCCGATGACCTCGGTGTTGCGGAACACGCTGAAGTCCTCGACGAAGCCGGGGATGTTCTCGGGAGCGAGATCGCCGGCGACGAGCTCTCGGGCGGTCGCGCCCCACTCGAGCTTGATCAGGGTGCCGAGCATGTCGAAGGTGATGAACTTCGGCTGCAGCGGGGTCGGGGTGCCGTTCATGTGAATCGAGGTTCCTCTCGTGGTCGCTCGCGCGGTGTTCGGGATGGTCGGGGGATGCCGCGAGGATCGCTCAGGCCGCGGTGTAGCCGCCGTCGATGGGCAGCACGGCTCCCGTGACGTACGACGAGGCCGGCGAGGCCAGGAAGTAGACGGGGTCGGCCACCTCGCGGGGCTGGGCCAGACGGCCGAGCGGGATGGTCGAGGCGCGCTGCGCCGTGTAGCCCTCGGGGTCCGGCTTCTTCGCGAACGACTCGGTGATCTTGGGCGTGAGGGTGAGCCCGGGCGCTGCGACGTTCACGCGGATGCCCTGCGGCGCGAGCTCGATGGCGGCGGCTCGGGCGAACATGATGAGCCCGCCCTTCGCGGCCGAGTAGAGCACCTGACCCGCCATTCCGACCATGCCGAGGCGCGAGCTGACGCACACGATGGAGCCGCGCTCGCGGCTCATGAGCGGTGTCGCGTGCTTGACCACGGTGAAGACGCTGAGCAGGTTGGCGTCGAGCACCTGCGCAGCGTCGTCGACGGGCATCTCGGTGAGCGAGGCGTCCTTCTGCAGGCCGTGGCACAGTACGAGCGCGTCGATCTCGCCGAACTCGCGGCCGGCTTCGGCGATGAGTTCGCGCACGAAGCCCTCGTCGCCGAGGTCGCCGGCCAGGTAGCGCTCGCCCTCGCGGAGGGTGGCGGGGGCCTCGCTGCGGCGGCCGGTGAGCAGCACGCGGTCGCCGGCCTCGCGGAAGCGCTCGGCGACGGCCTCTCCGATGCCGCTCGATGCGCCGGTGATGACGACGCGCAGCGGGGTGGCAGCGCTGGCAGCGGCCGTGCTCATGCCCGGGCCTCGACGATCATCTGCACCTCGACGGGGCTCGTGCGCGGCAGCGCGGCGACGCCGATGGCGGTGCGCGCGTGGCGCCCGTGCTCGCCGAGCACTTCTACGAGCAGCTCGCTGCCGGCGTCGGCGACGTTCGACTGGCCGCCGAAGTCGGGGGTGCTCGCGACGAAGACGAGCATCTGCACGATGCGCAGGTTCTCGAGGCCGCCGACCGCATGGGCCGCGGCGGCGAGCGCGTTGACCGTGGCGATGCGCATGGACTCGCGCGCGGTCTCGACGTCGACCTCGGCGCCGACGGTGCCGACCGCGGGGAGCGTTCCGTTCAGATAGGGCAGCTGGCCCGAGATGTGGATCTGGCCGCTCGCGTTGGAGAGGCGCCAGTTGATGTATTTGGGATCCTCCTTGATCTCGGGCAGCTCGATGCCGAGCTCTGCGAGCGCTTCGGCGGGGGTCCGGGTCATGTGAGTTCCTCTCAGGTGCATGTTTCGGTACGAGGATCGGGTGCAGCCGTGGGCTGCACCGGTCAATTGAGGTGTCCCTGCGCCTCGACGCGCCAGACGCCGAGGTAGCGACCGCGGCGGTCGGTAAGCACGAGCTCCTCGAAGCTGTTGATGACGGGGCAGACGTGGTGGGGCACGATGGGCAGCACCCGGCCGGGCTCGGGGCGCGCGGCGCCGTCGGGCAGGGCGAGGAAGCCGTGGTACTCGTTCAGTGCGCTCAGCACGCCGCCGACCTCGGGCACCTGGCCGTAGCCTCGCTCGGGGTTGCCCTCGCGCGCGAGGGCGTTGGTGCCGGCGTCGACGATCACGTGGGCATGGCCCTGATCGCTGACGACCGTCGTCGCGACGAAGAAGCCGATCTGCCCGGCCTCGCAGTTGCCGAGGCGGTAGTTGTCGAAGTCGTTCAGCACGTACTCGCCTGGCCGCACCTCGGTGATGACGTCGTCGGTGCTGAAGGCGACGGTGGGGCTCGAGCCGGCGCTCACCACCTCCGAGCGCACGCCGACCGCGGCGAGGGCGTCGACTGCCTCGCGCAGCGCGCGGGCCTGATCCTCGGCCGCCCCTTCACGGGCGCCGATCTTGCCGCCGTGCCCCGGGTAGGTGAAGACTCCGTCGACGCGCAGGCCGAGCTCGCGCGCGTACTCCGCGAGGCGACCGGCGGTGTCGGGCGCGATGCCGGAGCGACCGGTGCCGCAGTCGATCTCGATGACGAGGCCGATGAGCCGGGGCGCATCGGCGAAGGCGCGGGCGACGGCGTCGATCGCGACGGTGTTCTCGACGCCGAGGCGCAGTCGCGTCTGCTCGGCGACGGCGCGCAGACGGCGCCCTTTCTCGCCGTGCGCGATGAGCGGGTAGGCGAGGAAGATGTCGCCGAAGCCCGCTGCCGCGAACACCTCGACCTCGCCGAGCGTGCCTGCGGTGATGCCGGCGGCACCGGCGGCGAGCTGGCGGCGCCCGATCTCGATGCTCTTGTGGGTCTTGACGTGCGGGCGCAGCTGTTTGCCGTGGGCGTCGGCGAAGGCCTGCATGCGCAGGATGTTCTCCTCCATGACGTCGAGCAGCACGATGGGCGCGGGTGTGCTCACCCGATCCCCGAGCGCTTCGAGGATGCGCTGAAACTCTTGCATGACTCCGAGCCTACTATTTAGTTTCAGTCTGAGTCAATATAGGGCAGGGGTCGCGGTCCGCCACCCGCGGGCTCCGTCCTGAAAACGCCGAGATCCCATGTTCGCGCCGAGATCCTACGACAATTCCTCGAAAGAACGTGTGATCTCGGCGCGAACGTAGGATCTCGAGGGCGCGCGGGGCGGGGCCAGCTCAGGCCGGGCGCCCGAACTGGTTCACCGGATAGATCTCGCGCTCGCCGGTGTCGGCGTTCAGGATGATCAGCTCCTTGAAGTTCTGCACCACGGTGCAGGAGTGGTTCGGGATGAGCGGCAGGGTCGTGCCGACCGCGTGCCCGGGCCCCTCCCCCACGTCGAGGAAGCCGTGGTACTCGTTCACCCGCGAGACGGCCCCGCCGTTGCCGGCGA
>JBEBTD010000183.1:0-4311 GCA_040393965.1 Leucobacter soli | reverse complement strand
GAGGCGATGACGCAGGTGCTGCGCATCGGCCGCGAGAAGCTGAGCGACAAGGGCACCACGAGCGCGGCCAAGCGGGTCGACCCGCTGCGCAGCCAGACCGGGCTCTCGCGAGAGTCCATCATCGAGCGCATGCTCGAGACCTTCACGGGGCGCTACGGCGGGGTCGCCGATGCCGTGACCGCCGAGGAGTACGCGGCGGCCGAGCGGCTCGTGGCGGAGAAGTTCTCGACCGAGAAGTGGATCCGGCGCGTGCCCTGAGCGCTCCGGCAGACCCGCCTCGGCGCCTCGCGCAGCCGGGCAGCTGGGCAGCCGCGCGGGCGCGCGGCGCAAGCGATCCGCATGCGACAAGCCCGAAACCGATGGCGGAGTCCGAGCAATCGCATGCGGATCACTTGTCGAGCTGCCGAACGACGGCCGAGCGCCGCGCCCTCGCCACCGCGAAGCCGGTGAGCGCGAGGCCGCCGAGGCCCCACAGCACGAGCGCGAAGGCCGCGGAGCCAGCCCCGTCGACCCCCATCGCGATCGCCTGGAAGCCTCCGAACAGCGCACCGACCGGGCTCGCATCGCCGACGGCCTGCAGCGGCCCGGGCGCCGTCGAGATGACGCCGATGGCGAAGGCGACGACCAGCAGAGCGAACGACAGGAAGTTGCCGAAGCCGCCGAACAGCGCCGAGAGGCCCTGGTTCACGAGCGAGAACGCCGCGCCCGCGAGCACCGCGAGCCCGAAGAAGGCGAGGCCCTGGCCGAATTCGTAGCCGAGCAGCGGAGGCAGCACGAGGCCCGCGACCGCTCCCTGCGCCGCGCCGATCGCGAGCGCGGGCAGCGCGCTGCGCAGGGTGACGAAGCCGACGCCGCGGGCGGCCTCCCGCGTGCGTCGCCACAGGGGTGCCAGCACGAGGAACGAGGCGAAGGCGCCGGCCCAGAGCGCGATGCCGGCGAACAGCGGCACGCCGGCGGCGTTGAAGAGTTCGTCGGCTGCGCCGTCGCCCTCGACCGGCTTCACCGCGATCTCTGCGAGGCGCTCGCTCTGCGCCTCGGTGTACCTCGGGATGCCGTCGGCCGCCTCGCGGAGCCCGCTCGCGAGCTCGCTCGTGCCGTCCGCGGCCTGGCGAGCGCCGCCGGCCAGCTCGGTGACTCCGCCCGCGAGCTGCGAGGCGCCGGCCGCGAGTCCGGGCGTGCCCGCTGCCAGCTCGGATGCTCCGCCGGCGAGCTGCGAGGCCCCGCCGGCGAGCTGCGAGGCGCCGCCCGCGAGCTGCGAGGCTCCCCCGGCCAGCTGCGAGGCCCCGCCCGAGAACTCGGCGACGCCCCCGGCGTACTCCCCGAGTCCGGCTGCGAATCCCTCGACCCCGTCGGCGAGCTGTGCCTGTCCATCTGCCGAGGCCCGCGCACCTGCGGCGAGCTCTTCGCCCGCCGTTCGCAGCTGTACGAGCTGCGAGTCGGGGCTTCCGCTCGCGGCCGCGTCGAACTCGGCGAGCAGGGCGTCGATCGTCGCGAGCAGCGACTCCTTGCTCTGCCCTTCGGGCAGCGGCGCATCCTCGGGCAGCAGCTCGATGAGGCCGCGCAGTTCGCGCAGCGGCTCGATGGCCGCGCTCGAGCTGTCGATGGCGGCCTGCACGACCGTGTTCACCATGCCCGTGTAGCTCTCGACGCCGTCGGCGAGCTCGGCTCCGCCCTGCGCAGACGCACGTGATGCCGAGGCGAGGTCGCCGGCTCCACTCGCGAGCGAACCGGCCGCGTCGGAGAGGCCGGCGGCGCCCGAAGCGAGATTGCCGGCGCCCGAGGCGAGGTCGTTCGCCCCGCCGGCGAGGCCTGCCGCACCGCTCGAGATACCGGCAGCGCCGGTCGAGAGCTCGGCGGTGCCGCTCGCGAGCTGCGAGGCGCCTCCAGCGAGTTCGCTCGCGCCGCTCGCGAGCGCGTCAACGCCGTCCGCGAGCTGTGCTCCGCCCGAGGCGAGCTGTCTCGCGCCATCGGCCGCCTCGCCGATGCCCTCGCCGATCTCGTTCATGCCGACGAGCACGCCGCCGACGAACTGCGAGCCGAGCTGCTCGTTCAGCACTGCCGTGGCGGTGCTCGTGACGATGTTCGAGAGCGCCGAGTCGAGCAGGCGCCCGCGATCGCTCGTCGCGATGTCGATCACGGCGCGCTCGCCTTCGCTCCCCGAGGATCCGCCCCCGCTCGCGGCGCGCGCGGTCGAGGTGGCGGCCTCCGAGAAGTTCTCCGGAATGGTGATGACGGTGGAGTAGCGTCCGTCGTCGAGCCCCGCCGCCGCATCCTCCTCGTCGGTGAGCAGCCAGGTGAAGTTGCCGGGATCCTCGTCGCTCACGCCACCCGCACCCTTCGGAGAGCCGATCAGCTCGGCCGCGAGTACGCGGCCGAGGGGCACCAGCTGCCCGTCGAGCTCGACGGGCTCGTCGAGGTTGACGACCGCGGCGGTGACGCTCTCGAGCCGTTCGGTCGGGTTCCAGAGGCCCCACAGCAGCACGCCGGCCGCGGTGACCGGCACCAGCAATAAGCCGAGGATCGTGCGCCAGGTCACTGCGCGTCCGCGCTGCACTCGTTCGATCGCGCTCATCGCTGCGCCTCCCGGTCGTCGTGCGCGGCATCTGCGTCAGCATGTGCCACGAAATCGTTGTTCTGCTCACCGAAACCACGATTTCGTGGCACATCGTGAGCCGGAGCCCCCGGCGTCACCGCCTTCGCCCCGCTCGGCAGCACCGAGGCGGCGAGCGCGAGGGGGCCGAGCACCACGACCGTCGGCGCGCGATCCTCGCCGGCCGCCCGGCTCAGCAGTTCGCGCGCCTCGCGCAGCTGCTCGGCGGCCCGAAGCGTGCCGCTCGCACTGCCCCGAACATCGAGCACGAGGAGCGCGGGGCGATCCTCGAGCGTTTCCGAGAGGTTCGCAGGCGTCGCCCAGGCGCTGCGGGTTCGCAGCGAGGCCGCGCGCTCGGGCAGCAGCAGCCCGGTGGCCTTGAGCGTTCCGGTCTTCAGGGGTGCGCGCCCGCTCAGCACGCCGGCGAGCGGTGCAGAGACGGGGTCGGACGCGTCGAGCAGCAGCGCCTCGCCAGGCGCGACCCGCAGGTCTCCCACCCGGCCGACGCCGGGCAGCACGAGCCGGGAGCTGGCGATCCTCGCCTCCGGCAGATCCGCCGGCCACGACGCGTGCTCGATCTCGCGGGCGAGACCCTCCCCCTCGACGTCGAAGGCGGGCAGCACCCGGTCGAGCCAACGGGGCATGCGCCAGGCCCGATCCCCGAGCAGCTGCAGCACGGCGGGCACGAGCGTCATGCGCACGATGAAGGCGTCCACGAAGACGCCGACTGCGAGTCCGAGGGCGATCACCTTGATCGAGGGGTCGCCCTCGGGCACGAAGGCCGCGAACACGGCGAACATGATGATCGCGGCGGCAGTCACCACGCGGCCCGAGCCGACGAAGCCTCGACGGATCGCCGTGCTGCTGTCCGAGCCGTGCACCACCTCTTCCCGGATGCGAGAGACCAGGAACACCTCGTAGTCCATCGCGAGGCCGAAGAGCACGCCCATCAGGATGATCGGCATGAAGCTCAGCACCGGCCCCGCATGGTGCACGTTGAGCAGATCGGCGAGCCAGCCCCACTGGAACACCGCGACGACCGCGCCGAACGCCGCGCCCACCGAGAGCACATAGCCGAGCGTCGCCTTGATCGGCACCCAGACGGAGCGGAAGACCATCGCGAGCAGGATGAGCGAGAGACCCACCACCAGGATGCCGAAGGGCACGAGCGCCTCGAGCAGCAGCTGGGAGACGTCGATGCCCACCGCAGTGAAGCCGGTCACCGCGAGGCTCACGCCGTACCTCTCGAGCCATTCGTCGTGGTGCGCGCGAAGCTCGGAGACGAGCTCGGCGGTGCTCTCCGATTGCGGGCCCTCCTCGGGCACCACCTGGATGATGCCGGTATCGGCGCCCTGGTTGGGGGTCGCGAGCGGTACGTCGGCGACGCCCGGCAGCGCGCGCACCTCGTCGGCGAGGTCGTCCATGAGGCCCAGGGGATCCTCGCTCGAGATGATCGAACCGGTCAGCAGCAGCGGCCCGTTGGCCCCCTCCCCGAAGTGCTCCCCCGTCAGCTCGTAGGTGACGCGCGCCGGGTCGTCCGCCTCGAGGGTCTCGGCGCCGGGCAGCGCGAGTCGCAGGCTGAACGCGGGCACGGAGGCTGCGGCGAGCGCGATGAGCACGACGGTGATGGTGATGAGCGGCTTGACCGTGACGGCGCGCACCCAGCCGGCGAAGAAGCGGTCGGCTCGGCTGCGGCCGGGTTCGGGGCGAGGATCGGGCGC
>JBEBTD010000182.1:0-4311 GCA_040393965.1 Leucobacter soli | reverse complement strand
CGAGATCGTTCTCGAGGTGGCGGAACAGGGCGTCGCGCACGGTCTCGCCGTAGCGTACGCGGCCTGCGACGAGGGCCCGCGTCATCACGCCGTCCGGCGTCGAGCGGAGCAGCAGACCGACCTCGGTGACGCAGCCCTGGCCGTCGACCCGCACCGGCACCGCCTCGACGTAGAGCACCGGCAGCCTGCCCCGCACGAAGGCCAGCTCGTCGTCGCTCAACCAGCCAGGGTTGCTGCCGAGCGGGGGCAGATCCTCGGGGTCGTTCGGCTCGGGCAGATCCGCGGTGTCGATGACCATGGCTTCATCCTAAGGGTGCATCGCCGTACCTTGCGCGGCCGGGGAGGCACCCGGGGCGGGAATCGAGACCCGCCATCAGGGGCGGACGCTCTGCGTGCGCATGATCTCGTGCAGCAGCTCGAACTCCCCGCCCGGAACCGCCGCGTAGTAGTGGGGGGCGAGATGCGCGCGATCCTCGTCGACCATGCGCCCGTCGCGGTAGCCGTGGAAGACGCCCCCGGCCTGCCGGATGATGAACGCCCCCGCCGCGACGTCCCACGGATTCGTCTCGAAGGAGATCGTGGCGTCGACCCAGCCGGCGGCGATCCAGGCGAGCGCGATGCACGTGCTGTGCAGGCCGCGCAACTGTCCGAAGCGCCTCGTGGCCTCGGCGAACTGCTCGAGCGCGAGCCCCGGGCGGTGCACGAGATCGCGCGCCAGCGGAAAGTTGAGCGCGACGGTCGCCTTCGCCTCGTCCGTATGGCCCCAGCTGCGCATGGGCCGATCCTCGGCGCCCTCGATGCCGGCGCCACGCGGCCCGCCCTCCCGCAGGAACGCGTCGCGCTCGTCCGCCCAGAACAGCTGCCCGTTCGCGGGGTCGTAGATGACGCCGGCGATCGGCTCCCCGTCACGGGCCACGCCGATGCTGACCGCCCAGAGTGCGATGCCGCGCGCGTAGTTCGCGGTGCCGTCGATGGGGTCGACGTACCAGGTGAGCGGGCCCGAGCCGATCCGGGTGCCGTCCTCCTCGCCCACGATGGAGGCGTCGGGGTGCCGCTCGAGGATCAGTTCGACGATGCGGCGCTCGCACCGGGCGTCGTACTCGGTGACCACATCGGAGATGCCGCTCTTCGTATCCACGTCGAGATCGCGGCGGCGGAAGCCCTCGAGCGCGATCGCGCCCGCCTCCAGCGCGGCGAGGATCGCCAGCTCAGCGACGCCCCCCGGGCCGTCGGCAGATCGCGCACCACTCACACCGGCCAGCATATGACAAGGAATACAATGGAGTTTTGGCGTGTTGCCCATCAAGTACATACGGGTGCGTAAGAGAGATCGGTGAGATGACAGTGAAGGTGGCCCTTGCGGGCATCGGCAATTGCGTGAGTTCGCTCGTGCAGGGCGTCGAATACTACCGGGGAGCGGCGGACGACGAGCAGGTGCCCGGGTTGATGCACGTGCGGCTCGGCGGCTATCACGTCTCCGACCTCGAGTTCGTGGCCGCCTTCGAGGTCGACGCCGAGAAGGTCGGCAAGGATCTGGGCGAGGCCATCTGGGCCGGGCACAACAACACCGTCAAGTTCTCGGAGGTGCCCGAGCTCGGCGTGACCGTGCAGCGCGGCCCCACGCTCGACGGCCTCGGCGAGTACTACCGAGACGAGGTCGAGGAGTCGCCGCTGCCCGCCGTCGACGTCGCCCAGGCGCTGCGCGACTCCGGCGCCGAGGTGCTCGCCTGCTACCTGCCCGTCGGCAGCGAGGAGGCTGTGAAGTTCTACGCGCAGGCCGCGCTCGACGCCGGCGTGGCCTTCGTCAACGCGGTGCCCGTGTTCGTCGCGAGCGACCCCGAGTGGGCGGCCAGGTTCGCCCGGGCGGGGCTGCCGATCGTCGGCGACGACATCAAGAGCCAGGTCGGCGCCACGATCACGCACCGCGTGCTCGCGCACCTCAT
Source organism: Leucobacter soli (assembly GCA_040393965.1). Lineage (GTDB taxonomy): Bacteria > Actinomycetota > Actinomycetes > Actinomycetales > Microbacteriaceae > Leucobacter > Leucobacter soli_C. Next base: position 2,368 of record JBEBTD010000182.1, on the reverse strand, counting down.
GGAGAGCCGCGGCATCGCGCTCGACCACACCTACCAGCTCAACGTCGGCGGCAACATGGACTTCAAGAACATGCTCGAGCGCAGCCGCCTCAAGTCGAAGAAGATCTCGAAGACGCAGGCCGTCACCTCGAACATCTCGGCGAACCTCGACACCGACGACGTGCACATCGGCCCGAGCGATCACGTGCCGTGGCTGCAGGATCGCAAGTTCGCCTTCGTGCGCCTCGAGGGGCGCGGCTTCGGCGACGTGCCGCTGAGCCTCGAGTACAAGCTCGAGGTGTGGGACTCCCCCAACTCGGCGGGCACGATGATCGACGCGATCCGCAGTGCGAAGGTCGCGCTCGACCTCGGCCAGGCCGGCCCGGTCGAGGCGGCCTCGGCGTACTTCATGAAGTCGCCGCCCGTGCAGAAGCCCGATCACATCGCCCGTGAGCAGCTCGAGGCGTTCCTCGCAGAGAGGCGGTAGGCGTTCCGCCGTCAGCGTCCCATGCGGCGCTGACGGCGCGAATAGTCGCGCAGCGCCCGCAGGAAGTCGACCTCGCGCAGATCGGGGTAGAGCGCCTCGACGAAGTAGAACTCGCTGTGCGCCGACTGCCAGATCATGAAGTCGCTGAGCCGCTGCTCGCCCGAGGTGCGGATCACGAGGTCGGGATCCGCCTGGCCGCGCGTCCACAGGTGCTCCCCGATCATCTCGGGGGTGAGCCGCTCGGCGAGCGTCTCGATCGTGCCGCCGGCGGCCTGATGCTCGGCGATCACGCTGCGCATCGCGGCAGTGATCTCGCTGCGCCCGCCGTAGCCGACGGCGAGGTTGACGTGCAGGCCCTCGTTCTGGGCCGAGGATCGCTCCGCCCGCTCGAGCGCCTCGGCGAGCGACGGCGGCAGGCCCTCGCAGCTGCCGACGTGCTTGACGCGCCAGCCCTCGACCTCGCTGAGGCTGCCCGCGAGGTCGGCGATGATGCCGAAGAGGTCGTCGAGCTCCTGACTGTCGCGTCCGCGCAGGTTGTCGCTCGAGAGCAGGTAGAGGGTCACGACCTTGACCCCGGCGTCCTCGCACCAGTGCAGGAACTCGGGGATCTTCCGCGCGCCCGCCCGATGCCCGACGGCGACCCGCTCCTGCAGGCGCTGCTTGGCCCAGCGGCGGTTGCCGTCGACGATCACCGCGACGTGATGCGGCACGACGGCGGGATCGATCTCGCGGCGCAGTCGGCGCTGATAGAGCCGGTACAGCGGCCCGGGTCTCGGCTCCGTGCGCTCGGGGTTCACGCCCCCGAGTGTAGCGGTTCGGGCTGAGCGCAATGTCGCATCTCACTCCGCTCCCGCTCTTCAGCGCAGCCGGGCACTTCCCGCCCTTCCGTGGACGCTCCGAGGGCGGTTGCCGTCCGTCTGCGAGGTGCGAATAGGGTGGTGGACATGACCGAACAGGACGAGTTCCGCTTTCTGCCGGGCGACGCGCGTCGCGTCGGGCGCACGGGCCCGCTGCCGGAGGTGCGCAGGGTGCAGACGCCCATGCCCGACGGCCGCATCGTCTCCGCCCTCTCCTTCGAGCCCGAGCAGGAGCCCGAGTACGTCTTCGTGCACGGCATGGGCCTCAACGCCCACGGCTACGACCCCGTCGCCCTCGCACTCGACGCCCCCGCGCTCGCGCTCGATCTGCCGGGCCACGGGCGCAGCGACTGGCGGGTCGACGCGGACTACGGCCCCGCGACCCTCGCCCCCGACGTGCTGCTCTCGCTCGACGAGTTCGCGCCCGGCCCCTTCACCCTCGTCGGGCACTCGCTCGGCGGGCTCACCGCCGCGCTCGCGGCAGCGGGCGTCGGCGAGCGCCTGCGCGGCCTCGTGCTGCTCGACATCACACCGGGGATCAGGCCGCAGCGAGATGCGGGCTCGATCAGCGACTTCATCTCGGGCCGACGCGACTTCGCGACGCAGGAGGAGATGGTCGAACGGGCCATCGCGTACGGCATCGGCGAGGATCGCGCCGCGCTCACGCGCGGCGTGGCCCTCAACACCCGTCGACGCCCGGACGGCCGGTGGGAGTGGGCGCACCACTTCGCGCACATGACGACGGCGCCGCAGCAGAGCTTCGGCGAGGGGGCCCCGTTCGCGCCGATCTGGGGGCCGCTCGAGACGCTGCATGCGTCGGGGGTGCCGGTCTCGCTCATCCACGGCGAGGCCGGGATGGTCGATGACGCGCTGCTCGAGGAGTGGGATGCGCGCCTCCCCGGCAGTCGCGTCATCGAGGTTCCGGGCCCGCACAACCTCCACGAGGCCTCCCCCGCAGAGCTCGCGGCCGCACTGGGCGGGTTCTGAGACGATCGGGATACTCATGGAGATCGCGGAGCGGCAGAACCGGTAGAGAGGCGCGTAC
>JBEBTD010000181.1:0-4314 GCA_040393965.1 Leucobacter soli | reverse complement strand
CTGCCGAGCTCGCCGTCGCCTCGCCGCTGCTCGAGGCCTCGATCGAGGGCGCGCATGGCGTGCTGCTGTCGATCCAGGGCTCCTCCAACCTCGCCCTCAGCGAGATCACCGAGGCGTCGCAGCTCGTGCACGACGTCGTGCACTCCGAGGCCAACATCATCTTCGGCACCGTCATCGACGACACGCTCGGCGACGAGGTGCGCGTCACGGTCATCGCGGCCGGCTTCGATCCCGACCAGATCGACTCGAGCGCGGGTCGCGCGCCCGAACGGGGTCGCCGTGCGAGCCATGTGGAGACCATCGACGACCTGCCCGCCGTCACCACGCGCAGCAGCATCGTCGACAGCTCGGCCGAGAACGCCTCGGAATTCGGCGAGGTGATCGTGAGTCCGCCCGTCGAGGAGCAGCTCGTCGACCCCGCCTTCGATGGCGAGGATCTCGACCTCGACATCCCCGACTTCCTGAAGTAGTCCCGATGACCGAGGGTCAGACGCAGGGCGCGGGCCTGCTCCGTTCGAGGCTCGAGGCCGTGCAGCAGGGCATCGCCGATGCCGCGGCGGCCGCCGGACGAACCGCCGACGAGCTCACGCTCATCGTCGTCACCAAGTTCCACCCGGCGGCGCTCGTGCGCGAGCTCGCGGAGCTCGGCGTGCGCGACGTGGGGGAGAACCGGCATCAGGAGGCCCAGGCCAAGAGCGCCGAGCTCGCGGGCCTCGATCTGCGCTGGCACTTCATCGGCCAGCTCCAGACGAAGAAGGCGAGGCAGGCCGCCCAGTACGCGCACGCCATCCACTCGATCGATCGGGAGCGCCTCGTCGACGCCCTTCGCACCGCCGAGGCGCCGCGCCCCATCGAGGCCTTCGTGCAGATCAATCTGACCGACGACCCCGGCCGCGGCGGGGCGAACCCCGACGAGATCGAGCGGATCGCCGAACGCGTGCTCGAGACGCCGACGCTGCGGTTGCGGGGCGTGATGGCCGTCGCCCCGCTGCCGGAGGAGGAAGCAGCGGCGAGCGCCTTCGAACGGCTGCGCGGCTACGCAGAGCGCGTTCGCGCGCTCGATCCCCGAGCCACCGACATCTCGGCGGGCATGACCCACGACTACGCCGAGGCCATCGCCGCCGGCGCGACACACCTGCGAATCGGCAGTGCAATCACCGGAAACCGCCCGACCGCCGGTTAGTCTCGAAGACAGAGACCGATCTCGCAGGCGGAACCCGCAGAGGAGAAGAGAAATGGGCAACCCACTGAAGAAGACCATGGTGTTCCTGGGCCTCGCCGAGGAGGAGCTGGACGAGCAGGGCATGCCCGTCGAGACCGTGCGCAACGAGCCGGAGGCCTCCGCCTCCACCGCTCCCGCGACCGCCAAGCCCGCGCAGCGCGCACCGGTGACCCCTTTGCGGAAGGTCGCACCCGTGCGGCAGGCGTCCTCGCAGGCGATGAACGAGATCCTCACGGTTCACCCTACGGAGTACCGCGATGCCGCGACGGTCGCCGAGAGCTTCCGCGAGGGCGTTCCCGTGATCCTCAACCTCTCCCGTATGAACGAGGCCGACGCGAAGCGCCTCATCGACTTCGCGAGCGGGCTCACGATGGGCCTGCACGGCCGCATCGAGCGAGTCACCAGCAAGGTCTTCCTGCTCTCGCCCGAGCACATCGCCACCAGCAGCGACGAGCAGGCGGCCCAGAACGAGAGCGGCTCGTTCTTCGTCAGCGCCACCGCCACCGCGTAGGTGGTCACGCTCCTCGGGCTCGTACTGCTCATCCTGTGGTGGGCGATACGCATCTACATGTACGTGCTGTGGGCGCGCTTCATCATCGATTGGGTGCTCGTGCTCAATCGCAGGTGGCGCCCTCGCGGTATCCTGCTCGTGCTGGTCGAAGCGGTGTTCACCGTCACCGACCCGCCGATCAAGATGTTCCGCCGCGTGCTGCCGCCCATCCGCCTCGGCCAGATCTCCCTCGACCTCGGCTGGATGGTCACGATGTTCTGCTGCTGGATCCTGCTGATCATCCTCCCCGTGTGACCGACCGCACGATTATTTGCTAGCGTTGTCTAGACGATCGCGAAAGCGGTCTTCTCAAGCGAAAGAGACTTTACGATGGCCCTGACTCCTGAAGACGTCTTGAACCAGAAGTTCACGATCACCAAGTTCCGCGACGGCTACGACCTCGACCAGGTCGACGAGTTCCTCGACACGATCGTCGAGGAGATCCGCGAGCGCGAACAGCAGACCGCCGAGCTCCGCGAGCAGCTCGAGGCCGCGAATGCCGAGATCGAGACGCTCAAGGCGCAGCTCGCCTCCACCGACTCCGGCGCGCCCGCCTCGGAGCGCACCATCGTCGTCGACGCCCCGCAGCCCGCGGCCCCCGTCGCCGTCGCCGAGAGTCCCCGCACCGATGCGGACGCCATCAAGTCGAGCGCCATGCTGCAGCTCGCGCTCGAGCTGCACGACAAGCACGTGCACGAGGGCGAGACCAAGCGCGACCAGCTCATCTCCGCGGCCGAGACGAAAGCCGACCAGCTCGTCTCGGAGGCCGAGAACAAGCGCGCCGAGGTGCTGCGCAAGCTCGAGGGCGAGAGCGACGACCTGCGCGACGTCATCAAGGAGCTGCGCGACTTCGAGAGCGAGTACCGCTCGACTCTGCGCTCGTACATCCAGTCGCAGCTGCGCAACCTCGACGGCTCGCCCGAGCCCGACGGCGCTCCCGCCGGCCTCAACTAACGGAGCGTGCACGACCAGAACGGTACGCGGCAGCAGGCTGCCACGGCACCGCCCCGCTTCCGGGCACAGTCCCTGGCTCTGCTGAGCCTCGCCCTGCTCGTCTACGCGGCCGATCAGCTCACCAAGAACTGGGTCGTCGCCAATCTGCCCGAGGGGCGGCCGGTGCCGGTCTTCGGCGAGGCGCTGCAGTGGTATTTCGTGCGCAACCCCGGTGCGGCCTTCTCCATGGCGAGCGGCGCCACCTGGCTGTTCACCCTGCTCGCAGTCGTCGTGCTCGGTGCCATCGTCTGGCAGATCCGGCACCTCGGCTCGCGTACCTGGGCGGTCTTCTTCGCCCTGCTGCTGGGCGGCGTACTGGGCAACCTCACGGATCGACTGACGCGCGACCCCGGCTTTCCGGTCGGACACGTGATCGATTTCATCTCGACGCCGTGGCTCTTCCCCTGGCCGCTCAGCCCCGCGATCTACAACGTCGCCGACATGGCGATCGTCTCCGCGATGTGCCTCTTCGTGCTCATCACGCTGCTCGGCATGCCAATCGACGGATCGCCCCGCAAGCGGGCGAAGGACGCCCCGCAGGGCGAGACGGAAGACGAGCGCTGATGGAGCACCGTTCGCTGCCGGTGCCCGACGGGCTCGTCGGCAAGCGCATCGACGCCGCGCTCGCCACGCTGCTCGGCTTCTCGCGCAGCTTCGCCGCCGAGGTGGTGCAGAGCGGGGGAGCGACCCTCGACGGCCGCATTCTCGGCAAATCCGACCGGCTGCACGAAGGCGGCTGGCTCGAGGTCAGCTGGGAGCCGAAGTCGGGCCCCCAGATCGTGCCGGTCGAACTGCCCGAACTCGGCATCGTCTACGACGACGACGATCTCGTCGTGATCGACAAGCCCGCCGGCGTGGCCGCGCATCCCTCCCTCGGCTGGGAGGGCCCCACCGTGCTCGGCGCCCTCGCGGGAGCCGGCTACCGCATCGCCACCTCGGGGCCGCCCGAGCGCCAGGGCATCGTGCACCGCCTCGACGTCGGCACGAGCGGCCTCATGGCCGTCGCCAAGAGCGAGCGGGCCTACAGCGCGCTGAAGTGGGCGTTCAAGCGTCGCGAGGTGCGCAAGATCTATCATGCGGTCGTGCAGGGGCATCCCGATCCGCTCGCTGGAACGATCGACGGCCCCATCGGACGACACCCCGGAAGCGAATGGAAGTTCGCGGTGACGCGCGACGGCAAGCCCTCGGTCACCCACTACGAGACCCTCGAGGCCTTCCCCTACGCCTCTCTGCTCGAGATCGAACTCGAGACCGGCCGCACCCACCAGATCCGCGTGCACATGTCGGCCCAGCGCCATCCCTGCGTCGGCGACACCATGTACGGCGCCGACCCGACGCTCAGCGCCAGGCTCGGCCTCGAGCGCCAGTGGCTGCACGCCATGCGGCTCGGCTTCACCCACCCGGGCACCGGCGAGGCGGTCGAGTTCGAGAGCCGCTACCCCGCCGATCTGCTGCACGCGCTCGAGGTGCTGCTCGGCTGAGCCCTGGGGCGCGATCCTCGTCGCGAACCGGTAGCCTGGAGATCGCGAGCGAAAGGGGTGCCGGTGGC
>JBEBTD010000180.1:0-4409 GCA_040393965.1 Leucobacter soli | reverse complement strand
CCCTGGTCGCGGCGATCGAGCAGAGCGGCGTCAAGGCGATCTTCGTCGAGTCGTCGCTCAGCCCGAAGCTCGCCCGGACGGTCGGTCAGGAGGCCGGCGTGAAGGTGGTCGACGCCGAATCGCTCTTCGCCGACTCGCTGGGCGCCGAAGGCTCGGGCGCAGAGACCTACCTCGACGCCACCGTGCACAACACCCGCGTTATCCTCGAGGCATGGGGAGCGACACCGGATCCGATGCCGAGCGAGCTGGAGTGACCTCGGACACCGAACACGTCCCGAACCCGGTTCCGGCCGAGGTGCCGGCCGTCGCCCTGCGTGATGCCTCCTTCGGCTACGCGGGGCGCAGCCGCGTGTCGGGGCTCACCCTCGAGATCGAGCAGGGCACCGCCGTCGCGCTCATCGGCCCGAATGGCTCCGGCAAGTCCACGCTGCTGCGGGGGATTCTCGGCCTCGCCGAACTCACCGGGGGCTCGATCGAGGTGCTCGGCACCGATCCCGAGGCCGCCCGCCGCAGCATCGGCTCGCTGCCCCAGGCCGACAGCAGGGACACCGCCCTGCCGGTGACCTTGCGCCAGGCGGTCACGATGGGCCTCTACCGCAGTCGCGGCCCGCTCGCGCCCATCGGCCGCGACGGGCGCAGGGCCGTCGACGCCGCCCTCGAGCGCGTCGGCCTCGCCCCCTTCGCGAAGCGGCTCTTCGGGGAGCTCTCGGGCGGTCAGCAGCAGCGGGGCATCCTCGCCCGCGCGCTGGTCGCCGATCCTCGTCTGCTGCTGCTCGACGAGCCCTTCAACGGCCTCGACCGCGAAAACCGCGACACCCTGCTCGAGCTGGTGCGGGAGCTGCGCGCCGAGGGCCGCACCGTGATCGTGAGCACGCACGACCTCGAGATCGCCCAGCAGGCCTGCACGCACGTGCTGCTGCTCGCCGCCGGCCACCGCCCCGAGCAGCCCGGCCACCCCGCGAGCTTCGGCCCCATCGAGCGCGCGCTCACCCTGGAGGCGGTCGAGCACAGTTTCCGCGATGCGACCGTCGAGCTCGACGGGCACACCGTCACGACCACGCGCGAGACGGAGTAGCCGTGGAGGTCGGCCTGCTCGACGCGCTGCAGCTGCCCTTCATGGCGCGCGCCCTCGCCACCGTCGCGGTGCTGGCGCTCGCAGCGGGCGTCGTGGGCCTCGGCATCAGCTTCCGCGAGACGGAGTTCGTGAGCGACGGGCTCGTGCACGCCGTGTTCCCCGGCCTCGTGATCGGCGCGGCCATCGGCGGAGGTGCCGGCCTGCTCCCCGGCGCGCTCGCGGCAGCGCTCGCCGCCGCGGTGCTCTTCACGGTGCTGGGGAGGCGAGGGGCGCGAGGATCCGGCGGTCGCGGGGCCGGCGCGGGCAGCGCCGACGACGCGGGCAGCGACGCGACCATCGCGGTGGTGCTCACGGGGCTCTTCAGCCTCGGCGTGGTGCTGGTCTCGAAGCAGCGGGGCTACGTCGCGCAGCTGCAGGATCTGCTCTTCGGCCATCTGCTCACCGTGACCGACGCCCAGCTCTGGCAGATCGTCGCCGTCTCGGCCGTCGCCATCGCGATCATGGTCGCCACGGGTCGCGCGCAGCTGTTCCGCGCCTTCGACCCGGCGGGCTTCGAAGCCGCGGGCTTCCGGCCGCTCGCGACCGACCTCGCCCTCGCCGTCGCGACCGCGCTGCTCGTGGTGGCCGGCGTGCAGGCGCTCGGCGTGCTCATGGTGGTCGCGCTGCTGACGATTCCGATGGCGGTCTCGCGCCTGCTCACCCGCCGTCTCGACCTACTCGTGCCCTTCGCGATCGCCGTGCCGCTGCTCACGGGCGTGCTGGGCCTGTGGTGGTCGTTCGCCTGGTCGGTCGGGCTCGGGGTGTCGGTGTCGCCCGGCGCGCTCGTCGTGCTGCTGCTCGTCGCCGCGTACCTGCTCGCGGTGGCCGTGCGGCTGGGAGTGCTGCGTCTGGGTCGCGCGCGAGGATCGCGGGCCGCCGCATGAGCTACTTCGCACTGGCCGCTCTCGAGATCGCGCTGCTCGGCCTGCTGAGCGGCGTCGCCGGCACGCTCATCGTGCTGCGACGACGCTCCTTCTTCGCCGTCGCGCTCAGCCACGCCACCTTCCCCGGAGGAGTGGTCTTCGCGCTGCTCGGCTACCACCTGCTGCTCGGCCAGGCGCTGTTCGCGGTGCTGCTCGTGCTCGTCATGACCGCACTCTCGCGAGTGCCCGGCCAGGGCCGCCAGGTCGCGAGCGGCGTGGTGCTCGCGCTCGGCTTCGCGCTCGGCACGCTGCTCACGAGCCTCAACCCCGGCATGGGCGTGCCGGTCGAGGCGCTGCTCGTGGGCTCCCCGCTCTCGGTGACGGGGGCCGACCTGGCGGCGACGGCCGGCGTGCTCGCGGCGGCGCTGATCCTCGTCGTGCTCTGCTATCGCCGCATCCTCTTCCACACCTTCGACCCGGCGGGCTTCGCCGCGGCGGGTTTCCGCGCCTGGCCCGTCGAGCTCGTCGTGACGGGTATCATCGCGGCAGCCGTGGTCGTCGCGATGCCGGCCGTGGGCGCGATCCTCGGCGTCGCCATGCTCATCGCTCCCGCGGCGGCTGCTCGGCTGCTCTCGCCGCGCCTCGACTGGATCCCGCCCCTCGCCGCTCTGCTCGGCGTCGCCTCGGGCCTCGCCGGGCTGTGGGCGTCGCGCCAGTTCGACCTGGCCGCGGGCGGCTCCATCGGGCTTGCGACTACGCTGGTCTTCATACTCGCTCTGCTCTGGCGCCGATTCGCGCCGCCGCGCGTGAAGGAGGCCCACGCATGAACGCACCCAGGCGCAACACCTGGCAGCGCGAAGCCGTGCGCGCGCGCCTCGCCGAGGCGCAGGGCTTCGTGAGCGCGCAGCAGCTCTACAGCGTGCTGCGCGACGAGGGCTCCACCATCGGGCTCGCGACCGTGTACCGCAACCTGGCGCAGCTCGCCGAGGCGGGAGAGGCCGACTCGTTGCAGGCGCCGGGCGGGGAGAACCTGTTCCGCTCCTGCTCCACGCAGGGGCACCACCATCACCTGATCTGCCGCAGCTGCGGGGAGACGCGCGAGCTCGAGGCCCGCGTCGTCGAGGAATGGGCGAGCAGCGTCGGCGCCGAGTACGACTTCTCCGACATCGAGCACGTCGTCGACCTGTTCGGCGTGTGCGCGCGTTGCCGGGCGGCAGCGTAGCGGTGCTCGAGCTGCTGCCCGAGGGCTTCGACGGGGGCACCCTCGCGCTGCTGCTCGTGGCGGCCTTCGCCGCGGGGTGGATCGACGCCGTCGTCGGCGGGGGCGGCCTGCTGCAGCTTCCCGCCCTGCTGCTCGTGCCGGGCATCACGCCCGTGCAGGCGCTCGCCACCAACAAGCTCGCCTCGATCTTCGGCACGGCGACGAGCAGCGTCGCCTATTACCGCCGGGTGCGGCCGAGTCTGCGCACGACGCTGCCGATGGCGGCAGTCGCACTCGCCGGATCCTTCGTCGGCGCCTCGGTCGCAGCCTTCCTGCCCGCGCAGGTCTTCAAGCCGATCATCGTGCTCGCCCTCGTCGCCGTCGCGCTCATCACGCTGTTCAAACCGGCGCTCGGAGCGGTCACGAGGCTCAAGCATCGAGGATCGCGCCACTTCGCGATCGCCGCTGCCATCGGCGCGAGCATCGGCTTCTACGACGGCGTGCTCGGGCCGGGCACCGGCACCTTCCTCATCATCGCGCTCGTGGGCCTGCTCGGCTACGACTTCCTGCAGGCGAGCGCGAAGGCCAAGATGGTGAACTTCGCCACGAACCTCGGTGCGCTGCTCTTCTTCATCCCGCTCGGCGCCGTGCTCTGGCCGCTCGGTCTCGCGATGGGCGCCGCGAACATCGCGGGTAGTCTGCTCGGCTCGCGCATGGCGATCTCGCGAGGGATCGGCTTCATCCGCGTGCTGTTCCTCGTGGTGGTGGGCGTGCTCATCGTGAAGCTCGGCTTCGACATCTGGGTCGAGACGGTCTAGGTCTCGCTTCCCCTGCAGGGCCACGACCCCGCTCTGCGTTGTCGCCCCCACCGGCGATTGCCGCTTCAACCGGCCCGATCAGGCGAGAATCGCCGGTTCTACGTGCAATCGCCGGTTCTATGACCAGTGGCCCGGCGCGGCCGGGCTCTGCCGGCGCGTGCGCCGACCCTGAACGCCGCCGAGATCCTACGTTTGCGTCGAGATCCTACGTTTCTCGGGTGGATTTTCGTAGCCTTTCGACGCAAACGTAGGATCTCGGCGGAATGCTTTCGCGTGCTGGTCGGGCCGGTCAGGCGGGCAGGCGTTCAGCCGGGCATGCTAGTCAGGCCGGTCGGTCGGGCGGGCCGGCGGCAGCCAGGCAGCCAGGCCGGCAGGCTGATCGGGTGGGCCAGGCCGGCACCGGCTCAGGCCGG
>JBEBTD010000179.1:0-4415 GCA_040393965.1 Leucobacter soli | reverse complement strand
GCCCGCCCCGTCGGAAGCAGAAAACCCCCGCACGGGCGGGGGTTTTCCAATGAGGGTGGCTTACGGGACTTGAACCCGCGACCACCGGCACCACAAGCCGGTGCTCTACCAACTGAGCTAAAGCCACCATGCTGTCCGTCCGAGCCGGGGCTCATCGGGCAACCAGACGATCATATCCCATCCCCGCCCCGAATATCCAAACGGCGGCGGCGCAGCCGCGGAACGGGATCGCGGAACGGCGTGGCGGAGGCGCGGCTACCCTGGAGGGCATGCTCTTCGTGACCGGGGTCATCGCGTTGAACCTGTACGCCGCGGTGCTCGTGGTGCTGCGCGCCCTCGTCTACCGCACCCGGCTCTACCGGCCGATGCTCTGGAACATCTGGCTCTCGGTGCTGCCCGTGTTCATCCTGTTGGCCGGGTTCATCGCGGGTGCGATCCTCATGCAGTTCGACCCGCTGCCGGCGCGAGTCGCATGGATCGCGACGGGGATCGTCTGGCTCCTGCTGCTTCCGAACGCGAGCTACCTCATCACGGAGCTCAACTTCTCCCATCGTGAGGAGGACGACCCGGTGCCGCTCTGGTACGACATCGTGCTCGTGATCACCCTCGCCATGTCGGGGGTCGTCAACACCGTCGTGAACGTGCTGATCGTGCACATCATCGCCTCGATCGTGGTGTTCGGCGATTCCCTCGACGCGATCACCAGGCCCGCCTCCTGGATCGCGGTGGCCTGCGTGCTCCTGCTGCTGGGGCTCGGCATGTACCTGGGACGCTACCTGCGTCTGAACAGCTGGGATGTGAAGCACCCGATCGGCTTCGCCCGAAAGGTGCTCGCGCACTTCCGCTCCTGGCAGCACGTGCTGGCCTGCGCCGGCTTCAGCGTCACCTATGCGATCTTCCTCGGGCTCATCTACCTGATCGTGGGCGGGCTCGCGATCGACGGCATGTCGGCGCTCGAACTCGCCCGGAGCGTCTGAGTCGCGCGTCGGCAGGCCCTGACTTGTTAGGGTGAAGGCATGCTCAGCGTGTCGCACGAAGACTTCGAAGCCCTCGTCGCCGAGGGCCTCGACAGCCTGCACGACGACATGATGCGCGAGCTCGACAACGTGATCTTCCTGGTCGAGGATCGTCCGGACGACGGCAGCGACATCCTCGGCGTGTACGAGGGCTTCTCGCTCGCCGAGCGCGGCGCCTACGGCTATGGCGAGGAGCCGGATCGCATCATCCTCTTCCGCGAGAACCTGCTCGAGCACTGCTCCGACATGGAGCAGCTCGTGGCGGAGATCCGGGTCACGCTCGTGCACGAGATCGCCCACTTCTACGGCATCGACGAGCACCGTATCCACGAGCTGGGGTGGGGATGATGGCCGGGAGGCGTGGCGCGGCAGGCGGCGCGGGCGCAAGCGCGGGTGCGCAGCGGCAGACGGGTGAGCAGCTGCTCGCCGAGCGGCCCTGGCAGACCGTGGTGTGGGACGACCCGGTGAACCTGATGTCCTACGTCGCCTACGTCTTCCGCACGCACTTCGGCTTCGACGAGTCCCGCGCCTACGAGCTCATGATGCAGGTGCACCAGCACGGCAGCGCCGTCGTTGCCGAGGGCGCGCGCGAGGCGATGGAGATGCACGTCGAGGCGATGCACGGCTACGGGCTCTGGGCGACGGTGCGGCAGGCGGGCGAGCAGTGAGGCTGCTGCCGCTGCCCGACGGGGGTCTGCGCCTCCGTCTGGATCTCGACGAAGCGCAGCTGCTCGACCAGCTGGTGGGGCAGCTGATCGGGCTGCTGCAGAGCCACAGCGGCACGGCGCTCGACCCCGATCCGCTCTTCGCGAGCCTCGAGATCGGCGGCTCCGACAGCACCCCCGAGGATCCGGCGCTCGCGCGCCTGTTCCCCGACGCGTTCGAGGACGTCGAGGACGCTTCGGCGTTCCGGCGCGTGACCGAGCAGGGGCTCGTCAACCGCAAGCTGCAGGACGCCCTCGAGGTGACGAGCGCGCTCGGCCTGGGCGGCGGCGTGCAGTCGCACGCGGAGCCGCCGGAGTCCGAATCCGCGGCGGTCGAGGTGGAGGTGACCGCGAAGACGATGCCCGCTTGGGTGCGCACGCTCACCGCGCTGCGGCTCGCCATCGCCGCGCGCCTGGGGCTCGAGCAGGAGAGCGATCACGCCCGCCTCTTCGCCGACGGCGAGAGCCGCAGCACGGTCATGGTCTACGACTGGCTGGCGGCGATCCTCGACTCGATCCTCCGCATGTCGCAGCCGTAGCGGCGCGTAGACTCGATCCATCAGGCAGGGAGGCACGCTCATGACCGTCGCGACGCACATCGGCATCGTCTGGAACCCTTCGAAGACGACGAGGGAGGTGCTCGAGCGGGCCGTGGAAGAGGCCGTGCGCCGAGCGGGTGCGGAGCCTGAGCTCGCCTGGTTCGAGACCGATCAGGACGACCCCGGTCGCGGGGCCGCGCGGGCGGCGATCGACGCGGGCGCCGTGGTGCTCGTGGCGGCCGGCGGAGACGGCACGGTGCGGGCCGTCGCCGAGGAGCTCGGGGAGTCGGGCGCCGATGCCGAGCTGGCGATCGCCCCGCTCGGCACGGGCAACCTGCTCGCCCGCAACCTCGACGTGCCGATCGACGATCTCGCGGGAGCCTTCGAACGCGCGATCACCGGGGAGGGCCGCGCGATCGATCTGGGCTGGGCCGAGCTCGAGGTCGAGGGGGAATCGCTGCGCCACGCTTTCGCCGTCATGGCCGGCTTCGGCATCGACGCCCACATGATCACGGAGACGGACGACGACCTGAAGGAGCGGGCCGGCTGGCTGGCCTACGTCGAGTCGCTCGGGCGCGCGATCTCGGCGAGCGGCACGATCGGGATCGAGCTGAGCGAGAACGGCGGCGAGGCGAGCCCGCTCGAGGCGCATACCGTGATCGTCGGCAACTGCGGCGTGCTGCAGGGCGGCATAACGCTGCTGCCCGACGCCGACCCGTTCGACGGGGAGCTCGACCTGCTCGTGCTCGACGCCGAAGGGCTGGGCGGCTGGCTCGACACGATGCGCAACTTCATGTGGGACAACGGTCTCAAGCGCCTGCTGAGCAGGGGTCGGGAGGACGAGGCGGCGAGCAGCGGCAGCGTGACGCACCGCCGCGTCGAGCGGCTCGACCTGGTGCTCTCGGAGCCCCGCGTGTTCGAGGTCGACGGAGACGATCTGGGGGAGACGAGTCGCATCTCGATCACGATTCAGCGGGCGGCGCTGCGGGTGCGCTGACTTCGCCGCTGCCGGCAGCGGGCGAGGGCCGGGCCGCAGCCTCGAGCACCGCCGCGATCACGGCGGGATCGCCCAGCACGCGGAAGTGCCCCGCGGACTCGAGCTGCACGTTCGTCGCCCCCTCGAGGCGGCAGCCGGCCGGGATGTGCGGGTCGAAGCTCGGGTAGATCGAGGTGATCCGGCCGTTGACGTCGCGCCGTCCGGCGAGGGACATGATCGTGGGGTCGCTCGGGCCGAGCGCGCGGATGGTTCGGTGGGGGAGCAGTCTCGCAAGGCTCGAGCCCGCGAACGGGGTAGAGACAGCGATGAGACGATCGATCCGTCGCTCGGCGTCTGCGAGCATCATGTGCTTGCCGATCAGGCCGCCCTTGCTGTGGGCGACGAGGATCGTCCCGCGCAGGCCCCGCTCTGCGAGGTAGGCGGAGCCGAGCGCCGACGCGGCGGGCACGGAGACGATGTTGCGCTCGAGGGCGGTGATGGCGTGCACCGGATGACCGGCGGCGTGCAGCCGCTCCGCGATCGCGCGCATCATCGTCCAGTTCTCGAGCACGCCCGGAAGCAGCAGCGCGGGGGAGAGGTCTCCGCGCGCATACCTCGACGGCAGGGCCGGGTCGGCGAGGCCCCGCCCGATCTCGCGCAGAGCCCAGGCGTAGTCGACGCCTCGGTACCAGCTGCGGCGCAGCGCCCGGCTCGCCCGTCCCTTCGCGCTCATGACTCGAGCCTAGACGTTCGATCCGCCCGCTCCTCGACAGATCTGCCCTTGCACGCTCGGCGAATCCAGCGCTAAGATCTATCGTTTCTCTCTTCGAAAGGCGTTTCGTGGCTCTTCTCAGACTCACCCTGCACCACGCCAGGCCGTATTGGGCGTGGGTCGTCGCCGTGCTCGTGCTCCAGCTGCTTGCGACGATCGCCGCGCTGTGGCTGCCCAGTCTCAACGCTCAGATCATCGATCGCGGCATCACGGGCGGCGACATCGACTTCATCTGGCGGACCGGCGGCTTGATGCTCGCCGTCTCCTTCGGCCAACTCGCCGCCGCCGTGCTGGCGGTCTATTGTGGAGCGCGGGCGTCGATGGCGATCGGTCGCGACATCCGCAGGCGCGTGTACCGCAAGGTCGACTCGCTCTCCACCCTCGAGGCGACGAAGTTCGGCGCAGGCA
>JBEBTD010000178.1:0-4417 GCA_040393965.1 Leucobacter soli | reverse complement strand
CGGGGCCGGCGAGCACGCCGGGTCAGGCCACCCCGAGCGAGCGAGCGATCAGGAGCAGCTGCACCTCGCTCGTGCCTTCCCCGATCTCGAGGATCTTCGAGTCCCGGTAGTGCCGCGCCACCGGGTACTCGTTCATGAAGCCGTTGCCGCCGAAGATCTGGGTCGCGTCGCGGGCGTTGTCCATGGCGGCGTCGCTCGCGGTGAGCTTGGCGAGCGCGGCCTCTGTTTTGAAGGGCCGGCCGGCGTCGCGCAGCCTGGCCGCGTGATGCCAGGCGAGCCGCGCGGTGTGCACCCGCTGCTGCATGCGCGCGAGCATGAACTGCACGCCCTGGCGTGTGGCGAGCGAGCTGCCGAACACGGTGCGAGACTTGGCGTAGTCGACCGCGGCTTCGAGGCATCCCTCGGCGGCGCCGGTGGAGAGGGCGGCGATAGCGATGCGTCCCTCGTCGAGGATGTGCAGGAAGTTCGCGTAGCCGCGGCCCCGCTCGCCGACGAGGTTCGAGGCGGGCACGCGCACCCCGTCGAAGGTGAGCGGGTGGGTATCGGAGGCGTGCCAGCCGAGCTTGTCGTAGGCGGGCTGCACGGTGAAGCCCGGGGTGCCGTTGGGCACGAGGATCGCGGAGATCTCCTTCTTCCCGTCGTGCTCGCCCGTGACGGCCGTGACCGTGACGAACCGGGTGATAGGGGTGCCGGAGTTCGTGATGAACTGCTTGGATCCGTCGATTACCCATTCTTCGCCGTCGAGGCGGGCGGTCGTGCGGGTGGCTCCGGCGTCGCTGCCGGCTTCGGGTTCGGTGAGGCCGAAGCCGGCGAGCGCCCGCCCGGCGAGCAAATCGGGCAGGTGCTCCTGCTTCTGCTGCTCGGTGCCGAAGCGGTAGATCGGCATGGCGCCGAGGCTCACTCCGGCCTCCAGGGTGATCGCGATGGACTGGTCGACCCGGCCGAGCGCCTCGATCGCGAGGCAGAGCGCGAAGTAGTCGCCGCCCTGCCCGCCGCATTCCTCGTCGAAGGGCAGTCCGAATAGGCCGAGCTCGCCCATGCCCGCCACGACGTCCATGTTGAGCGTGTGCGTGCGATCGGCCTCGTAGGCCTGGGGGGCGACGACGCCCTCGGCGAAGTCGCGCACCATGGCGGCGAGCGCCGCCTCCTCTTCGCTCAGCTCGAAGTGCTCCATTGCCGCTCCTGGTTATCAGCGAGTAATTGAATTACAGGCTAAGCAATCCGCGGGGCCATTTCAAGGGGAGCATCGTGTGACTTTTTGATTACTCTGCAGTAATCTAAATCTCAATTCGATGGATGCCCGACGAGAATGTCGGAGGTTCCCTGCAGAATGACCTGTACGAAGCAGAGCGAGGAGGAGGCGATGGCGACCTATCACGAGCTCGTCGAGCTCTTGCGCGTCCGCCGCGCGGAGGCCGCGCGCGGGGGCCCAGAGAAGTCCCGGCAGCGCCACATCGACCGCGGCAAGCTGCTCCCGCGCGAGCGCATCGACCACCTGCTCGACATCGGCAGCCCGTTTCTCGAGGTCGCTCCGCTCGCCGGCTACGGCATGTACGGCGGCGAGTGCCCGAGCGGCGGCCTGGTCGCGGGCATCGGGCTGATCCACGGTCGCCAGGTGATGATCGTTGCCAACGATGCCACGGTCAAGGGCGGCACCTACTACCCGATCACGGTGAAGAAGCATCTGCGGGCGCAGGAGATCGCGGCAGAGAACCGGCTGCCCTGCGTCTACCTGGTCGATTCGGGCGGCGCCTTCCTGCCGATGCAGGACGAGGTGTTTCCCGACCGCGATCACTTCGGGCGCATCTTCTACAACCAGGCGCGCATGTCTCGCGACGGCATCCCCCAGATCGCGGCGGTCATGGGCTCGAGCACCGCAGGCGGCGCCTATGTGCCGGCGATGAGCGACGAGACCGTGATCGTCAGGAACCAGGGCACCATCTTCCTCGGCGGCCCGCCGCTCGTGAAGGCGGCCACTGGCGAGGTCGTCACGGCCGAGGAGCTCGGCGGCGGCGAGGTGCACACCCGGGTATCCGGTGTCGCCGACCATCTCGCCGAGAACGACGAGCACGCGCTCGAGATCGTGCGCGACATCGTGGCGACACTGCCCCCGAGCCCGGAGCCGCCGCTCGGATCGCAGCCCGATGGGGCTTCGGCCGATCCTCGTCCGGGCAGCCTCCTCGACGTCGTGCCCGTCTCCCTCACCGAGCCCTACGACGCCCGCGAGATCATCGCCCGCATCGCCGACGGCGGCCAGTGGCACGAATTCAAGAAGGAATACGGCGCCACGCTCGTCACGGCATTCGCGACGATCCACGGCCACCGCGTCGGCATCGTCGCGAACAACGGGGTGCTCTTCGGCGAGAGCGCGCTCAAGGGGGCGCACTTCATCCAGCTGTGCGAGCAGCGTCGCACGCCCCTCCTCTTCCTGCAGAACATCACGGGCTTCATGGTGGGCCGCGAGTACGAGACGGGCGGCATCGCGAAGCACGGCGCGAAGATGGTGAATGCCGTAGCGACGGCGAGCGTGCCGAAGCTGACCGTCGTCGTCGGCGGCTCGTTCGGCGCCGGCACGTACTCGATGTGCGGGCGCGCCTACTCCCCCAGGTTCCTGTGGCTGTGGCCGGGCGCACGCGTCTCGGTGATGGGCGGCCCTCAGGCGGCCTCGGTACTGTCGACCGTGCGGCGGGAGCAGATCGAGGCGACGGGCGGCGAATGGAGCGCCGAGGATCAGGCGGCGTTCGAGGCGCCGATCCGCGAGCAGTACGAGACGCAGGGCAGCCCCTACTATTCGACCGCGCGGCTCTGGGACGACGGCATCATCGAACCCGACCAGACACGCGACGTGCTGGGCCTCGCCCTCGGCGTGATCGCACGGGCGCCGCAGGAATCGACCGGCTACGGCGTCTTCAGAATGTGAGCCAGAAGTGTTCGACACGGTATTGATCGCGAACCGCGGCGAGATCGCCTGCCGCATCATCTCGACCCTGAGGCGTCTCGGCGTCCGCTCGGTCGCCGTCTACAGCGATGCCGACTCGGGCGCTCGCCACGTCGCGCTCGCCGATGTCGCGGTGCGGATCGGGCCCGCCCCGGCGGCACTGAGCTATCTGAGCATCGAGGCCGTGCTCGCCGCGGCCGAGTCGACCGGCGCGCAGGCGATCCATCCGGGCTACGGTTTTCTTGCCGAGAACGCCGTCTTCGCACGCGCATGCGAGGAGGCCGGCATCGTCTTCATCGGCCCCTCTGCCGCGGCGATCGAGGTGATGGGCGACAAGATCTCGGCCAAGACAGCGGTGGAGCGGGGCGGGGTGCCTACAGTGCCCGGCATCGCGAGGGCGGGGCTCGGGGACGGCGAGCTGATCGCCGCCGCCCCCGCGATCGGCTACCCGCTGCTCGTCAAGCCGAGCGCCGGCGGCGGCGGCAAGGGCATGCACGTGGTCGAGCGGGCCGAGGATCTGCCCGCCGCTCTGGCGGCAGCACGCCGGGAGGCGGCCGCGAGCTTCGGCGACGACGCCCTCTTCCTCGAGCGCTACCTCACGACGCCTCGGCACATCGAGGTGCAGGTGCTCGCCGACGCGCACGGCAACGTGATCCACCTCGGCGAGCGAGAGTGCTCGCTGCAGCGCCGCCACCAGAAGGTCATCGAGGAGGCGCCCTCGCCGCTGCTCGACGAGGCCACCCGAGCCGCGATCGGCGAAGCGGCCTGCGAGACCGCGCGCAGTGTCGACTACCGGGGCGCAGGCACCGTCGAGTTCATCGCCCAGGCCGAGCGACCGGGCGAGTTCTTCTTCATGGAGATGAACACCCGCCTGCAGGTCGAGCATCCCGTGACCGAGCAGATCACCGGCGTCGACCTGGTCGAGCAGCAGTTGCGCATCGCCGCGGGGGAGCCCCTCGCGCTCGCGCAGCACGAGGTCTCTCTGCACGGGCACAGCATCGAGGCCCGTGTCTACGCCGAAGATCCGGCGGCGGGCTTCCTTCCGACCGGCGGGCGCGTCTCGCATGCGACGCATCCCTCCGGGCCGGGCATACGGGTCGACACCGCGATCGAATCGGGCCTCGACGTCGGCGTCGACTACGACCCCATGCTCGCGAAGATCATCGCCTGGGGCGAGGATCGCGAGACCGCACGCCGACGGCTCGTGCAGGCGCTCGACGAGACCGTCATCGTGGGCTTCCCGACGAACGTCGAATTCATGCGGGCGCTGCTCGAGCTGCCCGAGGTCGTGGCGGGCGAGCTCGACACGGGGCTGATCGAGCGAGCGCAGGGATCGATCGAGTACGCGACGCCCGGAGAATCGGACTTCGACCTCGCCGCTGCGCTGCTGGACGCGCTGCCGCCCAACGGCATGAGCGGACTCATCGACCCTTGGATCCGGCGCGACGGCTGGCGACTCGGGCCGCCGGCCCCGCGGCG
>JBEBTD010000177.1:0-4506 GCA_040393965.1 Leucobacter soli | reverse complement strand
GCGAAGGCGGAGGCGAAGGCGGCTCGCAAGCGCCGCTGAATCGCCTCGGCACCGTACCGACGCGCGGCACCGCGCCGATTTTCATCTCGTCTTGCACTGTGCTAAGTTATATCCGTTGCCAAAACGGCAGCAGGCGCCTTTAGCTCAGTTGGTAGAGCAGCTGACTCTTAATCAGCGGGTCCACGGTTCGAGCCCGTGAGGGCGCACAGAAAGAAAAGCTCCGCACTCGCTGCGGGGCTTTTCTCGTATTCGCCGCCCGTCGACGCAAGGGATGCACATGTCGTTCTCGCCCGCCCCCTCCCCCGATCTCGCCTTCGCGCTCGGGCTCGCCGATCTCGCCGACTCGATCTCGCTGCCGAGGTTCCGCTCCGCCGATCTGCGCATCGACACGAAGCCCGATCGCACGTTCGTCACCGACGCAGACCTCGCCGTCGAGCGCGCCCTGCGCGAGCGCATCGAGACGGAGCGCCCGGGCGACGGATTCTTCGGCGAGGAGTCCGGCCGCGCGGAGGGCGGCGAGCGCCGGTGGATCCTCGACCCCATCGACGGCACCTCGAACTTCCTGCGCGGCGTGCCCAACTGGGCCACGCTCATCGCCCTCGAGGTCGATGGGGTGCCGACCGCGGGGGTCGTGAGCGCGCCCGCGTTCGGCACCCGCTGGTACGCCGAGCTCGGGCGGGGCGCCTGGCGCGAGGATTGCGACGCGCCCGCGCGTCGCCTGCGGGTCTCGGGGGTGAGCGAGCTCGCCGATGCGAGCCTCAGTTTTCAGAGCATCGCGCAGTGGCGCGATGCCGGCCGCCTCGACCAGCTGCTCGCGCTTTCGGAACGAGTGTGGCGCGACCGGGCTTACGGTGACATGTGGTCGTACATGCTGCTCGCCGAGGGGCTGCTCGACGTCGTCGCCGAGTTCGACGTGAAGCCCTACGATCTCGCCGCGCTTGCTCCGATCGTGCGCGAGGCGGGCGGCTCGTTCACCGACATCTCGGGCGAGCCCACCGTGTGGGGCGGCAGCTCGCTCGCCACGAACGGAGCGCTGCACGAGCCGGTACTCCGGGCCCTCGAGGCGGCCGGCTGAGCCGATTGCGGCCTAGCAGCCGCCTTCAGGGCTCTTGGAGTCGTGCGTCGCCGAGTCGTCCGTCTTTCTCGTGACGGAGGCCCCCGCGCGCGGATCGCTCGTGCGCCCGGGATCGATGTTCTCGAGGATCGTGGCGAGCCCTTCCGAGAGCGAGGCGACCTGCGCGGCGCCGAGCCCGTCGAAGACGAGTCTGCGAACCTCGGCGACGTGCGCGGGCGCGTGGGCCTCGAGGTGCGCGAAGCCTTCGTCTGTCAGCACGGCGTTGGTGGCGCGTCGGTCGTTCGGGCAGCTCTCCCGTCGCACCCAGCCCTGCTTCTCGAGGCGCGTGACGACGTGCGAGAGGCGCGAGAGCGAGGAGTTCGACCAGTGGGCGAGATCGCTCATGAGCCGAGTGCGCCCCTCGGCCTCGGAGAGCATGGCGAGCACGTGGTATTCGAAGAAGCTGAGACCCGCGTCGCGCTTCAGCTGCGCCTCGATCGTGCCGGGCAGCAGGATCGCGGTGCTCACGAGGCGCATCCACATCTCGCGCTCGTCGTCGTTCAGCCACTGCGGCTCGCCGTTCGGCTCCACTGCGCACCTCGCTTAGAAAGACAGATACTTCAAGCTTCAAGTATATGCCACGCCGTGACTCCCGGCTTCCGCATCGGGAAGAGCTTTCGACCACAATAGAGGGATGGACTCCGCTTCTTCCGACCAGCATGTCGGCGCGCGAGGTTCGGCGGGCTCGCAGACGCTCGACCGCGGCCTGCGCGCGCTCGAAGTGCTCGCCGAGGCCCCCGGGCCGATCTCGATCGCGCAGCTCGCCGAGCACCTCGGCGTGCACCGTTCGAGCGCATACCGCGTGCTGCGCTCCCTCGAGGCCCATCGCTTCGTGCTTCGCGACGACGCCGGCCTGATCCGCCTCGGCCCGCGTCTGGCCGCACTCGGACGCGGCGCCGCCCCCACGCTCAACCATGTCGCGCAGCCCGAGCTGATGACCCTCGCCAACCGATTCGGCATGACGACGTTCGTCGCGCTGCTCGACGCCGAAGAGGTGATCACCATGCTCAGCATCGAACCGACCCACGGCAACGCCAACGTCGCGCAGCGCCCGGGCGCTCGTCACCCGCTGCGGCGCGGCGCCCCGAGCTATGCCGTCGAAGCGTCGCTCACGCCCGAGGAGCACGCTTCGATCTTCCACGGCGCGCCGCTCAGCGATGGCGCCGCCGCCACCAAGCGGCAGGGCTACGCGCTGAGCCAGGACGAGGTCATCAGCGGCCTCACCTCCGTCGCGGTGCCGCTGCGCATCTCGGGAGAACCCCCCGCCGCGCTCGCGGTCGTCACGATCGGGGTGCCGAAGGACCTGAGCGGCCTCGTGACCGAGCTGCGCGCCGCCGCCGGCCGCATGTCGTACAGCACCTGGTGACCGAGAGCCGGCTCGCAGCCGCGCTTCGGGGCGGAGCGTTGTCAGCCGGGGCGAGCACCCGCTAGAATTCGTGTGTCCAGCCCGGCGCGCGCAGGCGCGAACTAGGCCGGGTAAGGCGCTCGAAAAAGGGGCGCTGCTGCCGATCCCGGCGAGACACATACGGTTTCTTCTCGTATTCTCTCCCAGCTGCATAAGGATCGTCATGCCCACGCTCGCACAAGCGCTCGCCATCGCACTCTCCCGTCACGCCGACCACGCCTTCAGCCTCATGGGCAACGGCAATGCCCATCTGATCGATGCGCTCGAGTCGCGCGGCATCGGACTGAGCGAGGTGCGACATGAAGCCGCCACGGTCGCCTCCGCCGACGCCTACACCCGCGTGACCGGCAGGCTCGCCATCGCGACCACCAC
Organism: Leucobacter soli; assembly: GCA_040393965.1. Classification (GTDB taxonomy): domain Bacteria; phylum Actinomycetota; class Actinomycetes; order Actinomycetales; family Microbacteriaceae; genus Leucobacter; species Leucobacter soli_C. The sequence continues at coordinate 1,615 of JBEBTD010000177.1, read as the reverse complement.
CTACGGCGCCGGCTTCACGAACACCCTCACCGCGCTCGCCGAGGCGGCCCAGGCCCGCACCCCTCTGCTGCTCGTCGTCGGAGACGCGCCCATGAGCGGCCCGCGCCCCTGGGACATCGATCAAGAAATGGCTGCAGCCGCCCTCGGCGTGCGCAGTTACGTCGTTACTCCCCGCGACGTCGACAGCGTCGTCGACCGCGCCGCCCAGGTCGCACTGCGATATCGACGACCTGTCGTCGTATCGATCCCCTACGATCTCGTCTCCGCCGAGGTGCCCCCGCAGGCCGCCTCTCCGACGGGCGAAGACATCGACCTCTCCGACCCCGCGACGATGCGCGCCCTCGCAGCGGCGACCCTGCCGAACGCGACCCCCGCCGATGTCACGAGCCCGGCCCGCCACGCCCGCCCGCTGACCGCCGCCACCCCGACCGAACTCGCAACCGCCGTGCGCGTGCTCGCCGAAGCGGAGCGGCCCGTGGTGCTCGCCGGTCGCGGCGCCTGGCTCGCAGATGCCGGGTCGCTGCTCGACGCCGTCGCCGAGCGACTGGGCGCACTCACCGCGTCGACCGCGCTCGCGCGCGGCATCTTCTCCGAGGATCGCTACGACCTCGGGCTCACGGGCGGCTTCGGCCAGCGGGCCGCGATGGAGCGGATCGCCGACGCCGACGCCGTGCTCGTCGTCGGCGCGAGCCTCAACCAGTTCACGATGCGCTTCGGGGAGCTCTTCGGCGAGGGCGCCCGCGTGATCCGCGTCGACCTCGAGCAGGTGGCACCCCCCAAGACCGCGCGCCCGGTCGAGCATCTGCTGCTGCGCGGGGAGGCGCGGGAGATCCTCGATGCGCTGCTGGAGGGCCTCGCCGCCGCGAAGCCCTCACCCGGTCGCTGGCGCGAGACCGTGCCGGGGCTCGAGCCAGACGGCGCCCTGCGCGCACTCGACCGCGGCATCGCCGAAGGCCTCTGCGACGACGGCAGACTCGATCCTCGCGCCGTCGCCGCCCGCCTCGCCGAGCTGCTGCCCGAGGATCGCCACGTGACGAGCGACGGCGGGCACTTCATCGGCTGGGCCAACATGTACTGGCCGGTCGCCTCGCCCGAGCGCATGATCATGGTCGGCACCGCATACCAGACCATCGGCCTCGGCTTCTCGACCGTCGCAGGCGTCGCGGCCGCCGCTCCCGAGAGCACGGTCGTGCTCACCACCGGCGACGGCGGCGGGCTGATGGCGCTCGCCGACCTCGAAACCGCCGTGCGCACCGTGCGCAGCTGCGTGATCGTCGTGTGGAACGACGGAGCCTACGGCGCCGAGGTGCACCTCTACGGCGCGATGGGCCTCGACCAGCGGCCGATGATGATCCCCGACGCGAACTTCGCCGGGCTCGCGAGCGCACTCGGTGCCACGGGGGTGCGCGTCGATCGACTCGCCGACCTCGACGCACTCGCCGAATGGCGGGAGGCCGGGGCGAGCGGCACGATCCTGCTCGACTGCCGTATCTCCCGCTCCGTGGTCGCCCCCTACCAGCGCGAGATCCAGCGGGCGAACGGGCTCGAGATCGAGTAGACGATCCGCCGGTCGGAGCTCTGGCGCTGTTGCTCGCGCTGGCGCTGCCCAGCCACT
>JBEBTD010000176.1:0-4533 GCA_040393965.1 Leucobacter soli | reverse complement strand
CCCTGCCCCGCGAACCACTCCCGCAACCGGGCCTCGGCGGCCTCATCGCCGATCGGCCCCTCGTCGAGCCGCACCTCGAGCAGGAACTTGTACGCACGCCCCACCAGCGGCCCGGGCGGAAGGTCGAGGATGCGCATGATCGCCTCGCCGTCGAGTTCCGGCCGGACGGCGGCGAGCTCCTCCTGCTCGGCGAGCTCGGCGATGCGGCGCTCGATGTCGTCGTAGGCGTGCTCGAGCCGTTCGGCCTTGCGCCGGTTGCGGGTGGTCACATCGGCCCGGGTGAGGATGTGCAGGCGCTCCAACTCCTCGCCGGCGTCGCGCACGTAGCGGCGCACCGCGGAATCGGTCCACTGCTGATCGCTGTAGCCGAAGAACCGCAGGTGCAGCTCGATGAGACGTGCGACCCGCTTGATCGTGTCGTTGTCGAAGCGCAGCTCGCGCAACCGCTTCTTCGCAAGCTTCGCGCCCACCACATCGTGATGGTGGAAGGTCACTCCACCGCGCTCGAAGCGCCGGGTGGCCGGCTTGCCGATGTCGTGCAGCAGTGCGGCGAGGCGCAGCACGAGGTCGGGGGAGCGCTCGTGGGAGCGCGCATCCGCCGTGTGCGGATCAAGCGGCGCGGCAGAAGCGGTGCTTCTGCTCTGACGCGCATCCGCCGTGTGCGGATCAAGCGGCGCGGCAGAAGCGGTGCTTCTGCTCTGACGCGCCGCTTCCAACTCGATCGCCTGCCGCAGCACCGTGAGGCTGTGCTCGTAGACGTCCTTGTGCCGCCCATGATCGTCCTGCGTCGCGACCAGCGCGGTGAGCTCGGGCAGGAACCGCTCGGCGAGGCCCGTCTCGACGAGCAGGCGGAGGCCCGGCACGGGATCCGCGGTCGACAGCAGCTTCACGAGCTCGTCGCGCACCCGCTCCCTCGAGATGATGTCGAGCCGCGGCCCGAACTCGATCATCGCGGCGCGAACCGAGTCGTCGACCGCGAAGCCGAGCTGCGAGGCGAAGCGTGCGGCGCGCATCATGCGCAGCGGGTCGTCGGTGAAGGAGGCCTCGGCCGACCCCGGGGTGGCGATGCGGGCGGCGAGCAGATCCTCGACCCCGCCCGAGACATCGACGAGACGCATCGACGGCAGCATGAGCGCGAGCGCGTTGATGGTGAAGTCGCGCCGCACCAGGTCGCCCTCGATGGTGTCGCCGAACCGCACGACCGGTTTGCGCGAGTCGCTCTGGTAGCTGTCGGCGCGGTAGGTGGTGATCTCGACCTGCTCCCCGTGCACGCGGGCGGCGATCGTGCCGAAGTCGCGTCCCACATCCCAGATGCTCTCGGTGAGGGTGTCGAGGATCGCACGGGTCTCGTCCGGACGGGCGGAGGTGGTGAAATCGAGGTCGGTGACCGGGCGTCCGATGAGGGCGTCTCGCACGGGTCCGCCGACGAGGGCGAACTGGTGCCCCGCCGCGTCGAAGGCGGCGGCGAGCGCGGACACGGGTCGGGACTCCGCGATGGCGCGCATGGCGGCCATGGATTCGGCGAGAGGGCGCATCCCTCCAGGTTAGCGGCCCGCGCTGGCCATACACTGGCGGTATGTTCCGCCTGCCCTCGAAGCGCCGCCGGCGCGGCGGCTCCCGCGCGCTGCTCGCGGCGGGCCTCGCTGCGGCGGTCGTCGGCGCGCTGGCGCTCCCGACCATGCTGCCAGGGCTCGAGGCCGCCGCCCGCGCGGACGAGCAAGAGGAAGAGGAGCAGGTTCCGATTCCCGAGCTCGCGGTGGCGCCCGAAGCGCCGGTGCTCCAGGCCGATGCGGAGCGGTTCCGCTTCACCGTGCTGCTGCGCAACCCGGGCGAGGATCCGCTCGATGCCGGCGTCGTGCGGCTCGCGATCGATGCGGAACGCGCGCAGGCCGGCGCGGATCTGCAGCCGGAGGCGCAGCGCGAGACGCTCGAGCTCGTCGAACTCGAGGTCGAGGCGACGCCGGCAGGGGAGCAGCAGGAGTTGGAGCTCGAGATCGAGCGCGCCGACATGCCGGGAGTGTACGTGCGACAGCCCGGGGTGTACCCGTTGCGCGCCGAGTTCCTGACCGAGCAGCAGGCCGCCGAGCGGGACGAGGCGGAGGCCGCCGCCGAACAGGCGCTGGCGGAGATGAGGCAGCAGGCAGGAGAGGAGGGCTCCGCGGAGGGGGCTCCGGCCGAGACTCCGCCCGAGGAGACGCCCGAGGCGCAGCGGGGGATCCTCGCCGCGACACCGCTCGTCTGGGGCGAGCCCGGCGCGGAGCAGGCGGTGCCCCTCACCCTCGTCGTCCCGTTCGTGCTGCCGAGTTCCGTGGCGGTGCTGCCGACCCGTGACGAGCTCGCCTCCGCCGCGCCGCGGCTGAACGAACTGCTCGACGCTGCCGAGCGGCATCGCGCGACCATCGCGGTCGACCCGCGCATCGTGGCGGGCACCCGCGCGCTCGGCACGGCGGCGCCCACGACGGCCATCACCCTGCTCGAGCGCCTCGAGCGATCCTCGCTCCCGGTGTTCCTGCTGCAGTTCGCAGACGCCGATCCAGCGGCCCAGGCCGCCCTCGGTTTCGAGGAGCTGCTGCAGCCCCTCGGCTTCGATCATGCGACGCGGCTCGGCGAGTTCGAGGCGCCGGAGGGCGAGGATCCGGCTGCGGGCGACGAGGATCCCGCGGCCGCGGACACGACCGATGCGAGCGAGGCCGGAGCTGCCGGAGCGGGCGACGAGGAGGCCGGCGATCCAGCGCAGCAGGGATCGGCTGAGCCCGGAGCCGACGCCGATGCAGATGCCTCAGACGGGATCGCGGGGGAGGCCTCGGACGGGGCGGACACCGATGCCGAACCCGAGCCGGCGGATCCCGACGGCGTCCCCTCGGCTGAGCAGCTGCTCGAGCTCGCCGGCACCCGGCCCGGCGCGTGGCCGGCCGCGGGCCAGGTCGACAGCGCGACGATCGCGCTGCTGAAGCACTCTGGCCTGACCTCGCTCGTGCTCGATTCGGGCAACGTGTCCGGCGCGACCGCCGCGCGCGTCGAGGTCGCGGGCGTCGAGGCCCTCATCGCCGACACGGAGCTCGGCGCCGCCGCCCGAGCAGCCATCGCCGGCGTCACCCCCACCGAGCAGGCCGCGGGCAATGCGGAGCTCGCCGGGCGTCTCGCCCTCGCCGCCCAGAACGGCGCGACGGGCCTCGTGCTCGCCCTCGACCGGGGCGCCCTCGCCGACACGGCAGACCCGCTGCGCCTCTTCGACGTGCTCGACGGCTTCACCTGGGCGCAGACGGTGCCCGAGCTGCTGCAGCCCGCGGGCACGGCCTCGCTGCGCGCCGGTGCGGCGGCCGAAGAGCGCCGCGAGCTGCTGCGTGCCACCGTCTCGCGCTCCGAGCGGATCGACGAGCTCGCGCCGCTGCTCCAGCGCCCCGAATACCTGCTCGCCTACCAGCGCGAGCGCCTCTTGGAGGCCTTCGCCACGCGCTACGCCGAGCCGGGCGTCGACTTCGCCGAGGCGGACGCCCGCATCAGGCAGCGCGACGCCGAGCTGCTGCAGGGCGTGCGCCCCGTGACCACCGAGAGCACGCAGCTCGTCGGCACATCCTCCCGCGTGCCCGTGACTCTGAGCAACTCGCTGCCGTTCGACGCGCTCGTCTCGCTGCGGGTCGCGCCGACTTCGGCCGCGATCTCGCTCTCGGAGCGCGTGTTCGAGGCCGAGGTGCCCTCGGTCGGCAGCACGAGCGTGCTCGTGCCCGTGCACAGTCGCGTCTCCTCGGGCGAATCGGGGCTCATTCTGAACGTGCGCGACGCATCGGGAGACATCTCCTTCGCGAGCGAGGTGCTGTACCTGGAGCTGCGCACCGCGGTCGAGGCCATCATGCTCGGCGCGCTCGGCATCTCGGCGGCCCTGCTGCTCGGCTTCGGCATCTGGCGCTCGATCAGGAGAAAGCGCGGGGACATGCCGTCCACGGGCGCGATCCGGCTGCCCGGCGCGGGGGAGCAGGGAATACCCCGAGCCTAAGATTGGTTCTAGCTACGAGGTTGCAATACATGAGGAGCAGCATGCACCAGATCATCATCATCGGCTCGGGACCCGCCGGTTTCACCGCGGCCATCTACGCGGCGCGCGCCGGCCTCGAGCCGTTGCTGTTCGCGAGCTCGGTGGAGCCCGGCGGCGAGCTGATGAACACGACCGACGTCGAGAACTTCCCGGGCTTCCCCGAGGGCATCCAGGGCCCGGAGCTCATGGAGAAGATCCAGGCCCAGGCCGAGCGCTTCGGCACGAAGGTCGAATACGCCGACGTCACCGATCTCGACCTCGACGGCGAGGTGAAGAAGGTCACCACCTCCGACGGCACCGTGCACGAGACCCGCGCGCTGATCTTCGCGACCGGCTCGGCGTATCGCAAGCTCGGCATCGCCGACGAGGATCGCCTCTCGGGCCACGGCGTCTCGTGGTGCGCGACCTGCGACGGCTTCTTCTTCCGGGAGAAGACCATCGCGGTGGTCGGCGGCGGCGACTCGGCGATGGAGGAGGCGACCTTCCTCACCCGCTTCGCC
>JBEBTD010000175.1:0-4567 GCA_040393965.1 Leucobacter soli | reverse complement strand
CGTGCTCGCTCTCGACATGACCGATACCCGCCAGGGTGTTCCAGCCGAGGCCGCAAGAGGGCTGCTCGGTCGCCAGCCGGGCGGCGGCGCCTGGCTTGCCACGGGTGGGGCGACCGAGGCTCCGGTGCCGGGCATCGTGGTCTCTTCCGGGTTCTGCAGGACTCCCGGCCTGCGCGCACGTCTGGGCCGGGGGTGCGCGCCGCCCCCAGAATGAGAAAAGGCCCCCGGCGGAATGCCGGGGGCCTCGATCCTCGTGAAAGCGCTACGCCGCGCCTTCGAACATGCTCGTCACCGAGCCGTCCTCGAAGACCTCGTGGATCGCCTGCGCGAGCAGCGGGGCGATCGAGAGCACCGTGAGCTTGTCGAAGCGCTTCTCGGGCGGGATCGGCAGGGTGTCGGTGACGACGACCTGATCGATGAAGTCCTGCGAGAGATGCTCGGTGGCCCTGCCCGAGAAGATCGCGTGGGTGCAGGCGATCGTCACACCGCGGGCGCCGTTCTTCTTGAGCGCCTCGGCCGCCTTGGCGATCGTCCCGCCGGTGTCGATCATGTCGTCGACGACCACGCACCACTTGTCCTTCACCTCGCCCACGATCTCGTGCACCGAGACCTGGTTAGGCACGAGCGGGTCGCGGCGCTTGTGGATGATGGCGAGCGGTGCGCCGAGCTTGTCGCTCCAGACGTCGGCGACGCGCACGCGGCCCATGTCGGGCGAGACGACGCAGAGGTCGTCGCGGTCGATCGTCTTCTTGAAATGGTCGAGCAGCACGGGCATCGCGAAGAGGTGGTCGACGGGGCCGTCGAAGAAGCCCTGGATCTGCGAGGCGTGCAGATCGACCGACATGATGCGGTCGGCGCCGGCGGCCTTGAAGAGGTCGGCGACGAGGCGGGCAGAAATGGGCTCACGGCCGCGGCCCTTCTTGTCCTGACGGGAATAGGGGTAGAACGGGGCGACGACGGTGATGCGCTTGGCCGATGCCCGCTTCAGGGCGTCGACCATGATCAGCTGCTCCATCAGCCACTCGTTGATGGGATGGGTGTGGCTCTGGATGACGAACGCATCGCAGCCGCGCACGCTCTCGTCGAAGCGGGCGTAGAGCTCGCCGTTGGCGAAGGTGCGGGCGTCGGTGGGCACCAGGTCGGCCCCCAGCTCCTCCGCCACACGCTCGGCGAGCTCGGGGTAGGCCCGGCCCGAGATCAAGACCAGCTTCTTCTGACCGGCCATTTCGATCGCGCTCATCGCTGTTTTCCGCCCTCTTCTGCAGCGTTCCTACTGCTCGACTGTTGACTGGCACTCGCGCTGCTCGTGCCGGGCCGGTTCTCGGCCACCCACCCCTCGAGGTTGCGCTGGGGCGCCACGTTCAGCGCCAGTGAACCCGATGGGACGTCTTTTCGCACCACAGTGCCGGCAGCGGTGTACGCGCCGTCTTCAATGGTAACCGGAGCGATGAGCACATTCTTCGAGCCGACGCGCACCGCGTCGCCGACCGTGCTGTGGTGCTTCTTCACTCCGTCGTAGTTGGCGAAGATCGTGCCTGCGCCGATGTTGCTGCCCTCGCCGATGGTCGCATCGCCCACGTAGCTGAGATGCGGCACCTTGCTGCCGTCGCCGATCTTCGCGTTCTTCGTCTCGACGAAGGCGCCGATCTTGCCCGAGGCGCCGAGCTCCGTGCCGGGCCGGATGAAGCTGAAGGGGCCCACCTCGACGTTCGGGCCGAAGACCGCGAGCGTCGCCTCGCTGCGGCGGATGCGGGCCCCCTCGCCCACCTCGCAGTCTACGAGCGTCGTGTCGGGGCCGATCACGGCGCCCGAGGCGATCGATGTCGCGCCGTGCAGGAAGGTGCCGGGCAGGATCTCGGTGTCGGGCTCGATGCTCACATCGGCGTCGATCCACGTCGTCGCCGGATCCTGGATCGTGACGCCCCCTCGCTGGTGCGCGAGCACGATGCGGCGGTTGAGCTCACGACCCGCCTCCGAGAGCTGGGTGCGATCGTTCACGCCGGCGATCAGCCAGGTGTCCTCGGTCGCGACCGCGTCCACGGGAAGCCCAGCCGAGAGGATGCGCGCCGCGGCATCGGTCAGGTACTTCTCGCCCTGCGCGTTGTTCGTGTCGATCTCGGCGAGCGCCCGCTCGAGCGCGCGGCGCGCGAAGACGTAGATGCCGCCGTTGATCTCGGTGATCCGGCGCTCGGCCTCGCTCGCGTCCTTCTCCTCGACGATGCCGCGCATCGTGCCGTCGTTCTCGCGCAGGATGCGCCCGAGACCGGTCGGGTTGTGGAACACCGCCGAGAGCAGGGTCATGCCGCGGCCGTGCTCCACGTGGCCCTGCACGAGCCGCTCGAGGGTCGCGACGTCGATGAGGGGCACGTCGCCGCTCAGCACGACGACCGAGCCGTCGAAGTCGGCGGGCAGCGCGGCGAGTGCCTGCTCCACGGCGCGGCCCGTGCCCGGGATCTCGTCCTGATCGACGATGAGGGTGTGGGGCGCGTGATCCAGGATGGCCTCGGCCACGGTCTCGCGCTCGTGCCGCACGACCGCTATCACGGTCTCGGGCTGCAGGCCGGCGGCGGTGTCGAGCACATGCGCGATGAGCGAACGCCCCCCGATGCGGTGCAGCACCTTCGGCAGCGAGGACTTCATGCGGGTGCCCTGGCCCGCGGCGAGGATCACTACTGCGAGGCTGTTCGTCATGCGCTTCCCTTCGTACCGGAGCGAGCCCGCAAAGCAGTGCTTCGCCCACCCGCTCCCGTCGGCTTGAAGCGGCGAAGCAAGCTTCACCGCTCCTGCAAACTCGGTGCTGTGAGCACCGCTTTCGGAGCGGTATGAAAAAGCGTTGCTTCTTCATACCGCTCCGCCCCCAGGATTCGAACCTGGACCTAACAGCTCCAAAGGCTGTCGTGCTGCCGTTACACCAAGGCGGATCGCGCCGCTAGGCGGCACCGTTCCATTCTGGCAGACAATTCCCGGGCCGCTTCTCCCGCGATCCCCGCCCCTCAGCCGCGATAATGGAGGGATGAACGAGCAAGACGAGGTCGATCGCATTCTGCGCGAATGGTCGGCGGCGCGCCCCGATCTCGACATCGCCCCGCTCGCCGTGTTCTCGCGCATGACGCGCATCACGAAGCACCTCGACCGTGCACGCGTGCACGCCTTCGAGCGCAGCGGTCTCGCCTCATGGGAGTTCGACGTGCTCGCGGTGCTGCGCCGCAGCGGCGCGCCCTACCGCCAGAGCCCCAAGGTGCTCGTGCAGCAGACGATGGTGTCGAGCGGCACCATGACCAACCGCATCGATCGCATGGTCGAGCGGGGGCTCGTGCGCCGTCTCACCGACCCCAACGACGGACGAGGCGTGCTCGTCGAGATGACCGAGCAGGGGCAGACCCTCGTCGATGCGGCGATGACCCGCCTCGCCGACGCCGAGGAGCGCCTGATCGGAGGCATGCCCCGTGCGGAGCGCGAGCGGCTCGCCGCGCTGCTGCGCAAGCTGGCCATCAGCGTCGACCGTTTCGAGCCGACCGTCGAGTAGGCGCGGAGCGTTCCGCTCGCCGACGAGGATCGCGCTTCCCTCGTCGAGCCGCGACCGCCGCCGGCCTCAGACCTCGGGCACCGGCCGCAGGCTCGGCCCGCCCTGCTCGAAGGCGCAGCCGTAGCCGAGCAGCGCGACGTCGTCGTAGGCGCGTCCGGCGAAGGTGAGCCCGACCGGCATGCGGATGTCGTCCATGAGCCCCATCGCGACCGTCACCGTCGGGATGCCGAGGTGTCGGATCGCGTAGTTGCCGTTGGAGAAGAACACGCCGTTCGACCACGCGTGATCCGCGGAGGCGAGCTCGAACTCGGCGTCCTCGTGCGCGACGTCGGCATTCGCGGGGAAGACCACCCCGTCGAAGCCGCGCTCGTCGAGCCAGCTCTCGAACAGCTCCTCCCGCAGCCGCACGAGTGCGCGCAGGCCTTCGGCGAAGTCGGGGCGCTCACGAGGATCGGCGATGCCGTTCTGCGCGAGCGCCACCGTGGCTCGGTAGCGGTTCTCGTAGTCCTCGACCTCCTCGTAGCGGTCGGGCAGCGCACCCGCCACGCGAGGGAAGATCCGATCCGGATCCACCTCGGCGAGGCTGCCGGGCACGCCGGCGTTGGCTTTCAGGAAGTCGTCCCAGCCGTAGGCGAGGAAGTGGTTGAACTCGGTCTCCATCCAGCCTTCGGGCAGCACGCCGAGCGCGGCGACGTTCTCCTGGCCCGGCCGGTCGCCTTCGTACCGCTCGATGAGCGGGAACTCGCACTCGACCACCTCGGCTCCGAGCGACTCGAGCCGCTCCTTCGCCCGCTGCCAGAGTCGCAGCACCGAGGGTCGCACCTCGATCGGGAAGTCGGGATCGTCGCCGAGGTACATGCGCGGCACGCCGAAGCGCTTGCCCTGCAGCGCGTCGCGATCCTCGGCCGCCCTGAAGCTCTCGGGCCGGAACTCGCTCGGCCGCGGCAGCGCGACCGCTTCCTGCCGCCGCCAGAAGTCGCCCCGCACGATCGGGTCGTCCTGCACGAGCACGTCGAGCACGCGCAGCATGTCGGGCATCGA
>JBEBTD010000174.1:0-4608 GCA_040393965.1 Leucobacter soli | reverse complement strand
CTCATAATCCGTCGGTCGCGGGTTCAAGCCCCGCACGCCCTACGATCCGCGGCCGAAGTGTCCGATTGCTCGGGTGCCGCTCGCGCCCTGGTGATCGGTCGCGATGGAGTAGGTCCGGTGTCAGACGCCGCGCTCGACCGCGTCGATCACCGCGGTGAGTTCGTCGCGCAGTGCGAGCAGGCGCTCGACCGGCAGGCCGAGGCGTTCGATCACGGCGGGCGGCACGGAGAGCGCCTGTTCGCGCAGCGCCCGCCCGCTCTCGGTCGGGGCGAGGCGGAAGGTGCGCTCATCCCCGTCGACGGGGAGGCGCTCCACGAGCTCCGACTGCTCGAGACGTTTGACGATGGGAGAGAGCGTCGCCGGATCGAGGCGGAGCATCTCGGCGATCTCGCCGAAGCGCAGGGGCGCGTCTCCCCAGAGCGCGAGCATGACGAGGTACTGCGGGTGGGTGAGGCCGAGCGGTTCGAGGATGGGGCGGTAGACGCCGATCACGCTTCGGCTGGCGACGGCGAGAGCGAAGCAGACCTGTCGATCGAGTTCGAGGAGGTCGTCGGGGGAGTCCATTCCCTGATTCTATCTCGTTCGTGCACGAACGAGTGTGATACGATTTCGTTCGTGCCCAAACGAAAGCGCCGCCTCTGGCATCCGACGCCATACGACGACCGCCCCGGCTTCTACGCCGCGATGCAGCGTTTCTTCTACCAGTTCGAGGGCACCGCCGACCTCGGCGACCCCGACGAGGCGCCGTACGTGCCGCCCGCCGACCCGAAATGCCCGATCTGCCGCGCCTCGATGAAGGACCATCGCATCGATCGCGGCGGGCCCGGCAAACCTACGCATCTGCGGTGTCCGGCGCCCCGCGAACCGCAGGCCGCCGACTGAGCCGAGCTACCGGGAGAGTTCGCGCACGAGGCGTTCGGTGCTGAGCCTGAAACCCAGGTTCCGCAGTGCCGCCCGCGCCGCCCGGGCCGCGGGCGCGGCGGCGATCTCGATGCGAACCGTCCAGAATCCGGCCGCGGATAGCGTCTCGAGCAACGCGCCGAGTCGATCGAGTCCCGGCTCCTCGAGAGTCGCCGCGGAGAGCTCGACGATGCTGTTCGCAGTGAGCCAGGTGTCGTCGGGGCCGGGGGACAGCCCCAGCTCCAGTCCGCATTCGCGCGCGCGTTCGGCGAGGGGGCGAGGATCGGTGCGCTCCGCATCGGGGCCGACGCGCGAGGCGGTGCGGCCGTCCACGGGAGCGTCGCCCACTTCCGAGCGCATCCAGGACTCCGAATGCGGCCGGTATCCGTGGCGCAGGTACAGTGCGCGGGCCCGGGGATTGCCGCCCATCACATCGACGACGCCGAGGGAGACGCCGGTGTCGATCGACTCCAGATCCACGGCCTCCATGAGGCGCGTGCCGATCCCGAGGCCGCGAGCGGCCGGATCCACGCTCAGCGTCTCGAGCACGAGCGCCCGTCGGGAGTCGAGCAGATCCTCGTATGTCATGGCGTAGGCGAGCGGCGCGCCGGCGCCCTCGGCGATGGCGAGGCGGATCGACGCGGCCGGCCGATCCGCGAAGAGGAGGCGGTAGTGGGCCTCGCGCAACGGCCAGCTCCGATCGCGCGGGATGACGGGAAGGCCGGCGGCCCCGATAGACAGGTGGTGGTCGAAGAGCAGGTTCCACAACCCCGCGACGCGCGGCACGGCCTCTAGCCCGTGGCGTTCCAGCGTGATGCGCTCGTGCACCGCGACTACCTCAGATACTGCTCGGTGAAGCGGGCGAGCACCATCTGGGATGCCCGCACATCCGCTACGCGGATGCGATCGAGAAGCGCATCCACCTCGGTCGGATCGAAGTAGCCGTGCCCGACGTAGGCGTGCACACGGGAGGCCATCGCGGCGGCGTCGAGCTCGGGATGGAACTGGGTCGCGTAGACGTTGCGCCCCACGCGGAAGGCCTGCACGGGGCAGGTGGGCGAGCTCGCGAGCACGGTGAGGTGCGACGGGAGCTCGCTGATCGCCTCCTTGTGCCCGACGAAGGCGTCGAACTGCGATGGGAGCTCGCGCAGCAGGGGATCGATGAGGCCCTCCGGTGTGAGCGAGACCCGGGTCGCCTGTGTGTTCTCGCCGTAGGTGCGATCCACCCTCGCGCCCTGATGGGTGCCGATGGTACCGACCCCGTAGCAGATGCCGAGGAACGGGAAATCGCGCTCGACGACGCGGTCGAGCAGTCCGGCGAGTTCGCGCTCCACGCGCAGCTCGTCGGGGGACTTCAACTCGTCGGGCTCACTCACCGTGAAGGGGCTCCCCGCGAGGATCACCCCGGAGTAGCCGTCCAGGTCGACCTCGCCGAGGGGCTGCCGCTCGATGCGGCGCAGCTCGAGATCTTCCGGAAGCAGGCCGGTCAGCGTGCAGTACGACGCATGCTCTTCGGCGACCAGTCGCTCATCGTCGCGCGTGGAGATGAGGAGGAACGGCTTCACCCCTCAACCGTACCCTGAGAGATTCTCGTTTGCCGAGTCTGACGAAACATGACAGACTTTCATGCAGCGCACCGCCGCCCGAAGGTTCGACGTAGGGGAAGACGTTTCGAATCGAAGGGAGAAGCGATGGCGTCGACAACCGCGTCCGCGCGACCTGAATCGTCGTATGCAACGGGGGTGCTTTTCGTGCACTCCTGCCCGAAGGCGCTCGTGCCGCACGTCGAGTGGGCGCTCGCCCGGGAGATCGGTCGGGTCGTGAAGCTCGACTGGAGCCCGCAACCGCTCCTGCCGAACATGATGCGCACGGTCGCCGACTGGCGCGGCCCCGCCGGCACGGCCGCATCCGTTGCCTCGTCCCTCTTCGGCTGGCAGCAGCTGCGCTTCGAGATATCCGAGGATCAGAGCGCCGTCGGGGACGGCGGGCGCTGGATGCACACCCCGTCGCTCGGCATCTTCCGGCTGCAGGTCGATGCCGCGGGCAACGGCGTGCTGACGGAAGACGCGGTGCGCTGCGCGATCGCCGAAGCAGGCGACGACGCCGGCGCTCTCGCCGACGCGCTGGAAGGCGCGCTGGGCGCAGCGTGGGATCGCGAGCTGGAGCCCTTCCGCGCGGCGGAAGAGGGCGACGCGACCATCTTCGAACTGCCGAGGCTCAACGCCGGATAGGCGGAGGGTCAGGCGTCGTAGGAGCGAATCGCGACTACGGCGTTATGCCCTCCGAAGCCGAAGGAGTTGGAGATCGCGAGCTGTGGGCCGTCGCCGAGCGGCTGGGGCTCGGAGGAGACGGTGAGAGGGATCTCTGGATCCTGGTGCTCGAGGTTGATGGTCGGGGGAGCGACTCGGTTCTGCACTGCGAGCACGGTGAACACGGCCTCGAGCGCGCCGGTGCCGCCGAGCAGGTGGCCCGTGGCCGCCTTGGTCGCCGACACGGGGATCTGCTTGGCCCGTTCGCCGAACACGCGCGTGAGCGCCGTGAACTCGGCGATGTCGCCGACCGGCGTCGAAGTGGCATGCGCGTTGATGTGGGTGACATCGTCGGGCGTCGCGCCGGCCTGCTCGAGCGCGAGCCAGACGGCGCGGCTGGCGCCCTTGCCCTCGGGCTCGGGCGCGGTGATGTGGTACGAATCGGCGGTCACGCCGCCGCCAGCCAGCTCGCCGTAGATCTTCGCGCCGCGGGCGAGCGCGTGCTCCTCGGTCTCGAGCACGAGCGCCGCCGCGCCCTCGCCCATGACGAAGCCGTCGCGGTCGAGGTCGTAGGGGCGCGAGGCCGTCGCGGGATCCTCGTTGCGGCGCGAGAGCGCCTGCATCGAGTTGAAGGCCGCGATGGTGATCGGGTGGATGACGCTCTCGGAGCCGCCGGCGATCACGACGTCGGCGAGGCCAGCCTGCAGATGCTCGTATGCGTTCACGAGCGACTCGGTGCTGGAAGCGCAGGCCGAGGCGACGGTGCGGGCGTAGGCGCGGGCCTCGAAGTGCATCGATACCGCGGCCGAAGGCGCATTGGGCATGAGCATGGGCACGGTCAGCGGCATCACGCGGCGCGGGCCGCGCTCGCGCAGCGTGTCCCAGGCGTCGAGCAGCGACCACAGGCCGCCGATGCCGGTGGCCCAGTCGACGCCGAGGCGCTCGGACTCCACCTCGGGCGCGCCCGCGTCGGCGAAGGCCTCCTTGGCGGCGATGAGTGCGAACTGGCTCGAGGGATCGAGGCGCTTGGCGACGGGACGCTCGAGCACCTGATCGGGACGAACCTTGGCTTCGGCGGCGAAGGTCACGGCCAGCTCGTACTTCTGCACCCAGTCGTAGTCGAGGGCGCGCACGCCCGACTCGCCGGCCAGCAGGCCCTGCCAGCTCTCGCCGGCGGTGCCGCCGATGGGGGATGAGGCACCGATACCGGTGATGACGATCTTCTTGCTCATGAGCGCGCTCCGTCTGACTGCAGAGAAAGTTGAAGGGAAACGTTGAGGGGCAGCTGCGGGGGCGAACCGAATGGCCCGCCCCCGCTCAGCTGTGCGAGCCGATCAGGCCTGGGCGCCCGCGATGAAGTTCACGGCGTCGCCGACGGTCTTGAGGTTCTTGACCTCCTCGTCGGGGATCTTCACGTCGAACTTCTCCTCGGCGTTGACGACGATCGTCATCATCGAGA
>JBEBTD010000173.1:0-4675 GCA_040393965.1 Leucobacter soli | reverse complement strand
ATCGACACCCCGCAATCGGGCGGGCGGGTGACCGACGGGCAGCTGGAGGACTGAGGGGCCCGCCGGGCGCGTCTTGCACCCGGTGCGACTACGCCGGGGAGAGCGGGCTGTGGCCCGGGGCGATCCGCTCTTTCTCCGGCACCGGCCCCGGCGGGATGCCGTCGCCGAACGGGGAACCGCCGAGGCGCTCACGGCCGTGCGGCTCGAGCCAGTTCGAGAGATCGGGGCCGTCGGGCACGATGCGGGTCGGATTGATGTCCTCGTGCGTCACGTAATAGTGCTGCTTGATCTGCACGAAGTCGATCGTGTCGCCGAAGCCCGGCGTCTGGAAGAGCTCGCGCGCATAGCCCCAGAGATTCGGCATCTCGGTCAGTCGATTGCGGTTCGTCTTGAAATGCCCGTGGTACACGGGATCGAAACGGGCGAGCGTCGTGAACAGTCGCACATCGGCCTCGGTGATGGTGCCGCCCATCAGAAAGCGCCGGGTGGCCAGGCGATCCTCGAGCCAGTCGAGCGCCTCCCACAGCCGCGCATACGCCGCATCGTAGGCGTCCTGCGACCCTGCGAAGCCGCAGCGGTAGACGCCGTTGTTCACCTCGGTGAAGACGCGGCCGATCACCGGCCACATCTCGTCGAGCAGCTCGGCGGGCAGCAGGTTCGGCGCGCCCTCCCGGTGGTACTCCCGCCACTCGGTCGAGAGGTCGAGGGTGATCTGCGGGTAGTCGTTCGTGACGACCTCGCCGCTCGCGATGTCGACGATCGCGGGCACCGTGATGCCGCGCGGGTAGCCGGGGAAGCGCTTGAAGTAGTTCTCCTGCAGACGCTCGGTGCCCAGCACCGGATCCCGATGGCCGGGGTCGAGATCGAAGGTCCAGGATCGCGCATCGTGCGTCGGGCCCGGCCGGCCGAGGCCGATGACGTGCTCGAGACCGAGCAGGCGCCGTACGATCACCGTTCGGTTCGCCCAGGGGCAGGCGTTCGCCGCGATCAGGCGGTAGCGCCCGGGCTCGACGGGCCATGCCACCGCCCCCTCGCTCAGGCCGTACCCCAGCGATCCGACCTTCGAGGGCGGCGGGGCGGGCAGTGCGCGCACCGCTTCCGGATCGGCGACGATGCGATCCTCGATGTAGTTCGTGTCGCGGTCGAACTCGGCGCCGCTCGTCACGTAGGCACCCCTCGTCGAGTACCGTTCCTCGGGTGCTTCCTCGCTCTTCGTTCCGTCCACCATGCCGCCTCCCGCTCGCCTGCGCCGTGAGCACCCGTGCCGGATCCTTGCCCGGACTCGTGCCGTCATCGCGAGTCTACGCGCGGAGCGCGGCCCGCAGCGCGCTGCCGGCGGTACGCCGGCAGCGAATACTGCCACGATCAGCGATTTCCCACCCTGCGGAGCGATAGCGTAGAGGCATGGGTCATGTTGCTGAGGTCGCCGAGCAGTTCAAGAACGCGTTCAGGGAGCACCCCGCGGGCATCGCGCTGATCACCGCGAACACCCCCGAAGGGCCCGCCGGCCTCACCGCCTCGAGCGTCGCATCCGTCGGCCTCGACCCGGTCGCCCTCACCTTCTCGGTCACACGGGCGACCGGCAGTGCGGGCGCCCTGCTCTCGGCCGACACCATGCTCGTCCACCTGCTCGACGCGCGACACATCGATGTCGCCACCCAGTTCTCCTTCACCGGCGGAGAGCGCTTCACCCCCGAGCAGGGCTGGGAGACGCTCGAGACCGGTGAGCCGCACCTGCCCGGCGTGCGCGCCGCGCTGCGCTGCCGCGCCCTGCAGGTCACGCCCGTCGGCGCCTCTTCCGCCGTCATCGCCGAGGTGATCGAGGTGATCGAGGGAGAGGCCGGACAGCCGCTCGTCTACCTCGACCGCCGCTTCCGTACGCTCGCAGATCTCGACTGAGCATCGCCCCGAGATTCCGATCCGCGGCATGACGCCGCTCGGAGCAAGGCCTGCCGCGATCCTCGTCGCACGTATACACGCCCGCGACGTTCGCTGGCAAGCCCCTACACTGCGCCCCGAACCTCCTGGAGAGTAAGTTGCACGGCGGACTGACCGTCGCGACGCACGAGGAGGACACCATGGTGCAACAGAAGCTCTCGACTCCCGAGGAGCTGTTCCGCTACCAGCTGCGCAGCGCCGCCACGATGGAGCAGCATTCCCTCGAGGCCCTGGGCGAACTGCACGGCGCCGCCAAGGACGCGAAGATCAAGAAGCTGTTCAGCCATCATGCCGACGAGACGCGCGAGCAGATCGAGAAGCTCTCCAGGGTGTTCCAACTGCTCGAATGGAAGCAGAGCACCGCGCCGCACCCGGCCACGACCGGCATCTCGAAGCAGGCGACGTCGCTGCTCGACCGCACCGCCGGCAAGCTGCACAACCAGGTCGCCCTCGTGAGTGCGCTCGGCAACGAGCACTTCGAGATCTCGGCCTATCAGGCGCTCATCCTGCAAGCGCGGGCCCTCGGATCCGAGGAGGCCGCGACGCTGCTCACCGAGAACCTCGACCAGGAGACCCATACGAGCGAGGAGCTGTACTCGGCCCTCGAGGAGTTGCTGGCGTGAGCCTGCCCGAGGTCGGCATCCGCGCACCACGCGCCCGAGACGAGCGGATCAGAGCGATGGAAGGCACCGGCACCCCGCCCCGAAGCTTCGGGGTCGAGGAGGAGTACCTGCTGCTCGACGCGACGAGCGGCACGCCCGTCAACAGCGCGGCCGAGGTGATCCTCGCCACCCCCGAACTCGGTGAGAAGACCGAGCGGGAGTTCCTCTCGAGCCAGCTCGAGACCGCCACCCCCATCTGCCACGAGGCCGAGGAGGCGGAGGAGGTGCTCGCAGCCTTCCGCAGAACGGTCGCGGAGGCGGCCGCCTCATGCGGGGTCGTGCTCGCCGGCACCGGTCTGCCGCCCCTCGGCGGCGAGACCGTCGCCACGGTCACCCCGAAGCCCCGATACCAGCTGATCGTGTCCGAGACCCGCAACGTCGCCAAGCACCAGTACTCCACCGGCACCCACGTGCACGTCGAGGTGCCGTCGCCCGACGCCGGCGTCGAAGTGCTCGCCCGGCTCGCCCGCTGGGCGCCCGCCCTGCTCGCCATGACCGCGAACTCGCCGCTCTGGTGCGGGGAGCCCACCGGCTTCGCGAGTTGGCGGCACGTGATGGGGCTCTCGTGGCCCGTCGCAGGATATCCGCAGGGCTTCGAGGACGGCGAGGACTACGCGCTCTCGGTGGCGGCCCTGATCGACTCGGGGGTCGTGCCCGACGCGGGCATGCTCTCGTGGGTCGCACGACTCTCGGCCAACTACCCGACCGTCGAGCTGCGCATCGCCGACTCGCAGCTCGAGGCGACGGACGCGGTCGCCTTCGCCGCCATCGTGCGGGCGCTCGTCGACCGCGCGCTCACCGAGGCCGAGCGAGGCGAGGATCGCCCGCGCTATCGACCCGGCATCGTGAACGGCGCCGACTGGATCGCCGCCCGCAACGGGATGGGCAGCGAGCTCATCGACCCGCTGCGAGTGCGCTCGATGCCGGCCTTCGAGTTCGTCGAGTACATGCTGTGCACCGTCGAGACGGAGCTCGATCGCTTCGGCGATCGCGAACGCGTGGAGCGATTCGTGCAGCGGCTGCGGGACGAGGGCGATCCGGCGACGCGCCAGCTCGCGGCCTTCGAATCGGAGGGCGTGGAAGGCGTGCTCGGGCTGTACCGCATGGCGTGAGCGAACGCGGGCATTGCGCATCCCGGAATGCATGGCAGGGTAGAGACATGATTGCAGCAGCGCTCATCTTCGTCGGCATCGCCGCCGTCATCCACGTGGGCATCTTCTACATGGAATCCATCGCCTGGACGGGGCCGCGCGTGCGCGCGATCTTCAAGACCACCGAGGAGGAGGCCCGCACGACGCGCCTGCTCGCGCTCAACCAGGGCTTCTACAACCTCTTCCTCGCGGTCGCCGTGATGCTCGGCATCGCGATGGTCGCGCTCGGCACGGTGACGATCGGGGCCACCCTCATCTTCGCGGGTGCGGGATCGATGGCGCTCGCCGCGCTCGTACTGCTGCTCTCGAGCCCGGGTCGTGCGCTCGCCGCCGCGACGCAGGGGCTGCTGCCCGCGGTGGGCGTGATCCTGCTGGGCTTCGGCCTGGCGCTCCAGTGAGCGGCACCGCAGTGGCGCGCGCCGACGCGAGTGGGCGGGCCGCCGAAGGCGCGGTCACCGGTGCCGTCGCCGGACTGAAGCGCGCGCTCGCCGCGGGCGAGGCCTCCGACCGCCTGCAGGCCGCCCTCACGGCGGGCACCCACCCCGACGGCGCTTATCTCGAACCGCTCGTGGAGCGCTGCTCGGTCGAACCGGACTTCTACGTGCGCGACATGCTCACCTGGGCGCTCACCCGCCTGCCGCTCGAGCTCGTACTGCCGCGCGTGATCGCCGAGACGAGTGCCGTCTTGCCGCAGGCCCGCAGCCAGGCGCTGCACACGCTCTCGAAGCTCGGCGATGCGCGCGGCTGGCCGGCGATCACCGGTGCGCACCTGCACGACCCCGACGACGAGGTCGCGCGCGCGGCCTGGCGCACGGCGGCGGGGCTCGCCCCCGACGAGGATCGCCCCGCCCTCGCGCGAGAGCTCGCGCTCGAACTGGGCCGCGGCGATCTCGACGTCATGCGCAGCCTCAGCCGCGCCCTCGT
>JBEBTD010000172.1:0-4709 GCA_040393965.1 Leucobacter soli | reverse complement strand
GGCGCCCTCTTCCCCTGGCGCACCATCAACGGCGAGGAGGCGAGCGCCTACTACGCCGCCGGCACCGCCGCGTACCATATCAACGCGGACATCAGCTATGCGCTCGAGCGCTACGTCTCCGCGAGCGGCGACACCGAGTTCGTGCGGTTCGGCGCGGGCGACATCGCCGTCGAGACCGCGCGGCTCTGGGCGAGTCTCGGCTTCTGGCGGCAGGATCCCGACGGCTCCGAGCATTTCCACATCCACGGCGTCACCGGCCCCGACGAGTACACGACCGTCGTCAACGACAACCTGTTCACCAATGTCATGGCCGCGCGCAACCTCCGCTTCGCCGCCGAGGTCGTGCGACGGCTCGAGCGAGACGCCCCCGACGCCTATACCGCCCTCGTCGAACGGCTCGGTCTCGGGCCCGAGGAGGCGCCCGAATGGGAGCGAGCGGCCGAGCGCATGTTCGTTCCGTACTCCGAAGAGCTCGGCGTGCACCCCCAGGACGCGCACTTCCTCGAACGCGAGGTCTGGGATCTGGCGGCCACCCCGCCCGAGCAGAAGCCGTTGCTGCTGCACTTCCACCCCCTCGTGATCTACCGCTTCCAGGTGCTCAAGCAGGCCGACGTGGTGCTCGCCCTGCTGCTCGCCGGCGACAGCTTCAGCACCGAGCAGAAACGTCGCGACTTCGAGTACTACGACGCGCTCACGACAGGCGACTCGACCCTCTCCGCCGTCGTGCAGTCGGTGATCGCGGCCGAGGTGGGATATCGAGAGCTCTCCTACCGATACTTCGATCACGCCCTGCGCGTCGATCTCGACGATCTGCACCGGAACTCCGCCGACGGCGTGCACGTCGCCTCGACGGGCGGCGTATGGATGACGCTCGTGCAGGGCTTCGCGGGCATGCGCGACACCGGCAGGCGGCTGAGCTTCGATCCGCGTCTGCCCGCCCACTGGGGCGCGCTGCGGTTCTCGCTCGCCTGGCGGGGCAGCCGCATCTCGGTCGAGCTCACGCGTGACGGGATCGCCTTCGAGGTCGTGGAGGGCGAGGCGAGCTGCTCCGTCTGGGTGCGGGGTGTCGAGCACAGAGTCGAACCGGGGTCGCGATGCGCCGTGCGGCTCGAGGATCAGGGCCCCGACCTCGGCCCGTTCCGCGGCCTCTCGGCGGGAATCCTGCCGCGCGAGGGAGACACCGGGGTGCTGCCGCAGGAGCTGGCCGAGATCTCGCGTGTCACGGGTCAGGTGCCCACTCTGCCGCCGGGGGAGTGAACGGGGCGCCGGGATCCACGGGAGTAGGATGGATCGGTAGACGCAAACGAGAAAGGTCGCCATCGTGACGTATGTGATCGCACTTCCCTGCGTCGACGTGAAAGATCGCGCCTGCGTCGACGAATGCCCGGTCGACTGCATCTATGAGGGCGAGCGCTCCCTCTACATCCACCCCGACGAGTGCGTGGACTGCGGCGCCTGCGAGCCGGTGTGCCCGGTCGAGGCGATCTACTACGAAGACGACCTGCCCGAGGAGTGGGCAGACTACTACCGCGCCAACGTCGAGTTCTTCGACGAGATCGGCTCGCCCGGCGGGGCCGCGAAGGTCGGCGCCTACGACTTCGACCACCCGATCATCGCGGCACTGCCGCCGCAGAGCGAGTAGGCGCATGCGCGAGCCGCTGCCCGAGTACCCCTGGGACTCGATGGCACCCTACTCGACCCGCGCCGCGGAGCATCCCGGCGGAGCGGTGAACCTCTCGATCGGCTCACCGGTCGACCCCACGCCGCCGTTCATCCGCGAGGCCCTCGCGGCCGCCACCGATGCCCGCTCCTATCCCGCGACCGCGGGCACCGCGAGGCTGCGCGAGGCGATCGCCGAGTGGTACGCGCGTCGTCGAGGCGTGACAGTGTCGCCCGATGCCGTGCTGCCCACGATCGGCTCGAAGGAGCTCGTGGCGCTGCTGCCGTTCCTGCTCGGCATCGGCAAGGGGGAGGCGGTCGCATTTCCTCGGATCGCCTATCCGAGCTACGCCATGGGCGCAGCGCTCGTGGGCGCCGATGCCGTGGCCGCCGACGACCCGGCCGAATGGCCCGAGCATACGCGGCTCGTCTGGATCAACTCGCCCGGCAACCCCGACGGCCGGGTGCTCGGTATCGAGACCATGCGCGCTGCGGTCGAGCGGGCCCGCGAGCTCGGCGCGGTCATCGTCGGCGACGAGTGCTATGCCGAATTGGGCTGGGACGCCCCCTACGATGCGGAACCGATCCCCTCGATCCTCGATCCACGCGTCGTCGGTGACGACCATCGTGGCGTGCTCGGCATCTACTCGCTGAGCAAGCAGTCGAATCTCGCGGGCTACCGCGCGGCGTTCCTCGCCGGCGATCCTCGGCTCGTCGAGCAACTGCTCACCGTGCGCAAGCACGCCGGACTGATGCTCCCGGCCCCCATGCAGGCCGCGATGATCGCGGCGCTCGGCGACGAGGCGCACGTCGAGGCGCAGCGCGCGGTCTACCGGGCTCGACGCGAGGTGCTGCGCCCCGCGCTCGAAGCTGCGGGCTACCGCATCGATGGCAGCGAGGCGGGGCTCTACCTGTGGGCGACGAAGGGCGTCGACGCCTGGCAGAGCATCGCGGAGCTGGCCGAGCTCGGCATCATCGCCGGGCCGGGGCCGTTCTACGGGGAGCATTCGCCCGAGCATGTGCGCCTCGCGCTCACCGCGAGCGACGCCGATATCGAGATGGCGGCAAGCCGCCTGGTGCAAAGCGGCGCTTGAGCGCTCGTCGGGCCTTGAGGCGAACGCGATGCGTCGCTTCGGGCTTCCGCGTTCCCGCCGAAAAACCACGATTGTTTCGATATCGAGATATTTTTTGTTTCTATGCCCGGTGTCCGAGGATGAATCGCTCGCTTACTACGGGATAAGCTGAAGAGTGCCGTCTCTACCCGAGACGCACCGACTGCACCGACTCACGAGGAGGCAACGTGACCGAATCGACGCAGGGCCAGGCCGCAACAGCGAGACTGACCGTGGCCGGACGCGAGGCCGAGTTCCCCCTCGTGGCCGCCACCGATGGGCATCCCGCCATCGACGTCAGCACGTTGACCAAGCAGACCGGCTACACGGCGCTCGACTACGGTTACGTGAACACCGCGTCGACCAAGTCGGCGATCACCTACATCGACGGCGACGAGGGCATTCTGCGCTATCGCGGGTATCCGATCGAAGAGCTCGCCTCGACCTCGACCTTCCTCGAGGTCGCCTATCTGCTGATCTACGGCGAGCTCCCCACCGCCGACCAGCTCGCGGCATTCGACAACGAGATCCGCCGCCACACGCTGCTGCACGAGGACATGCGGCACTACTTCGACGCGGTGCCGCACACCGCGCACCCCATGTCGGTGCTCTCGGGCGGCCTGCAGACGATGTCGACCTATTACGAGGATTCGCTCGACACCGCCGTGCCCGAGTTCGTGCACGTCAACACGATCCGCCTGCTCGCGAAGCTTCCCGTGCTCGCGGCGTACTCGCACAAGAAGTCGATCGGCCAGGCCTTCCTCTACCCGAAGAACGACCTGAGCTTCGTCGAGAACTTCCTCCGTCTCAACTTCGGCAACAAGGCCGAGGGTTACGAGATGAACCCGGTGCTCGTCGAGGCCCTCGACAAACTGCTGATCCTGCACGCCGATCACGAGCAGAACGCCTCGACCTCGACTGTGCGCCTCGTCGGCTCGACCGGCGCCAACATGTTCGCCTCGATCTCGGCCGGCATCAGTGCGCTCTCGGGCCCGCTGCACGGCGGCGCGAACGAGGCGGTCCTCGACATGCTCGGCCAGATCCAGGAGAGCGGCCAGGGGGTGCAGGCATTCGTCGAGCGCGTCAAGAACAAGGAGGCCGGCGTCAAGCTCATGGGCTTCGGCCACCGCGTCTACAAGAACTACGACCCGCGCGCCCGCATCGTCAAGGAGAGCGCCGGCAGCGTGCTCGCAGAGCTCGGCGTCAACGACCCGCTGCTCGCCCTCGCGCAGGAGCTCGAGCAGATCGCCCTCGAGGACGACTACTTCAAGGAGCGCAAGCTCTACCCGAACGTCGACTTCTACACCGGCGTCATCTACAAGGCCATGGGCTTCCCGACCCGCATGTTCACCGTGCTCTTCGCGATCGGCCGCCTGCCGGGCTGGATCGCCCAGTGGCGCGAGGCGCACGAGGACGCGCAGACGAAGATCGGCCGCCCGCAGCAGCTCTACATCGGCAGCGGCGAGCGTCACCTCGAGCGCTGATCGCTCGTCCGCGACGAGGATCGCGAAGGGGGCCCGGGTCATTCGACCCGGGCCCCCTTCGTCCCGCTCAGGCGTGCAGTGCGGCGTTGAGCGTGATGCCCGCGCCGCTGCGAGGCAGCGCCTCCACCGTGCCTGTCGTCGAGTTGCGGCGGAACAGCAGACCCGGCAGGCCCGAGAGCTCCACGGCCTTGACCGAGACCGGCTCGTCGGACTCGGCGGTGCCCTTCGGCAGCAGCACTTTGGTGCCCGCGGTGACGTAGAGGCCGGCCTCGACCACGCAGTCGTCGCCGATCGAGATGCCGATGCCCGAGTTCGCGCCGAGCAGGGCGCGCTCGCCGATCGAGATGCGCTGCGTACCGCCGCCCGAGAGCGTGCCCATGATCGAGGCGCCGCCGCCGACGTCGCTGCCGTCCCCGACCACGACGCCCTGCGAGATGCGGCCTTCGACCATCGA
>JBEBTD010000171.1:0-4832 GCA_040393965.1 Leucobacter soli | reverse complement strand
GGGGGTTCTCTCAATTTGGGGGCCTGTGCGGTCGGCGACGAGGATCGGCTCAGCCCCTCAGCCCCTCAAGCCTTCAGGCGCGTCAGCGTGAGCAGGCCGTCGCCCGCGGGAGAGAGCACGGGAGCGATCGCGGGGGAGTCTGCGACGGTCGCGAGCAGGTCGCGCATGTTCTGCGTCGTCTCGTCCCGAGCGGCCGGGTCGGTCACCTTGCCGCGTGCGAACGCATTCGGCACCACGATGGTGCCGCCGGGGCGTGCGATCTGCAGCGCGAGCTCGACGTAGTCGAGCAGCCGTGTCGCGTCGGCGTCGATCAGCACGAGGTCGTAGGCCTCGAGATTGAGGCGGGGGAGCACCTGCGAGGCATCGCCCTCGATGAGGCGCAGCTGGGCGTTCGGCACGCCCGCTTCGGCGAAGACCCTGCGGGCCTGCCGCATGTGCTCGGGATCGCTCTCGATCGAGGTGAGCGTAGCTCCGGGTGCGTAGCGCATCAGGGCGAGGCCGCTGACGCCGACGCCGGTGCCGATCTCGCAGATCGCCGTTGCAGAGGTCGCTGCGACGAGGCCCGAGAGCTGCGCGGCGACGGCGCGGCTGACCGGTTCGATGCCGAGCTCGAGGGAGAGCCTCCGGGCGCGAACCTGCGCGTCGGTCTCGTTCGGGTACTGCTCGGCGTACTGCCAGTTGCGTTCGAGCCGGCTCACGTTTCCTCCGAAGTCCATTGCGAGATGCGTGCGGGATGACTGAGATCAGCGTACAAGCTGCCGTCGCGACCGGTGCTCCGGCGCGCGGCGCACCGGCGTATGGACAGCCGTCGACCCGACTTCGAGGGACTACGATTGCTGTATGGGATTCGGCGGGCTCACCTTCGACAAGATCTTCATCGTCTTGTTGATCGCGCTGTTCATCCTCGGCCCCGACAAGCTTCCCGGCTATGCGCAGAAGCTCGGCGAGTTCGTGCGTTCGGCGAAGAGAATGGCGAACGGCGCGAAGGATCGCCTGCGCGACGAGATGGGCCCCGAGTTCGACGATGTCGACTGGCGTCAGCTCGATCCGCGGCAGTACGATCCTCGCCGGATCATCCGCGACGCCCTGCTCGAAGACGAACGCGAAGCGCAAGCCGAAGCGCAGGCCGAGGCGCGCAAGACCCGGGCGATGGAGGCGGCGCAGGCGCGTCGCGAGCGACTGCAGGCGCGAGGATCCGCCGGCGCCGCGACCGGTGCCGCAGCGGCTGCGGCCGCCGGTGCCGCCGGGCTCACGGAGGAGCCCGCAGCCGGCTCCGGCGTTTTCAACTACGACGACGAGGCCACCTGAGCGTCTCGTCGTCGCCTGGAACCAACGTCCTGACCGGGTACATCTAGCGCGTGTTGAGGGGCAGCTGCCTGCCCGAGAGACCGCGGGGCCGCACGGCGAGACGGGCAGCAACACGCTCGAGCGCCTGAGCCGCCGGATCGTCGGGCATCGAGAGCACCGCGGGCGAGCCTTCATCACCGCTCGCCCGGAATCCGGGGCTGAGGGGCACGCTGCCGAGCACGGGCACGGCTTCCTCCTGGCCCTCGGAGAGACGCTCGGCGACCGTGTCGCCGCCGCCGGAGCCGAACAGCTCGAGCACGGTGCCGTCGGGCTGGGCGAGACCTGCCATGTTCTCGACGACCCCGACGACGCGCTGCCCGGTCTGCCTCGCGACGAGCGCGCTGCGCACGGCCACATCCGCCGCGGCCGGCTGCGGCGTCGTGACGACCACGACCTCGGCCTGGGGTAGCAGCTGGCCGACGCTGATCGCGACGTCGCCGGTGCCGGGCGGCAGGTCGAGCAGCAGCACATCGAGATCGCCGAACCAGACGTCGCGCAGGAACTGCTCGATGGTACGGTGCAGCATCGGGCCGCGCCAGGAGACGGCGGTCTGGCGAGGATCGGCGTCTCCGAGGAACATGCCGATCGAGATGACCTTCACGCCGTGGGCGACGGGCGGCAGGATCAGATCGTCGACGCGAGTGGGCTGCTCGACCCTGCCGTCGACGGAGAGCCCCATGAGCGTGGGGATCGAGAAGCCGAAGACGTCGGCGTCGATGAGCCCCACGGAGAGCCCTCGCTTCGCGAAGGCGACCGCGAGGTTGGCGGTGATGCTCGACTTGCCGACGCCGCCCTTGCCGCTCGTGATCGCGAGCACCCGGGTGAGCGATTGCGGGCCGAACGGCGAGGCGCGCACGGCTCGGCCGCCGCGCACCCGCTCGATGAAAGCCTGCCGCTCCTGGGGGCTCATCACGTCGACCTCGACGTGTGCCTCTCGCACACCCTCGGCGCTCCGGGCGGCGGCCAGCGTGTCCGCCTCGATGCGTCTTGCAGCGGGGCAGCCCGCGATCGTCAAGGAGATGGCGACCTCGGCGAGACCGCTCTCGTCGACCTCGACGCCGCGCACCATGCCGAGCTCGGTGATGGGTTTCAGAATCTCGGGGTCGCGCACGCCCTCGAGCGCACGCCAGACGGCCTGCTCGACCTCACGCATGGTCGATGTCACTCATGATCGGGGTCTCGGTTCGGCCTCTGTGGGGCGCGGGCTGCGCCTCCATCCGCTCCGCCTTCGTCCGCCGCGGCAGCCGCGGCCTGCTCGGGAGCCGGCACGGCGTCGTCCGCCGCATCGTCCCCTGCGGGCTCGGCGCTCTCCTGCTCCGCTTCGAGCTCCGCGAGCAGTGCGCGCAGCTCGGCGCGCAGGAATTCCCGGTCGGGCAGCTCCTTGAGGGCCAGGCGCAGCGCGACCACCTCGCGGGCGAGGAACTCGGTGTCGGCGAGGTTGCGTTCTGCTCGCTGGCGATCCTGCTCGATCTGCACCCGGTCGCGATCGTCTTGGCGGTTCTGCGCGAGCAGGATCAGCGGGGCGGCGTAGGAGGCCTGCAGCGAGAGGATGAGCGTGAGCGCGGTGAATCCGAGCGCGGCGGAGTCGAAGCGCCACTCCTCGGCGGCCACCGTGTTCCAGGCGAGCCAGGCCGCGCAGAACAGGGTGAGCACGAGCAGGAACCAGGGGGTGCCCATGCCGCGGGCGATGCCCTCGCTCCAGCGCCCGAACAGCTCGTTGCTGATGCCGTCGTCGCGCCGCCGGACGAACGGGCCTCGGCGCACCGGCGCCTGCTGCGGGGCGTCGAAGCCGTCGCGGCGGCGCAGGGCGCTCATCGTGCGCCCCCCGTCTCGTCGTCGGCGTGGCGCCAGTCGTCGGGCAGCAGGTGGTCGAGCACATCGTCGACCGTCACGGCGCCCACGAGCTGGTTCTGCTCGTCGACCACGGGCAGGGCGACCATGTCGTAGCTCGCGAGGCGCCTCGCGACCTCGGCGATGCTCGCGTGCACGGGCACGCCCTCGATCTCGGTGTCGAGCAGTGCCGAGAGGCGCTCGTGCGGCGGGAAGCGCAGCATGCGCTGGAAGTGGGCCATGCCGAGGTATTCGCCGGTCGGCGTCTCGAAGGGAGGGTGCGTCACGTACACGGCCGAGGCCATGGCCACTGGCACCTCGCTGCGGCGGATCATCGCGAGCCCTTCGGCCACGCTCGACTCGGCGGAGAGCACGATGGGCGACGGGTTCATGAGGCCGCCGGCGGTGTCTCCCGCGTACTCGAGCAGACGGCGCACATCCTCGGCCTCTTCGGGCTCCATGAGGTCGAGCAACTGCTCGCCCTGGGCCGTCGGCAGAGCGGCGATGAGGTCGGCTGCGTCGTCGGGCTCCATCCGGTCGAGCACATTCGCGGCCCGGTCGCTCGGCAGCTGGGCGAGCAGAGCGAGCTGGTCGCTCTCGGTCATCTCCTCGAGCGCATCGGCCACGCGGTCGTCGGGCAGTTCGTCGACGACCTCCATCATGCGCACGCCCGGCAGCTCGAGCAGCGCCTCCGCGAGGTCGGCAGGCTTCAGATCGACCATGGTCTGGATGAGCAGCTCCGCCGAGCGGGGCGTGTCGCTGTCGCTCGGCAGCATGACTTCGGTCCAGCGGACGGTGCGCGAGTCGCCCTTTCCGAAGGGCGCCCCGCCGGAGCGCGGCAGCCGCACGAAGAGCTGGCTCACGACCCATTCGCCCGACTTCGTGCGGTCGATCGCCGCATCCTCGATGCGGGCGGTCATGCCGCCGTCGATCAGCCGCGCCTCGTGCCCGATCATCTCGGCGAGGATTCGGGTCTCGCCGCCGCGCTGCTCGAAACGGCGCACGTTGATGAGGCCGGTCGTGATGATCTGGCCCGAGCCGATGGAGGTGACCCGGCCGATCGGGACGAAGACCCGGCGTTTGCCCGGGATCTCGACGATGAGGCCCACCACGCGAGGCGCCGCGTGCGCGCGATAGACGACGAGCACATCGCGCAACTTGCCGATGCGATCGCCCGCGGGGTCGAAGACACCGCGGCCCGCGAGGCGACCGACGAAGACCCTTGAACTGCTCACGACTCCAAGGTTATCGGGGAAAGGGTGCGAGAATCGGGGTATGAGCAACACCAATCCCTCGTCGATGCGCCGCATGCCGCAGATGCCCGAGCTGCCCAAGGGCGACATCGTCTCGACCTATGATCGCTACGAGGACGCGATGCACGCCGTCGACCGTCTGGCGCGCGCGGACTTCCCGGTGAGCGAGGTGTCGATCATGGGCAACGACATTCGCAGCGTCGAGCGGGTGACGGGCAAGCTCACCTACGGTCGCGTGGCCCTGATGGGGGCGCTCTCGGGCGCCTACCTCGGCTTGTTCCTCGGTCTGCTGCTCTTCCTCTTCCAGCCCGACAACGAGGGCATCGCCGGCCTCTTCATCGCCGCCATCGTGATCGGCGCGGGCTTCGGCATGCTCTTCGGCGTGCTCTCGTACGCGATGAA
>JBEBTD010000170.1:0-4872 GCA_040393965.1 Leucobacter soli | reverse complement strand
ATGCGGTCGGCGGAGGTGCGCACGATCATCTCGCGGTCGACCGACTCGCGGCGGGCGAGGAACTCGCTCTCGGTGATCACGAGACGGCGGCGGCGGCCGGTCTCACGACCGTCGCGACGACGCTGCTTCTTGGCCTCGAGTCGAGTCGACCCCTTGACCTTCTGCGGCTCGGTGATCGGCTGCGCAGCGCGAGATTCGCCGCGCTCCTGGCGGTCGCCGCGGGGGCCCTCGTCGTCGTGCGAGTCCGAGCCGCCCCGGCGGCGGTTGCGGCGACGGCTCGAGCCGCTGTCGCGCTCGTCCTCGTCCTCGCGCGCATCCCGCCCGTCGCGATCCCCGCGTCCGCGCGAGAACTGGCGGTCGAGCAGATCGTCGAGCTGGCGCAGCTCGCTGCGTCGCTGGCGCGGCGGCACAGGCGGCACGTCGGGAGCCAGGAAGATGAGCCGTGCCGTGGCGCGGAAGCGCTCCGCAGGAGTCATGTCGGCGAGGGGCAGCACGAGCTGCAGCTCGGGCTTCGGGGGAGCCCCCTCCTCGGCAGCAGCGTCATTCTCGTCGGGAGCGGAAGCCGCGTCCTCGACAGGAGCCGCATCCTCGGCAGGAGCCGCGCTCTCAGCAGCAGCGCCATCCTCGGCAGGAGCCATGCCCTCGTCGGCAATTTCGCCCTGGCCCGGTTCGATCGGCTCAGTAGTCGGCTCCGGAAGCGCTTCATCGGCGGGCTGGGCCTCCGGGGTCATCTCGGGCGCGGCCGCTGCTGTCGTATCGGATTCTTCTGTGGACTCATTCACCATTGCTGGTGCACTCCTCTAGCCGTGCATGTCGCGCGGCGAACCATGTGCGGCTCGTCGCCGCAAAACCTGTATTGCGCGGAGCGGCTGCCCCGCACCCGGCCGCTTCCGACCGGAGGCCACGACTCGCGTGGCCGAAAGACTGTCGTGCCGGGCGTCGTGACGCGAGGCAACGACTTCCATTATGGCACGGGTGACCAGAGAACATGCAGCGGGTCGCAGTAGCATTGGCCCATGACATCCGTCGCCGCCTCCGCGCCGCGTGCCACGACGCCGCGCTCCCTCGCGTTCGCCCTCTTCAACATCGTCGCCGGTGCGATCGGCTGGTTCGCCTCCTTCGAGCTGCTGACGGAGTACGTGAAGACGCTCAAGAACCCGGAGTACGTGCCGAACTGCTCGGTGAGCGTGCTCGTCACCTGCGGCCCCAATATGGGCAGCTGGCAGGGATCGATCTTCGGCTTCAGCAACACGATCATCGGGGTCGCAGCCTTCGTCGCTCCGATCGCGGTCGGCGTGGCGCTGCTCGCAGGCGCGCGATTCGCGCCCTGGTTCTGGTGGCTCTACCAGGCGGGCCTGCTCTTCGGATTCGGGCTCATCCTCTGGCTGTCCTACCAGAGCGTCTTCTCCCTCGGAACGCTGTGCCCCTGGTGCATGGTTGTCTGGACGGTCATGATCCCGCTCTTCTGGGTGTCGGGCCTGCGCCCGCACGCCGTCGGCGATGTCCCGCATTCGACGAGGGTGCAGGGCGTGTTCGCCGGCCTCTACTCCTGGTCGTGGGTGCTCATCATCGTCTGCTATCTGCTCATCGCGATCATCGCGCAGGTTCAGCTCGACTGGTTCGGCGAGTTCCGCCGCATGTGAGCCGGGGATCGGCGTATGCGAGCTAAAGGGCGGCGCTGAGCCGAGCCCAGAGTTCGTCGGCCTGCTCGAGCGTGCGATCCTCGCTGCCGCCCGTTTCGATCACGACGTCGGCGACCGCCCGCCGCTCGGCATCGCTCGCCTGGTTGGCGATGCGGCGCTCCGCGTCATCGGGGCTCATCCCGCGCAGCTCGACCATGCGACGCTTGCGCACCTCGGCGGGCGCCTCGGCGATGACGACCAGATCCCAGGGCTGCTCCACGCCCGCCTCGACGAGCAGCGGCACGTCGTAGACGATCACCGCATCGGGATCGGCGGCCGCGGCCGCGTCCATGCGCGCCCGAGCGAGCCGCCGCACCTCGGGATGCACGATGGAGTTGAGGGCACCGAGCGCCTCCGCGTCGTCGAAGACGATCCGGCCGAGTGCGGCTCGGTCGAGCGAGCCGTCGGGGGCGAGCACTCCCCCGCCGAATCGCTCGACGATCGCCCGGAGACCCGGGCTGCCCGGCTCGACCGCCTGCCTGGCGAGCAGATCGGCGTCGATGTGCACGGCGCCGTGCTCGGCGAGCCTGCGCGCGATGGTGGATTTGCCGGAGGCGATGCCTCCGCTCAGGGCGACGAGCTTCATGGTGTCCATGAAAGCAGAAAGCGCGGCCGGGTTCACGCGTCTCCCCCGCGCGGGAGCCGCACCGAGACGACGAGCCCGCCCCCGGCTCTCGGCTCGAGCGTCAGCACCCCCTCGTGGGCGATGACGATGTGCTGCACGATCGCCAGGCCCAGGCCGGCCCCGACCTGCGCATCACGGACGCGCTCGGTGCCTCGACGAAACGGCTCGGTCATCGTCGAAATCAGCTCCGGATCGAGCCGATCTCCGCTGTTCTCGATGCGCACGAGGCATCGGTCGCCCTCGATCGCCGTGGCCAGCCGGACGAATCCGCCCTCATGCAGGTTATGCACGATCGCATTGTGCAGCAGGTTCGTGATCAGCTGCTGGAGCAGCGAGGAGGATCCGAACGCCCGTGCGGTCTCGACCTCGAGTTCCAGCCGCACCTCTTGCCGCTCGGCGAGCGGCAGCAGGATCTCGACGGACTGCTCCGCCGCCAAGGAGAGATCGACGGTCTCGCTCGTGAACGTGCGGCGCTCGGCCCGGCTGAGCAGGAGCAGTGACTCGGTGAGCTCGATCGCTCGCGCGTTGACCTCGTGCAGGCGCGCGAGCAGATCCTCGGCCACGGAACCCGGATCGTTGCGGGCGACCTCGAGCATCACCTGGGTGAGCGCCAGCGGCGTGCGAAGCTCGTGGGAGGCATTGGCGGCGAAACGGCGCTGCTGCGCGACATGATCCTCGAGCCGGGCGAGCATCGAATCGAAGCTGTCCGCGAGCTCCCGGAACTCGTCCTGCCTCCCCGGCAGCTCGATGCGGTGCGAGAGCGATCCCCTCGCCGCATCCCGCGTCGCCTCGGCGATTCGGTCGAGCGGGGCGAGCATGCGCCCTGCCAGCAGCCAACCGCCCAGCGCGCCGAAGGCGAGCGATGCGAGCACGGCCCAGAAGGCCGCCGGCGCGAAGGCCCGGATCAGATCGTCGCGTCCGGGGAAGAAGGAGCCGGCCACCGCCACCGCATCGGCCGGGACGTAGCGCAGCAGAAACGCCCAGACGACGGCGAAGAGCAGCAGCTCGGCGGCGAGAAGGAGCGCGAGATAGCTCAGGGTCAGCTTCACGCGCACGCTGAGACCCGACTGCCTGGGCATCAGCGCCCGCCATCCGTGTCGATGCGATAGCCGACTCCCGGCACGGTCTCGATCAGCCAGGGCTCGCCGAGCCGTTTCCGCAGGGCCGAGACGGTGATGCGCACCGCATTGGTGAACGGGTCCGCGTTCTCGTCCCAAGCCCGTTCGAGCAGTTCCTCCGCACTGATCACCCCTCCCTCGGCTGCGACGAGCACCTCGAGCACCGCGAACTGCTTCCTCGTCAGCGCGACGTATCTGTCATCACGGTAGACCTCGCGCCGAAAGGGATCGAGGCGCAGACCGGCGAGCTCCCGGATCGGCGGCCTGCTGTGCGCGCGCCGGCGATCCAGCGCCCGAATGCGGAGGATCAGCTCTCGCAGCTGGAACGGTTTGGTGAGATAGTCGTCGGCGCCGATCTCGAAGCCCGAGGCCTTGTCGTCGAGGCGGTCGGCGGCGGTCAGCATGATGATCGGCAGCCCCGAGCCGGAGGACACGATCCGCCTGGCGATCTCGTCTCCGGAAGCGCCGGGGATGTCGCGGTCGAGGATCGCGATGTCGTAGTCGTTGAGGTCGAGCAGTTCCAGCGCGGTATCGCCGTCGAGGGCGATGTCCGATGCGATCGCCTCCAGACGCAAGCCGTCGCGGATGCCCTCGGCCATCAAGGGCTCGTCCTCGACGATCAGCACGCGCATGTCGTCCATCCTACGAAGCTCGGCGTATCGTCGGCGTATCGAAAACCGCATACGACCCGGCAACACGGATCGGTGTGGGCTGGGAGCATGAATCGACAGACTTCACCAACCTCGCAGACTCCCTATGTCCTCGCCATCGCGCTGCTCGTCGGAATCCTTGCCCTCGGCTTCCTCGCCTACTCGCTGCTCGTGCCGCCCTCATCTCTTTCCTCGGAACCGCTCGATGGAGCAGCGGAGGGGCAGGTAGCCGAGGGCGAGATCACGGTTTTCGATGATTCCAGCCCGGCGGTCGCGAACCTCGATCCCGAGCTGCTGGAGGCGCTGCGCGCCGCCGCGAGAGACGCGAAGGATGAGGGCATCGTGTTCTACGTGAACAGCGGCTGGCGCTCCCCCGCGCTGCAGCAGCGACTGCTCGACGAGGCCGTCGCGGAGTACGGCGGCGAGTCGGAGGCGAAGCGATGGGTGGCTTCGCCCGGGCGCTCCGCGCATGTCTCCGGCGACGCGGTCGACATCGGCCCCTTCGATGCCGCCTACTGGTTGCGGTACAGCGGCGATCGTTACGGCATCTGCCAGATCTACGAGAACGAACCGTGGCATTTCGAGCTGCGGCCCGAGGCGGTCGATCAGGGCTGTCCTGCGATGTATCGGGATCCAACAGAGGATCCGCGAATGCGGTGATGCCGCGATCGGCGCGAATCTCCGGAGTCTCGCGGACGCAGAAGGCCCCGGTACACGCGGAACCGCGCCGTCTGTGCCCCGTGTCGCGGGGGCGGGTGCTTAGTTGGACGCGAGCGGCTGGGTAAGCGGGGCGGGGG
>JBEBTD010000169.1:0-4872 GCA_040393965.1 Leucobacter soli | reverse complement strand
GCCTGCTCGATGAGGGTGAGGATGTCGCCGAGGTCGAGGATGCGGCTCGCCATGCGGTCGGGGTGGAACTGCTCGAAGTCGCCGAGGCCCTCGCCGGTGGAGGCGAAGAGGATCGGCTTTCCGGTGACGCCGCGGATCGAAAGGGCCGCGCCGCCCCTCGCATCGCCGTCGAGCTTCGTGAGCACGACGCCCGTGAAATCGACGCCCTCCTGGAAGGCCTTGGCGGTCGTGACGGCGTCCTGGCCGATCATCGCGTCGATGACGAACAGCACCTCGTCCGGGTCGATGGCCTTGCGGATGTCGCCCGCCTGCTTCATCAGCTCGGCGTCGACGCCGAGACGGCCCGCCGTGTCGACGATGACGAAATCGTACTGCTTGGCCTTCGCCTCGGCGACACCGGCCTTCGCGACCCGCACGGGGTCGCCGACGCCGTTGCCCGGCTCGGGCGAGTAGATCGCGACGCCGGCCTGCTCGGCCACGACGCCCAGCTGGGTGACGGCGTTGGGGCGCTGCAGATCGCAGGCCACGAGCAGCGGCGTGTGGCCCTGCTCCCTGAGCCACTTCGCCAGCTTGCCCGCGAGCGTCGTCTTGCCCGCGCCCTGCAGACCCGCGAGCATGATGACCGTGGGGGGCTGCTTCGCGAACTGCAGCCGGCGCTGCTCGCCGCCGAGAATCTCGATGAGCTCCTCGTTGACGATCTGCACGACCTGCTGGGCGGGGTTGAGCGCGCGGTTGACCTCGTCCCCGAGCGCGCGCTCGCGCACCTTTGAGGTGAACTCCTTGACCACATCGAGCGAGACGTCGGCCTCGAGCAGAGCGCGGCGGATCTCGCGCACCGTGCCGTCGACGTCTGCAGCCGACAGCTTGCCCTTCGCGCGAAGGTTCTTGAAGGTGTCGGTGAGCCGCTGCGAGAGGTTTCCGAATGTAGCCATAGTGGCCCTAGTCTACTCGCCGCCAGGCATCAGGGTTTCCCCGGTGCCACTAGACCGCTCGGAGCAGCCTCGTCAGCTCGCGCCGCATGTGCCCCGCGACCTCGACCGCAGCAGGCTCGTCGCCTCGTACAGCTCGACGAGTCGCGGGTCATCGGTTTCGAATCGAGCCACGGTTCGCTCCGGTCAGCCCACCAGCTGCTGCGCGAAGACGTGCGGCGTGAAGCCCGTCAGGTCGCCGATGCCCTCGCCCTGACCCACGAGCTTGATCGGAAGGCCGGTCTTCTGCTGCACGGCGAGCACGAAGCCGCCCTTCGCCGAGCCGTCGAGCTTCGTGAGCACGAGCCCGGTGACGCCGGCGTGCTCGATGAAGGCTTCGGCCTGGGCGAGCCCGTTCTGACCGGTCGTGGCGTCGAGCACGAGCAGCACCTCGGCGATCGGCGCCTGCTTCTCGATGACGCGGCGCACCTTCGCAAGCTCGTCCATGAGGCCGCCCTTGGTCTGCAGACGGCCTGCCGTGTCGACGATCGCGATGTCATAGCCATCGTTCTTCGCGCGCTCCACCGTCTGGAACGCGACCGATGCCGGGTCTTGGCCCTGCTGCTGCGGACGGACGATGTCTGCCCCTGCCCGCTCGGCCCAGGTCGCGAGCTGCTCGACCGCCGCGGCGCGGAAGGTGTCGGCGGCGCCGACGAGCACGCGCTTGTCGAAGCTGCGCAGATAGTTCGCGAACTTGCCTATGGTCGTGGTCTTGCCGACGCCGTTGACGCCGACGACGAGGATCACGGCCGGCCGATCGCTGAGCTTCAGCGTCGGGTCGAAGGCGGCGAGGCGCTCCTCGAGCAGCTCGCGCAGCATGCGGCGCAGTTCCTTCACCTCGGTGATCCGGTGCCGCTCGACCTGCTCCCGCAACCCGTCGAGGATCGATTCCGCGAGCTCCGGCCCGAAGTCGGCGCCGATCAGGGCGGTCTCGAGATCGTCCCAGGTGTCCTCGGAGATCTGCTCTCCTCCGCCGAACACGCCCCGGAACACATTTGCAAACGACCACGAACGCTCAGCCATGGCTCAAGCTTAGAGCCCGGGGCGGGCTTCCGCCGATCCGCCCCCCTCCCCATTTCACGATCAGCTGTGCGGATCCTCGTTCCCGGCGACCCGTTTATTCCTGTTTCATCAAGATCCCTTGAGGAAACGCTCATTTGGTATCGCTCGGGCTCACGGCTCCGCTACGATCACAGGGTATTCATGCGACGGCGCAGAGTCGGGCCGTCGCGACACCCCTGGAGGTACCGTGACCCGCACAACGGCCATATCGGTAAGCCGCAGGCGCCCACTCGGCGTGGCCTTACTACTCGGAATGATGATCGCCCTCGTCGGCATGCTCTTCTCGGCGCCGCCGGCGCATGCGGCAACCTGCGCACCGGACGCGAGCACGGCCTGCGTGCAGGGCGTCATCAAGCAGAGCGACGGCACGCCCGCTTCAGGCGTCGAGGTCTCGCTGAGCGGCATCGGCGAGGATCAGACCACGACCACCGGCGACGACGGCCTCTGGGCCTTCGAGCTCGATCGGGCGGGCACCGCGACCGTCACGGTGAACGAGGCGACGCTGCCCGAGGGGCAGTTCCTGAGAAGCGTCGGCACCCGAGAGATCAACGTCGAGCTGAATCGCATCGGCAGCGGCCTGTTCCCGCTCACCGACGATCCCGACGCCGCGGGCGGCGGGGCGACGCCGACCGAGCCGACGGGCTCCGAAGGAGAGGAGGGCGGCGCTGCGGCGGAGCCCTCGGCCGGATCCGGCAGCTCCGCGAGCTCCTTCTCGTGGCCGAGGTTCTGGCAGCAGTTCGTGTCGGGCATCCGGCTCGGCCTCCTGATCGCGCTCGCCTCGCTCGGCCTCTCCCTCATCTTCGGCACCACCGGCCTCAGCAACTTCGCCCACGGCGAGATGGTGTCGCTCGGCGGCCTCACCGCCGCACTGACGATGGGCGTCACCGGCAACCTGTGGCTCGCGGGCATCGTCGCGGTGCTCGTGCTCGCGATATTCGGCTGGGCGCAGGACAAGGTCATCTGGAAACCGCTGCGCAAGCGAAGGCTCAGCCTCATGCAGCTCATGATCGTCTCGATCGGCCTCTCCATCGCGATGCAGTTCTCGCTGCAGTTCTTCTTCGGCGCAGGCGTCATCCGCATCGACCCGTCCACCCCCCGTACCGTGAGCTTCCTCGGGGTCTCGCTGACCGAGCAGTCGCTCATCGCGATGGCGATCTCGCTCGTCGTGATCATCCTCGTGGGCTTCGCGCTCATGTACACCCGCTTCGGGCGGGCCACGAGGGCCATCGCCGACAACCCCGCACTCGCGAAGGCATCCGGCATCGACGTCGACCGGGTCATCAACGTGGTCTGGATCGTGGGGGCGGGCCTCGCGGGCCTCTCCGGCCTCTTCCTCGGCCTCGTCTTCAACGGCCTGACCTTCTTCACCGGCGGACAGATGCTGCTGCTCTTCTTCTCCGCCGTCACCCTCGGCGGCCTGGGCACCGCGTTCGGCGCGTTCGTCGGCTCCATGATCGTCGGCATGATGGTGGAGCTCACCAACATCTGGCTGCCAGGCGACCTCAAGTACGCGACCGCGCTGCTTCTCCTCATCCTCATCCTGCTGGTGAGACCGCAGGGCATCTTCGGTCGTAAAGAGCGGATCGGCTAGGAGCGCATCATGGATTTCTGGACCGGACTTCTCACCAGCATCGTTCAGACGCTGATCTCGCCGACCACGGCGGCATTCGTGCTCGCCGCCATCGGCCTCAACATCCACTTCGGATTCACCGGACTCATGAACATGGGCCAGGCCGGCTTCATGCTCATGGGCGCCTACGGCTTCGGCGTGTCGGTGTCGTACTTCGGCCTCGGCTTCTGGCCGGGACTGTTGATCGCGATCCTCGCCGCCGTGGCGTTCGCGCTCGTGCTCGGCATCCCGACGCTGCAGCTGCGCGGCGACTACCTCGCTATCGTGACGATCGCGGCGGCCGAGATCATCAGGATGATCCTGAAGATGTCGATGCTCTCCGACGTCACCGGCGGCCCGCTCGGCATCCACAGCCGCGACTACCGCGGGGTGTTCACCGAGCTCTCCTTCCTGCCTGACGGAACGACCACGCTGCTCGGCATCACCTACCCGAACAACGGCGGCAACGACTGGTGGGTCAGGCTCGTGGCCTGGAGCATCGTCGTGCTCTTCCTGCTGCTGGCGTGGCTGCTCATGCGCAGCCCCTGGGGTCGAGTGCTCAAGGGCATCCGCGAAGACGAGGACGCGGTGCGCAGCCTCGGCAAGAGCTCCTTCAGCTACAAGATCCAGGCCCTCATCCTGGGCGGAGCGATGGGCGCGATCGGCGGCATCGTGATGACCCTGCCCTCCTCGATGCAACCGGACATGATGGGTCGCCCCATGACGTTCAACCTCTGGATGATCGTGCTGCTCGGCGGCGCGGCGACCATCTTCGGCCCGCTGCTCGGCACCCTGATCTTCTTCGCGGTGCGCGTCGCCCTCACCACCGTCGTCGCCGAGTTCGTCCCGAGGAGCGTGCTGAGCGCCTCGCAGACCGAGCAGCTCGCCTGGGTGCTCGTCGGCGTGGCCCTGATGCTCCTCGTGATCTTCAGGCCGCAGGGCATCCTCGGCAACAAGAAGGAGCTGTCGTTCAATGTCTGAATCGATGACCGCCGCACGCCGGCCCGGCGCGCAGGACTACCCCTACGACCGCGAGGCGCTGCGCACGGAGCTGCGCAGACTCGAGCAGATCCCGGGGGTGGCGAAGCCCGACCCCATCCTCACCGTCGACCGCATCGAACGGCGCTTCGGCGGTATGACGGCGGTGAACGTCGAGCACCTCGAGGTGCAGCGGGGCGCGATCACCGCGCTCATCGGCCCGAACGGCGCCGGCAAGACGACCTTCTTCAACCT
>JBEBTD010000168.1:0-4875 GCA_040393965.1 Leucobacter soli | reverse complement strand
CGTGAAGTCGAACGACAAGAAGCGCGCCCGCCTCGAGGCGATGCGCTGGGTGCTCTCGCGCTTCGATTACCCGAACAAGGACCATCGCGTGGTCGGCACGCCCGACCCGAAGATCATCGGCGCTCCGTCGGACGTGTACGACGAGGGCGAGACGCCGACGGGCACCTTCCCGGTCGTCAAGTAGCTTCGACGAGGATCGCAGTGCGACGATGACCGCTTCGACGAGGGCCTGGAGCTTCCTGCTGCCGAGCCGCGAGGACTACCGCGGCCTGGGGCGGAGCTGGCGCGCGGATCTGCTGGCCGGCGTCACGGTCGGCATCGTCGCGCTGCCGCTCGCGCTCGCCTTCGGGGTGAGCTCGGGCGTGGGCGCCGAGGCGGGCCTCGTCACGGCGATCATCGCGGGGTTCGTCGCCGCGGTGTTCGGCGGCTCGAACGTGCAGGTCTCGGGGCCGACCGGGGCGATGGTCGTGGTGCTCGCGCCCATCGTCGCGATGCACGGCGCGGGAGCGGTGACCACCGTCGCCCTGATGGCGGGCGTGATGGTGGTGCTCGCGGGCGTCCTGCGCCTCGGGCGGGCCCTCAGCTATCTGCCCTGGCCGGTGATCGAGGGCTTCACGGCCGGCATCGGCATCATCATCTTCCTGCAGCAGATCCCCTCCGCGCTCGGCGTCGGCATCGGCGGGCACTCGACCAACGCGCTCGTCGCCGGCTGGCAGGTGCTCGGCGAGGCGAGCTGGCCGCAGGCGCTGCTCCCGCTCGGCGCGGTGATCCTGGTGTCCGCGATCATGCTCGCTCTCTCGCGATGGCTGCCCGCGCTGCCCGGCTCGTTCATCGCGATCCTCGTCGTGTCCCTGCTCTGCGGAATGCTGCGACTCCCGCTGGAGACCATCGGCGAGCTCCCGGGCTCGCTGCCGGCACCCGCGCTCCCCTCGCTCGAACCCTCGCTGCTCG
Source organism: Leucobacter soli (assembly GCA_040393965.1). Lineage (GTDB taxonomy): Bacteria > Actinomycetota > Actinomycetes > Actinomycetales > Microbacteriaceae > Leucobacter > Leucobacter soli_C. Next base: position 3,924 of record JBEBTD010000168.1, on the reverse strand, counting down.
CGGCGCTCGCCGCCCCGGCGGCCGCGGTCGCCGCACTGGCCGCGATCGAATCGCTGCTGTCGGCCCGGGTCGCGGCCTCGCTCAGCAACACGGGATCGCTGAACGCCGACCGGGAGCTGTTCGGGCAGGGCCTCGCATCGATCGCGGCGGGATTCTTCGGCGGCATGCCGGCCACGGGGGCGATCGCCCGCACGGCGGTGAACGTGCGCAGCGGGGCGCGCACCCGGCTCGCGGCGATCGTGCACGCGGCGCTGCTGCTTGTGATCGTGCTCGCCGCGGCGGGCATCGTGTCGCAGATCCCCCTCGCCGCACTCGCCGGGGTGCTCATGGTGACGGCGGCGCGCATGGTGTCGATCTCGACCTTCCGCCGCGTTGCCCGTTCGGGCCGCTCGAGCGCGGCCGTCTTCATCGTCACCGCGCTTGTCACCGTGATCTTCGACCTCGTCGTCGCGGTCGGCATCGGCATCGCCGTCGCCGCGTTCTTCGCCCTGCGTACGCTCAGCCGTGCGAGCGGCGCGCACCGCGAGCCGCTCCCCGGGCCCGCTGCGCCCGGCGACGAACGGATCGCGCTCTTCCGCATCGAGGGTTCGCTCTTCTTCGGCGCCGCCGAGCCGCTGCTCGACGAGATCGCCGCGGAGGGCGAGGCGGGCGGAGCGAAGCGCTCAGCCGTCGACGTCGTCATCCTGCGCCTCTCGAAGCTGCAGATCATCGACGCGACCGGGGCGAACGCGCTCGGCGAGCTCGTCGTCGCTCTCGAACGGCGCGGGGTGACGGTGCTCATCAAGGGAGTGCGCCCCGAGCACCGGACGTTGCTCGAAGGCCTCGGGGTGATCGCCGCGCTACGGCACCCGAGCCACCTCTTCGCCGAGCTCGAACCAGCGATCGAGCACGCCCGCGACCATGTGCGCCGCTCCGCCGAGACCCGCTGAGAACGCAGACGCGCTTCGTTACGCGGTGTGACTCGCCACGGGCCGGGCGGCCGCGCCCGGGTACAGAATGGTCGCATGAACGGCCTAGACGACTGTTACCGGGCGGCGCTCGGCACGGGCACCGACCCCTCGGGCACGCCCTGGAGCGAACTCGACCCCGCGCTGCTGCGCACCCGCCGGCACAGCGTCAAGTGGACGCGCTACCCCGCCGACGCGCTGCCGATGTTCGTCGCCGAGATGGACTTCGCCGTCGCCCCCGAGATCCGCCGAGCCCTCGTGCGCGCGGTCGAGGCGAGCGACACCGGCTATCTCGACGGGCCCGGCCCCCTCGCGGCCGCATTCTCCGGCTTCGCCCGGGAACGCTGGGGCTGGGAGATCCTCGCCCCCCACGTGCACCTCGCAACCGATGTCGCGACCGGCGTCGTCGAATCGATCCGAGCGGCCCGGCCCCGCGGCGGACGACTCGCCCTGCCGACCCCTTGCTATCCGGGCTTCTTCGAGATGCTCGAGGAGCTCCCCTTCGAGGTCGTCGAGATCCCGCTGCTCGACCCGGGGAGCGCCCCTGCCGCACTCGACCTCGCAGCGATCGAGCGCGAGTTCGCGGGCGAGAGCGGCATCGACGCCTTCATCCTCTGCAACCCGCACAACCCCCACGGTGTGCCCTTCTCGCGCGACGAGCTCGCCGCGCTCGCCCGGCTCGCTGCCGAGCACGACGTGTTCGTGGTGAGCGACGAGATCCACGCCCCGCTCACCCACGAAGGCATCGTCTTCACTCCCTTCGCCCCGCTCGCCGCCGAGGCGGGCGCGCTCGCCGTGACGACCGCCTCCGCGAGCAAGGGCTTCAACCTCGCCGGGGCGAAGTGCTCCGTGATCGTGGCCGCCGATGACCGCGCAAACCATGAGCTCGAGAAGCTGCCACCCGAGACGGTGACCCGCACGAGCATCCTCGGACTGCACGCGAACGTCGCCGCCTTCACCGAGGGCCTCGATTGGCTCGACCGCGCGGTCGCGCAGATCGAGGCGAATCAGGCGCTCTTCGCCCGGCTGGTCGAGGATCGTCTGCCCGGCGTCGGCTACCGCCCCGGCAGCGCCGGCTACCTCGCATGGATCGACCTGCGCGGCACGGGTCTCGGCGAGCACCCGGCGGCCGCGATCCTCGCCGAAGCGCGCGTCGCGCTGAACGACGGGCGCCACTTCGGCACGGGAGGCGAAGGCTTCGCCCGCGTCAACCTCGCTTGCGCCCCCGACACCATCGTGCAGGGCGTCGACCGCATCTCCGCCCTGCTGGCCGCCGCCGAAGGGACGCGCGCATGAGCGCCGAGACGCCGATCTACGACTGGGAAGGCTTCGGCTTCGACACCAGACAGGTGCACGCGGGCGAGTACCCCGACAAGAATCACGGGCTGCGCGTGCCACCGATCGCGCTCTCCGCCGGCTACCTCTTCGAGGACTTCGACGATCAGGTGAGCCGATTCAACGGCAGCATCCACTGGCGCACCGAGGACGAGCCCGGACGCGGCGGCGAGACGGCGGCCTCGCCAAGCGAGCAGCGACCTGGTGAGGCCGCGGCAGTTCGCCGCCAGGGCTACGCCCTGTCGCCAAGCGAACATGCCCCGATCTACTCCCGGCAGGGCAACCCGTCGAACTGGGTCGCCGAGGAACGGCTCGCCTCGCTCGAGGGCGGCACGGTCGCGGTCGCCGTTGCGAGCGGTCAGGCCGCGATCAGCGCCGCCCTGCTCGGCCTCGCCCAGCACGGCGACCACATCGTCTCGACGGCCTCGATCTACGGCGGCACCCGCATTCTCTTCGGGCGCAGCTTCCAGCGCTTCGGCATCGACTTCGATTACGTGTGGGACGCCGACGACGACGCCGAGTGGGAGCGCGCGATCCGCCCGAGCACGAAGGCGATCTACACCGAGACCATCCCCAATCCCTGCAACGACGTGACCGATCTGCGGCGCATCGCCGAGGTCGCCGCGCGCCACCACCTGCCCGTCGTGGTCGACAACACGGTCGGCACGCCGGCCCTCATCCGACCCTTCGAGCACGGGGCACACATCATCGTGCACTCGACCACGAAGTTCCTCACGGGGCACGGCTCGGCCGTCGGCGGGGCCATCATCGACGGCGGCCGCTTCGACTGGGAGACGGCCGAGCGGGCGGGGCGCTCGTATCCGCTCATCACGCGATCGTCGCGCCCCGGCGTGCCCTCGATGCTCGATCGCTTCGGCCGCGGCGCCTACGCCCGAGCGGTGCGCGAGTCGGTCGTCAACGACATCGGCCCGACGCTCTCGCCGCTGCACGGCTTCCTGCTGCACCAGGGCATGGAGACGCTCTCGCTGCGCATGGAGCGGCACGTCGACTCGTCCATCGCGATCGCGAGATGGCTCGAGGATCAGCCCGAAGTCGAGAAGGTCGACTACTCGGGGCTGCCGTCGAACCCGCTCTACGAGACCGCCGCGCGGGACTACGGCGTCGATGCGTCAGGGTACGCGCGGACGGGCAGCGTGTTCGGCGTCACCGTGCGAGGGGGCATCGACGGGGCTCGCGAGTTCGTGAACGGCCTGCGCCTGTTCTCCCGCATGACCGGTATCGGCGACACCCGCTCGATGGCGATCCACCCCCTGACCTCGACGCATTCGACCTTCCCGAGCGAGATCAACGAGCGCCTCGGCATCACTCCGGGCCTCGTGCGCCTCTCCGTCGGCCTCGAGAGCGTCGACGACCTGATCCGGGATCTGCGCTCGGCCCTCGACCGGGTCTGAGCACCGGATCCTCTTGGCTCCCCGCCCGAGCGCAGAACCCTATTCCGCCCGTAGCGCACCCCGCCTACCCCGAATCCGCGAAACTTCGTCCGCTGAAGACGCTGTTATAGGCAGACGAAGTTTCGCGAATTCCGTGCGGGGCGCCTGGGCCGGTCATATATCGCCCTTCCTCCACAGGCGGTTTCAGGGGGCTATCGCAACACCGGTGAGTAGTGCTCCTAGCTTCTCAC
>JBEBTD010000167.1:0-4880 GCA_040393965.1 Leucobacter soli | reverse complement strand
CTCGGGCTGGCCGTCGCAGGCGATGACGAGGATCCGGGCGGCCGCGATCCGCGCGACGCCGTAGCCCGGCTCGCCGACACCGCGAGCCGCCTGCTCGCCCTGCAGGGGCAGGATTGGCGCTCGGCCCGCTGGGCGCTCAGCGTGCGCACGCCCGGCACCGCGGTCGAAGATGTGCACGCGGCGTTCGCCCGCGGCGCCGTGGTGCGCTCCTGGCCCATGCGGGGAACCCTGCACATCGTGCCCGCGGAGGACATCGGGTGGATCCAATCGGTGACGAATCATCGCGTGCTGCCTGGCGCCGTGAAGCGCCGGGCCTTCCTCGGTCTCGATGACGCGACGCTCGATCGTCTCGTCGACGTCTCGCTCGAGGCGTTGCGAGGTGGCCGCAGCCTTGATCGAGACGAACTGGCCGCGGTCTGGGACGAGGCCGGCATCGAGACCCGCGGCAACTGGCGCTACCACGTGATCTGGTGGCTCTGCCAGAACGGGCTCGCGGTGTTCGGGCCGGTCTCCGAGGGCGGCGAACCCCGTCTGGTCTCCGCCGAGGAGTGGATCGAGCACCCCCGCGAGCTTCGCGGCGACGAGGCGCTCGCCGAGCTCGCGGCGCGCTACGCCGGCGCTCGCGGCGCCGTCACGACCCGCGACTTCGCCTGGTGGAGCGGTCTCACCACGCGCGAGGCGAAGCAGGGGCTCGCGCACGCCGCCGAGGCCGGCCGCCTGGTTCGAGTCGCCCTCACGGATGCGGAGAAGCCCGTCGAGCTGTGGGCCGCCCCGTCCTCGCTCGAGCGGGCCGCGGGCGCGTGCCAGCCCGACTGGCTGCTGCTGCCCGCCTTCGACGAGCATCTGCTCGGCTATCAGGATCGCGCGCCGCAGCTCGCGCCCGAGCACTTCGACCGCATCGTGCCCGGCCGCAACGGCATGTTCCTCGCGACGATCGTGCGATCCGGTCGAGTCGTGGGCACCTGGAGGCGGGGCACGCGGAAGGGGCAGGGACTCGTCGGCACCCCGCTGCCGGGGGAACGAATCGACGACGGACTCGAAGCGCTGCAGCGCCGGGCCGCGGAGTGGGCCGGGTTCCACGGGATCGACGAGGCCCCGTTCGGCTTCGCGCAGGCGACCGCGCCGGCCTGAGCGCCGCGATTCGGACGGGCGGCCGGGCTCGGCCTAGAATGGGATCAACCGTCTCATGCCCCGCGAGGAGTCATCTGTGAAGATCTTCACCCGAATCGCCACCGCGATCACCGCCGCTTTCGTCTCGCTCTTTATCGCGAGCCCCGCATTCGCCAGCGCGGCCGGTGAGGGCGTCGAGAAGTACAATCCCGCCGACGCGTTCTCGACCGTCGGTCAGCCCATGAACGTCGTGGGCATCCTGGTCACGGGCGCCATCCTGCTCGTCGTCGTGCTGGTGCTCGCCCAGCTCGTCGGCAACCTCTTCGAGAAGAAGAACAGCTAGTCCCATGACGCTGGCACGGCGGCTCGCCGAGCGGGAGTTCGAGACCCTCGACCTTACCGTGGACGACGCCCTGCTGACGGTCGCCGTCGACCGTCCGGCCGTGCTCAACGCGCTCTCCCCCGCGGTCATCTCGGAGCTGCGCGAGGTGTTCGGCGCCCTGCGCGAGCACCTCGGCACGCCCGCCGAGGAAGACGCGAACGGCGAGCCGGACTGGTCGATCCGCGGGGTCGTGCTCACCGGCACCGGCCCCAAGGCCTTCGTCGCCGGTGCCGACATCTCGGCCATGCATGAGATGAGCCCCGCTCAGGCGCGGGCCTACGCGAGCGAGACGCAACAGCTCACCTCCTGGATCGAGACCCTGCCGATCCCCGTCGTGGCGGCCGTCAACGGCTTCGCGCTCGGCGGCGGCTGCGAGCTCGCGCTCGCCTGCGACTACATCTTCGCCTCAGAGAACGCGAGCTTCGGCCAACCCGAGGTCGCACTCGGCCTCATCCCCGGCTTCGGCGGCACCGTGCGTCTCTCGCAGTACATCGGCATCGCCGCCGCCCGCGAGCTCATCCTCACCGGGCGCCGCATCGACGCCGCCGAGGCGCTCCGACTCGGCCTGGTGCTGCGGGTGCTGCCCGACATCGACGCGCTGCGCGAGGCCGCCAGTGCGAGCCTCGCGCTCGTGGTCGCGCAGTCTCCGGTCGCGGTCGCGAGCGCGAAGCGCACCGTGCGCGAGGCGCGGCATCTTCCGACCGATGAGGGGCTGCGCCTCGAGGCCGCCGCCTTCGCCGAGCGATTCGGCACTCCCGACATGCTGGAGGGCACCGCCGCCTTCCTCGAGAAGCGCAAACCGCAGTTCCCAGGACGCTGAGCGCGCTTCGAGCGGCCCCGAGCAGCTATTCGAGAGCGATACCGAGTGCTCGCCTCCGGGAGCAGGTATCGAGAATGGCCTCTTGCGGGGCCGCGTGCCGCGCAGCCGTCAGCTCTGCAGGGCCGCCGTCACCGGATCCCGCACGACGCGGAAGGTGGCGACGAGCGGATCCGCGGCGCCTCGCACCATGCCGGTCGGCGAGGCCGCGACGGCCTGCAAGAAGGTGACCGTCTGCTCGGTGATCTCCTCCCCCGGCACAAGGTTCGGGATGCCGGGCGGGTAGGCGGCGAGGGTGTCGGCTGAGATGCGGCCGATCGCCTGATGGGCGGTCACGACGACGCTCTCGGCGAAGTAGGCCGCGCGCGGAAGCATGCGAAGAGTGCCTGCGGCGGGCAGCGGCGGGAATGCGGTGAGCTGATCCGCACGGCCAGCGGCGCGCAGTGCATCGGCTTCGTCCGCGACCGCCCTGAGGGCGTCCATGACCTGTTCGACGTCGGGCGCGGCGAGCGCGCCGATGACCGCCACGAGCGAGGTGGCGGTCGACATCTCGAAGAACACGCGATGCTCGGCGATGAGGCGATCGCGCACCCAGTGCCCGCTCTGCCCGAGCTTCGACACGTCGATGGGCACTCGCAGCGCGTCGATCTCGACGATGTCGGGGTAGTCGCCGAAGTCGTCGCTGATCACCGAGAAGCGCTCGTCTGCGCGCAGGAGCTCCCGCAGCCGCTCGGCGCAGCGCAGCGACTCCCCGATCGCCTCGGTGCCCTGCATGAGGGCCCGCCGCGCGAGGTCGAGGGAGCCCATGAGGATGGAGCTCGCCGAGGTTGAGGCGGTCATCGTGTAGGCACGATCCACGAGAGGCTCGAGGCGGTCGGCGAAGGGGCCGTCGCCGAGGTGCAGCATCGAGGCCTGGGTCAGAGAGCCCGCGAGCTTGTGCGTGCTCGAGATGACGAGGTCGGCGCCGAGCCGGGTGGGCGCTTCGGGCAGATCGGGGTGGAAGCCGAAGTGCGACCCCCATGCGCCGTCGACGATGAGCGCCGCGTCGTGCGCGTGCGCGACCTCTGCGAGCCCCTGCACATCGGCGACCGAGCCGAAGTAGCTGGGCGAGACGATGTAGACGCTGGTCGGCTTGCGGCCGTGCTCGGCCTCTTCTCGCAGCGCCCGTTCGAGGCGCTCGGGCGTGAGGCCGTGCGCGATGCCGTGGGTCTCGTCGACGTTGGGAGCGACGAACGCGGGAATGAGGCCCGCGAGCAGCACGCCGTCGGCGAAGCTGGAGTGCGAGCTGCGCTGCATGAGCACCCGTTCGCCGAGGCCGCGCACGGCGAGAGCGGCGGTGCGGTTGCCCTGCGAGGCTCCGTTGGTGAGCCACCAGACGCGGCGGGCGCCCCATGCCTCTGCGGCGAGCTGCTGAGACTGCTGCCGCGAAGTGTGCTCGCCGAGGTCGATGCCGTCGAGCATGAGTGGCACGTCGTAGCGCACGATGTTCTCGCCGTAGATCTCGGCGAGGTGACGGCCGCCGCCGTCGGGGGCGCCGCCATGCCCGGGCACCATGACGTGCAGCGGCCCGCTCTCGGCGAGGCGCTGAATCGATTCTACGTAGGGGGCGCGGCTCTGATCCATGCTTCCAGCATGGCCTGCGCCGGCCGCGGCGGGGAACCCCGAATGCCCTGCCAGCCACCATATACTCTATGTATCAATCGACGAGGATCATAGCCCCAGCTACATACGAGATGAGTGCCCCGTGATCGACCCCAGACAGCTCGAAGCCCTCTCCGCCGTGGCGTCGGAGGGCTCGGTCGCGCGTGCCGCCGCCCGACTGGGCTGGAGCCAGCCGACGGTCGACTACCACCTCAAGGCGCTCGACCGACTCGTGGGCGCCCCGCTGCTCACCCGCTCCAGCAGGGGCAGCGCGCTGACCGCGGCCGGTGCGCTGATGCTCGAGCGGGGCACCGAGATCCTCGCCCTGTCCGATCGCGCGCTCGCGGACGTCCGCGAGTTCGCGAAGGTGGGCCGGGTGCGCCTGCGCTTCGGCTCGTTCCCCACCGCCGCCGCCCGACTGCTGCCAGGGGTCGCCCGACGGCTGCGCGAGGTCGGCATCGAGCTCGACGCGGTGCTCGAGGAGATCGCGCCGCTCGTCGCCCGCATCAACCAGCACACGCTCGACGCGGCGCTCGTCTACACCGCGAGCGGGTACAGCCTGCCCTTCCGGCACGAGGTGCACACGGTGCCGCTGCTCACCGATCCGCTGCTGCTCGCCCTGCCCTCCGAGCACCCCGAGGCCGGTCGGCGACGCTTCGACCGCGCCTCCCTGCTCGAGCTCGGCGACTCGCCATGGGTGTTCAGCGCCACCCCGGGCGACACCCTCGACGACGTCGTGCGCGACGCCTTCGCCGGCCGCCGCTTCGAGGTCGCCGTGCGCACCGACGACTACTCCGTCGCGCTCGGCATGGTCGCCGCCGGTATGGGGATCGCTCTAGTGCCGCGTCTCGCGGCGGTGAACGCGCCCGAGGGCGTCGAGCTCAGGCCGATCGACGACCCGCGCTTCGCGCGCGAGATCCTGCTCGCCTC
>JBEBTD010000166.1:0-4884 GCA_040393965.1 Leucobacter soli | reverse complement strand
CGACCTGCACGGTCATGAGACGCGGATCCTCGACGCCGTCGAACCCGGTCGTGACGGCGCAGACGTAACCTTCGAGTCCTTTGAGCGTTTCGAGGAAGGACGCCGCCGGATCCCCCGCGCCGATCGCCACCCGCAACGTGAGGGAGGCGGTCTCGGCGGTGCACAGCGGCCCGAGATCGATGGCCCCCGCGGAGCCCCCGCTCTCCGATGCCTCTGTCGCGGAGGAGACCAGGACCCCGGAGAAGCTCACCAGTTGGGCGTCCCCGGGCAGCGCGGCGACCACCGCGTCCCTGACGTCTGCGAACAGCACTTCGTCGGCGGTGGCTTGGCCACGGGCTGCGGCCAGGGCGGAGATATCCCTCACCGAGCTGCTGACCTCGCCGAGGTTCTCGAGCTCGGAGATCAGTCGCTGCGATTCGGCTTCGGCGGTGCCCAGGCGCTGCTCGGCGAACCGGCCGGGCAGCATGCCGGCGGCCCAGATGAGGCCCGCGACCACCGCGCTGCCGACGATGGCGAGCAGCAGCTTCGGCATCATGCGGTCGTGCTGCAGCTCAGCCCGCTGCTCCTTGGGCAGCAGGTCGACACTCGGCGGAGCCCCGTAGACCACCTGGTTGCGAGCGCCCCGCTTCATCGGCTTCCGATTCTCAGCCATAGCTCACCTGCTCCCCAACGCAAGACCGACGGGAACGGCGAGATCCGCTTCGAGCGGGGCAAGCAGATCCGCATCGAGGCTCCCTCCGATTCGCAGGCCCGTGAGCGGGTTGCCCGCGACCACCGGAAGGCCCGCGCTCTCCGAGAGCGCCTCCGCGAACCCGGGCATCCTGGTCTCTGATCCGAGCAGCACGATCTCAGAGATCTCGGCGTCGGAGTAATTGGTTCGGTAGTAGTTGTGTGTGCTGCGGATCGAGGCGAAGATGCCGTTCAGCGCTTCGATCATGGCCGCGGTGACGCCTGTGAACTGCTCGCTGCCACCGTGCATCACACCCACGCGGTGCTTCAGCTCTTCGGCCTCCTCGCGGCTCATGTTCCGGCTCTCCACGATGGCGTCGGTCACGTTCTCGCCTCCGACCGGCACAATGCGCACGAACTGTGGAACTCCATCGCGCACCACGACGATATGCGCGGTGCGCGGGCCGATCGAGACGACCGTCCGCGTGCTTGCGAGCCCGTCGCCGAGAGCGAGGGCCCGCACCGCGGCGAACGGTGAGAGATCGACCCCAACCACTTTGAGGCCGGCATCCGCGAGAGTGGCGACGTCCGTCTCGACGCGCTCTCGCAGGGCCGCGACGAGCAAGCCGCGCATCTGCGGAGGCGCGCTGTCGGCCACTGGCTCGATGGGATAGAAATCGAGGATCGTCTCCCCCACCGGCACCGGGAGCAGGTCGGCGACCTGGTAGCGAAGCGCCTGGCGCAGCTGGTTCGCCGGCAGTTCGGGCACGACGTGATCGCGTACCAGCACGCGCTGATTGCCCACGCCCAGAACGACTCGCTTGCTGCCGAATTTCGCTTTGGCCCACAGTGCCTCGAGAGCCGCCGAGACCGCCGCGATGTCGATGACCTCGCTGTCGCGCGCAGCGCCCTCCGGCAGAGGCACGGAGGCGGCCTTGACCAGTGTGGGCTTCCTGGTACCGGCGCCGGATACCTCGGCGGCGAGCAGACGACGGCTCGATATGTCGAGCCCGACTGTCGTTCCCGCCATCTCTCCCCCAAAAGTGCGATTCGCCTCGCGGCTGCTCGGACTCGCACGGCCGGTAAAGCCTTGCTCGACACAATCCGATATGTCCAGTCTATCGGGAGGCTGTGTCGAAACCCCGTATCCCGGCGGCTTACCCGAGGCCGAACAGTGACAGATAGGCACCCATGAGGGGCTGCCCCCAGGCGATGCCGATCCACGAGCCCACGAGCATGAACGGCCCGAATGGAATGCCGCTCTTGCGGGTGGCTCGGCGTAGAGCGATGAGAGCCGATCCATAGACGGCGCCGAGCAGGAAGCCGGCGAAGGCGCCGACCGCGACCGCGCCCCAGCCGACGAAGCCGAGGGCTGCACCGACGAGCGGCGCGAGCTTCACGTCGCCTCCGCCGATCCCGCGCGGGTACACGAGCGCGACGACGAAGTAGAGGGCGAAGAGCGCAGCAGCGGCGCCCAGGGTGGAGCCGACGCGGCTCCACTCGCCCGAGAGGATAGCGGAGGCGGAAAGCAGGACGAGGACGACGACGAGCCCGGGCAGCACGACGGCGTCGGGAAGCCGCTGGTGGTCGAGGTCGATGAGGGTGAGCGCGACGCCCGCGGCAGCGAACCACAGATAGGCGCCGAGTGCGAGCCACCACGCGACGATCGTGGGCACGTGCTGCGTGGCATCCACGGCCGGCAACGGCCCGCCGACGAATGAGACCCACCACCAGGCGACCAGAGCGAAAGCCGCACCAGTGCCCAGCTCGACGAGCGGGTACCGCGCGCTGATCCGCTCTCGGCAGCTCGCGCAGCGGCCGCCCAGTGCAACCCACGAGATGACGGGAACGTTCTGCCAAGAGCGGATCGGCGCATCGCAGTGCGGGCAGTGGCTCGCGGGCAGCAGCGACTCGCCTCGCGGTACGCGCCAGACGACGACGTTGAGGAACGAGCCAATGAGCAGCCCGAAGGCACCCGCCGCGATGACGAGCCAATGCGGAGGGATCAGCGCGGTCATCCGTTCAGCATATTGGGGAGCCCACTACCCAGATCAGTCGACGTTGCGCTGCGAGATCGGCTGGCTGGGGTCGACGAAGGAGGGCAGGCCGCTCCCCCCACCGCCACCGCCACCGCCCGAGTTGCCGGCCCAGCCGGGGATGCCGACGCTCGCGAAGGTGAGCGTCGTGGCACCGCCGGTCGTGATGCGGCCGGCGTAGATACTGCCGGTGAACTCGGTGCTGCTGACGTTCACGGTGCATGGGGTGTAGACGGTGGTAATGACGCCCGTGAGCTTGCTGCCTTCGAAGTTCACCGCGGTGTTGCCCGGGTTGGGGCAGACCGGGTTGCCGCCGGCAGCGTTCCCGGGCTGGATGAACCACACCTTGGGCGAGGTATTCGGTTTGGCGTTGATACGCAGTTGGTTGAGGTTGATGGAGTTCACGAGGAACACCACATCGTGGCCGATCTCGAAGGTGCGATTAAGGCCGGCATTGCTGCACCCGCGCAAGTCGAAGACCGTGTTCTCCGTAAGGTTCTCGAGCGGGGCACCACCGGTACCCGACCAGGCGTTCCACTGACTGCAGGTCACGCTGGGTTTCGCGAAGCCGATCCACTTGCTCGCGTCGTATTCGTAGGCTTGCCAGCCGTTGATCTCGGGCCCGGTGACGGGCGCCGGCGCGGTGAGCGTCTCGAACTGCAGGGCAGAAGCTTGAATCTGGCACTTCTTGGCGTCCATGCCCGAAGGTGCCTGGTTCCAGGTGATGCTATTGGTCACACTGCCGACCGTGCAGCCGGAAAGGGCGGCGCCCACGCTGTTGTTGCCGATCAGCGAGACGGCCCCGCCCGACATGATGCGTCCCGGGAAGGCCAGATGCCAACGACTGACCGTGACAGTCCCGCGCGCGGTCACGTTGCCGTCGACCCGGTTCGAGACCGTGGTCGCCGCCGTACCTGTCGCGAACACGCTGCCCTTCACCCAGGCACCGTTGCCGTTGTCGGGTATGTAGACGTTGCCGTTGGTCTTGGCGTCGCCCTCGACGGTGCCCTTGATCTCGAGGGTGGCCTTGTTGTCGCCCCCCGAGGCGATGGCGGTGCTCGACGAGACGAGGTTGCCCTTCACGGTCGCGCCCTGATTCAGGATCACCGGGCCACCCGAGGTCACGTTCCCCTCGACGGTGCCGCTGATGACGGTGGTGCCGGAGCCCGACACGATCAGGTCGCCCTTGACCACTGCACTGTTGTGCAGGTTCGCAGAGCCGTTGATCCTCACCGTGCTGCCCATCGTGCCGCTGAGCACGTGGGGGCCCGACCCGGCGGCGGTCAGCGTACCGGTGATGACGTTGCTACCGCTGTTGTTGGTGACGAAGGTGCCGCCGATGTGTACGTTGCCGTTGACCACGCACGGGTTGGTGGAGACGTTGCCGGAGGCGATGATATTGCCCGGCACGATGACGCTGCAGGTGTAGTTCTGCTGGCGCACCGTCACGTTCGTGGGCGGGTCGCCGTCGAGCAGGCGCAGCGTGATGCCGTTGTGGATGACGGTGTCGCCCGACCCGCCGAAATCGACGATGCTGTCCCTGCCGGCCGGCTCGTCGCCTCCCCCGCTGTCGACCGCAATCTCGAAGGTCGCCTCTACGACAGTCGTCGAATTCTCGGAGGGGTCGTGCCCCTCCGAGACAATGGTGACGGTCTGCGGGGTAGCACTCAGGTCGCAGGATCCGCTCACCCGGTATCGGGGAACCTGGCTGGTCAGGCTGCTCTCCAGGCTGCCGTCTGCGAGCCTCGCGCAGAAGTCTTCTCCGGCCGCGGCTCTTGCGGGCAGGATCACCTGCGCCGCGGCGATGCCGGCGTCGGCGGCGGCCTGCGACTGGATGCCCGTACGGGTGATGTTGCTCACGTTGGCAGAGCCGACGATCGCGACGAGGAAAGCAGTAATCAACGCGACACCGACAATGAAGATGGTGAGCACCATCGGCAGCGCGATGCCACGCTCGTCGCGCAGCCGCTCGCGGATTCGCGAAGTCGTCATGATGCGCACATCGCACCCCCTGTGTTGGCCGGGCCAAGCACCGCGGTGGCGGTGACGGTCTGCGTAGAGTCTCCGGTTCCTCGCACGGCGAGGTCGTAGCCGACGGTGCGCCCGTCGACCGTGAAGTCGCCGCCGGTGACATCGAAGTCGAAGAGCGCGCGCCCGTCGCGGGTGACCCGACCATCCT
>JBEBTD010000165.1:0-4944 GCA_040393965.1 Leucobacter soli | reverse complement strand
GATCGCCTCTCCGACTACACGACCACCGAGCACGCGATCCGCTTCACCCTGGAGCAGCCCCTCCCGGACGAACTGATCGAAGACCTCGTGCGCGTTCATGCGCGCGAGATCGACGCCGGGAGGCAGTAGCTCCCGGGGCATTCCCATCCGATGCGCCAACGTGCTACTCTGTGCAATGTCACACTTTATATGTGATGCCAGCGCTTCCCAGCGCGCCCCGAGCACTTCCCCGGCGCACGCCGCGCCAGCCCGAAAGGACCAACACCATGACCGAAAAGAAGCCCTGGCACGGCGTCATCGTCGCCACCGCGCTGCCCTTCAACGACGACATGTCCGTCGACTACGACTCCTTCGCCGAGCACGTGGCCTGGCTTGCGGAGAACGGCTGCGACGGCGTCGCCCCCAACGGCTCGCTCGGCGAGTACCAGAACCTCAGCGACATCGAGCGCGCCCAGGTCGTGAAGACCGCCGTCGAGGCCTCCCCCGAGGGCTTCACCGTGATGGCGGGCACCGGCGCCTACGGTGCGCTTCAGTCCGCGCACTGGGCCGAGCAGGCCGCCGAGGCGGGCGCGCACTGCGTCATGCAGCTGCCCCCGAACGTGTACCGCGCGAACCACGAGCAGGTCAAGCACCACTACAAGACGGTCGCCAGCGTCGGCCTGCCCGTCGTGGCCTACAACAACCCGATCGACACCAAGGTCGACCTGGTGCCCGAGCTCGTCGCGGACATCTTCAACGCCGGCCACATGGTCGGCATCAAGGAGTTCTCGGGCGATCCTCGTCGCATCTACGAGATCAAGGAGCTCGTGCCCGACATCGACATCCTCATCGGCACCGATGACACGGTGCTCGAGGTCGGCCTCGCCGGCGCCGTCGGCTGGGTCTCGGGCTACCCGAACGCGATCCCCCAGAGCTGCATCGAGCTCTTCAACCTCTGCACCTCGGGCGATGTGCAGGATCTCGTGCGCGGCCAGCAGATCTACCGCGATCTGCACTCGCTGCTGCGCTGGGACTCGCGCACCGAGTTCGTCGAGGCGATCAAGCTCTCGATGGACGTGCTCGGCCGCAAGGGCGGCGCCTGCCGTCCGCCGCGCCTCCCGCTCGCCCAGGACATCGCCGACAGGATCGTCGCCGACACCAAGGCCGCAGCTGCCAAGGGCTACGACAAGTAGCCTGAAAGCGCTCAGCTAACACGACGAGGATCGGGGATCGAGGCGGCGACCGCCTCGATCCCTTCCCGACTCCGAGAGAGGCAACACATGCGCAGCAGCCGCGTCTTCCACGCCGTCGATTCCCACACCGAGGGCATGCCGACCCGTGTCATCACGGGCGGCGTCGGGGTGTTCCCCGGCGACACCATGGCGGAGCGCCGCACCTGGTTCATGGAGCACAGCGATGATCTGCGCGAGCTGCTCATGTTCGAGCCGCGCGGTCACGCCTCGATGAGCGGCGCGATCCTGCAGCCGCCCACGCGCCCGGACTGCGACTGGGGCGTGCTCTACATCGAGGTGTCGGGCTGCCTGCCGATGTGCGGGCACGGCACCATCGGCGTCGCTACCGTGCTCGTCGAGACCGGCATGGTCGAGGTGACCGAGCCCGTCACCACGATCCGTCTCGACACCCCCGCCGGCCTCGTGATCGCCGAAGTCGAGGTGAGCGACGGTCATGCCGACAGCGTCACCATCACGAACGTGCCGAGCTTCTCGGTGCGGCTCGACGCCGAGGTCGAGGTGCCGGGCTACGGCACGGTCGGCTACGATCTCGCTTTCGGCGGCAATTTCTACGCGGTCGTCGATCTCGAGAGCCTCAGCTTCGAGGGCAGGCCGGTGGAGTGGCGCGAGGATCGCTCGAACAAGGACGAGCTGATCCATGCCGGCCTCGCGATCATGGAGGCGATCAACGCCGCCGACGAGCCGGTGCACCCGGAGCGCGCCGACATCCGGCAGTGCCACCACGTCTACCTGAAGGCGCCCGGTTCGACGGCGCGAGAGTCGCAGCACGCGATGGCCATCTACCCGGGCTGGTTCGACCGCAGCCCCTGCGGCACCGGCACGAGCGCCCGCATGGCGCAGCTGCACGCACGCGGCGAGCTGCCGCTGCACACCGACTTCGTCAACAAGTCGTACATCGGCTCGCGCTTCGTCGGGCGCCTCGTCGAAGAGACCGAGGTCGCCGGCATCCCGGCCGTCATCCCGACCATCACCGGCCGGGCCTGGGTGACGGGCACCGCGCAGTACATGCTCGATCCGAGCGATCCGTTCCCGAGGGGGTTTCTGCTGTGAGCACCGCGCTCCCGTTCTTCACCGCCGACGACGTTCGGCGTCTACTGCCGCTCGACGCCGCCATGGACGCCGTGGACGCCGCGCTTCTCGGCGCCCCCATGGATACTGCGCGTTCCACCGCCGATGCCGAACGCATCGACGGTGACGCCGTGCGCGCCGAGCAGGGCATCGACCCCGAGAACGACGGGCCCCGCCTCTTCGCACCGGCGCCGGGCGGCGAGTTCCTGCTGATGCCTGCACAGGGCCCTGCGTTCAGCGGGCTCAAGGCGCTCACGATCGCCCCCGAGAACCCCGCGCGGGGCCTCGAGAAGATCCAGGGCCTCTACATCCTCTACTCCTCCGACACCCTGGCCCCGGTCGCGGTCATGGAGGGGGCGAGCCTCACCGCGATCCGCACGCCCGCGATCACCGTGAGCGCCGTGCGGCGCCTCGCCGCCCTCGCGCCCGCGGGCGACGAGCTGCCGGCCGATCCTCGTGTGCTCGTATTCGGCGCCGGCGTGCAGGCGGCCTCGCACATCCGGGCCGCCGCGCTCGCGTTCCCCGGCGCGAGCTTCGAGGTGATCGGGCGTCGTCCCGAGCGCGTGGAGGCGCTGCTCGATTCGCTGCGCGACGCCGAGGAGACCGCCGGTCGCGAGATCCTCGCTGTGCCCGTCGGAGACGGATCCGCCGCAGCCGCCGTCGCAGCAGCCGACATCATCATCTGCGTGACGAGCACGAGCGCGCCCCTCTTCGACGGCTCCCTCGTGCGCGACGGCGCGATCGTGGCGGCCGCCGGCACGCACGGACTCGAGATGCGCGAGATCGATGACGCGCTCGTCGCCCGCGCCGACCTCGTAGTCGAGGGCCGCGCCTCGGCGCAGCGCGAGAACGGCAACCTGGTCTCGCTCTCGGAAGCCGATTGGCAGGGCGGCCGCCCCGTCGCGAACCTGCGCGATCTGGCCCGCGGCGAGTTCGCTCGCACCCCCGGTCGGCCTGCCTTCTACACGGGCGTGGGCATGTCGTGGGAGGATTTGGTCTGCGCGACCGCTGTCTTCAACGCAGGCGGCAACACGGGCGCGCCGAACTAGGAGCCAGCATGACCTCGCCCAGCAACTCTTCCTCCAACACCCCGCTCGCCCCCGTCAAGCGGCCGCTCAACCTGCGCGAGACCGTGCTCGAGCAGCTGCGCACGGCGATCATCACGGGCGAGCTCTCGGAAGGCGAGCTGGTGTCGGCGCCCGCCCTCGGCCAGGCGCTCGGCGTCTCGGCGACGCCCGTGCGCGAGGCCATGATGGATCTCGTGCGCGAAGGTCTCGTCGAGACGGTCAAGAACAAGGGCTTCCGCATCACGACGATGAGCGACAAGGATCTCGACGACCTCGCCCAGATCCGCCTCATGCTCGAACCACCGGCCATGCGTCTGCTCGCCGGCGGCATCCCCGCATCGGCCATGCCCGAGCTCACCCGAGTCGCCGACGCGTGCCTCCGCGCCGCCGAGCGCGAAGACATGGGCGAGTACCTGCGCGGGGATCGCGAATTCCACGCGCGCGTGCTCTCCTTCCTCGACAACCCGCAGCTCGTCGAGCTCGCAACCTCGCTGCGCCGCCGGACGCGTCTCTACGGCATCGCCGCGCTCGCCCGCTCCGGCCGCCTCGCGAAGTCGGCGCACGAGCACCACGAGCTGCTGCAGCTGCTGCGCGACGGCGACGGCGAGGCCGCCGAGCAGCTCATGCGCACCCACATCGGCCACGCGCGCAGACTCTGGGCGACCGGTGCGGAGGATTCGGAACCCGCAGAAGGCGGGCCAGACGGAAAGGCACCCGGGGGCGAATGACACGGACGAGCGATGTGCTGATCGTCGGCGCAGGCATCATCGGCTGCGCAACGGCCTACTACGCGGCGAAAGCCGGCCTCGACGTCACCGTGCTGGAGCGCGACCTGCCGGCCAGCGGCACGACCTCCCGGTGCGAAGGCAACATCCTCGTCAGCGATAAGGAACTCGGCCCCGAACTCGAGCTCACCCGCTACTCGCTCGGCCTCTGGCAGGGCGAGCTCGCCGAGCACGGCCACCTCTGGGAGTTCGAGCGAAAGGGCGGCATCATCGTCGCCTCCCGCGAGTCGAGCCTCGTCTCGCTCGAACGGTTCTCGGCTTCCCAGCGCGAGTTCGGCATCGAATCGGAACGGCTCGACGAGGATCGCCTGCGCGAACTCGAGCCGAACGTGACCGATCGGGCGCTCGGCGCCGCCTTCTACCCCGAGGACAGCCAGGTGCAGCCGATCCTCGCCGCCGCCCATCTGCTGCGCTTGGCCCGCGAGCTGGGGGCGCGACTCGTGACGCGCGCACCCGTGACCGAGCTGCTGCGCTCGGGCCCGAGCGGTACCGGTGAGCGCGTCATCGGCGTGCGCACGCCGCAGGGCGACTTCCACGCGCAGCACGTCGTCAACGCCACCGGCCCGTGGGCCGGCTCCATCGGCGAGCTCGCCGGCGTGAACGTGCCGGTGATGCCCCGTCGCGGCTTCGTGATGGTGACCGAGCCGCTGCC
The DNA here is from genome assembly GCA_040393965.1 of Leucobacter soli. Taxonomy (GTDB): domain Bacteria; phylum Actinomycetota; class Actinomycetes; order Actinomycetales; family Microbacteriaceae; genus Leucobacter; species Leucobacter soli_C. Next base: position 140 of record JBEBTD010000165.1, on the reverse strand, counting down.
GCCCATGGTGCACCACAAGGTCTACGCCGCAGAGTACGTCGACAACGTCGGCAGCGGCGATGCCGGGCTGCAGGCCTCGCCCGTGGTCGAGGGCACGCCGGCCGGCACGATCCTGATCGGCTCGAGCCGCGAGCGCGTCG
>JBEBTD010000164.1:0-4954 GCA_040393965.1 Leucobacter soli | reverse complement strand
AGGAGCTGCTCGGCGACGCGGTCGCGCTGCAGGGCGTCTCGAAGTTCGTGATGCGCGTGAAGTGCGCGATGCTCGCCTGGGTCGCGCTCGAGGCCGACCTCAAGCAGATCGAGGCCGCGCGGGGCTGACACGGCTCGGAGGGCTCTGGGCTCACGCGAATCGGGCGCGCGGGGCTGACGAGAGTCGGGGGCGCTTAGGGCGGCTTCTCCTGGCTCGAAGGCGCCCCAAGCGACCCCGATTCCACTCTGACGGTCTTTTGCGGGGCTCGACCACGCGGTGACGCGGCAGCACGGCCGCTCGCCTTCCCGCCCCGCCCGGCCCGCCCCGCCCCGCCCCGCCATTCGGCGTACACACTCCCCGCTGAGCTGAGAATCCGCCGACTTTACGCGGAGCTTGTGGATAACCCGCTTCGCCGCCCCGCGAAGGCCCAGCATGGGTGCATGAACACGCAAGCCCCACTCGCTCTTCCCCTTTCTCCCGCCGCGGCCGAAGCCGCTCCACCGGCTTCGGCCGCTCCTGAGGTGCTGCGTTGCACGAGCACCGCCGACTTCCTCGCAGCGCTGCCGTTCGTCACCGGCTTCACCGATCAGCACAGCCTCTTCGCCATGCTCTTCCGGGGCAACCGCGGCGGCGAAGTGGTGCGCATCGACCTTCCCCGCGAGCAGCGCGGGCCGGAGGCCGATCGCTGGGTCGACGGCGTCGCCGCCCTGCTCAGCGACCTCGGCGCGGGCGAGCACGGGCCGGCGCTCGTGCTCATGACAGCGCAGAGCTTCGCCCAGCAGGGCGGAGTCCCCTGGCAGCGACTCGCCCGCCGCCTGCAACGACGCATGGATGCCAGGGGGTGGCCGCTCCGGGAGCTCGCGATCGTCGCGGCCGACGGCTGGTGCAGCCTGAGGTCGGCCGATCAGCCGCGTCGACGGCCCCTGAGCGAGATCGCCGAGAGCCCGATCGGCAGACGAGCCCGAGACCGTCATGGGGACCCGAGCAGGCTCGCGGAGATGGGCGGCCTGCCTCAGCCGTCGCCAGTGAGGGCCGCTGAGGTCCTGAAGCACCTGACCGAGCTGGAGCGCCGTCGGGAGGCCCGCAGCGCGCATCCGGCCGGCAACCTGTCCGAGCAGCGCACGCCGGTATGGGCCTATGGCGCGGCGCGGGTGGCCGAGGCCTGCTTCGCGTCGAGGCGGAGCGATGCGGGCGACTCCGGCCGGTCGGACGCGCACCGGGGCGAACGCATCGAGCCGCGAGTGCTCGCGAGACTCATCGACGCGGCGCAGTGCACCGACCTCTGGCTGGTGCTCGCGATCACCTCGCTCACCCGCGCCGAGTTCGTCGTGAGCGTCGCAGAGGAGGCCGGCCCGGGCAGGTTCAGCGGGGTTCCCATAGACATCGACGAGGATCCCGGCACGGCCCCGCGTCAGGGATGGAGCATCAGGCGCCTGCTGCACTCGCTGTCGCACTCGGAGCCCGATCCCCGGAAGCTGCGGGGCGCCATCGTCGCCCTCGAGGATGCGACGACCCACTGCCCGGAGCCGAAGCGTCCGGCGCTGCTCGCCCTGCTCGCCTGGGCATGGTGGATGCGGGGCATGCAGTCCGTCGCGGCGCGTCTGGTGCGGAGCGCGCTCGACATCGACGCCGGGCACGAACTCGCGCTGATGGTGCAACGACTCGTGGCCGAGCCTCCCGCAGGCCATGTGGCGCGGGTTCGCGCGACGTTCGATGGAGGCGTCGACGGGTGGGAACAAGGCTCGGGCGTGCTGCCGTGAGCGCCTTCGAGCCCCGCGTGGCCCGATGGGCGGACACGTATCCGGTGCAGCCCGGGCCTCCGCGGCCCTCAGGCCCGCTTCGCCGAGGCGGTGGCCGTCTCGCGGACGAGCACGCGCACGATCCGCTCGATCAGCGCGTCATCGATAGCCTCGGGCAGAGTGAATCGAAGCGCGGTCTGGGCCAGCTGCGGCGGGATGCCCATCGCGGTCAGCACCGGGGAGGGCTCGTCCTTGCCGGCGGCGCAGGCCGAGCCGCTCGACGCGGCGATGCCGGCGGCGTCGAGCGCGACGAGCAACGACTCTCCACTCACACCGTCGACGACGAAGGAGGCGTGGCCCGGCAGCCGCTCGGAGGGATGCCCGGTGAGCGCGGCGCCCGGCACCTCTGCCAGCACACGACGTATCAGCTCGTCCCGACTCGCCGCCAGCGCCGCCGCACGGGTGCCGATGCCCCGGGCCGTCGCCGATACGGCGGCCGCGAACCCCGCGATGGCGGCCACGTTCTCCGTGCCGGATCGCAGGCCGTGCTCCTGCCCGCCGCCGTGCAGCACGGGCTCGACGGTCAGGCCGGCGCGCAGCAGCAGCGCGCCGACGCCCTGCGGCCCGCCGAACTTGTGGCTCGCGACGCTCATGGCATCGATGGCGACGCCCGGCCACCCACCGGCGGCGAGCGAGACGGGCAGGGTCGCCGCGGCCTGCACCGCGTCGCTGTGCATGAGCGCCCCGCTCGAACGAACCGCTGCGGTAATCTCCCCGAGCGGCTGCACGGTTCCGATCTCGCCGTTGGCCAGGCCGATCGTCACGAGCGTCGTGTCGGCGCGCACCGCGGCCACCACCTCGACCGGGTCGACCCGCCCGTCGCGGTCGACGCGCACCCGAGTCACCTCGAAGCCGTGCACCCGCTCCAGAAAGCGGCAGCTCTCCTCGACCGACGGATGCTCGATCGCCGAGGTCACGATGTGCCTGCCCCGCGGGTTCGCGAGCGCGAGTCCGATCACCGCGAGATTGTTCGCCTCCGTACCGCCGGAGGTGAAGACGAGCTCGTTCCGGGCGACCCCGAACACGCCCGCGATGCGTTCCCGAGCCTCCTGCACGGTCGACGCCGCCCGATGGCCTGCGGTATGCACGCTTGAGGCGTTGCCCGGGCCCGCATCGAGCGCGGCGATCATCGCTTCGCGCGCCTCGGCTCGCAACGGTGCCGTGGCCGCCGCGTCGAGGTAGCGGTATGAGCTCGTCGAGATCTCGCTCACCCGCTCAACCGCCCGCCGCGTCGAGGCCGAGATCCAGCGCACTCGCACCATGGGTCAGCCGGCCGACCGAGATCACGTCGACGCCGGTGTCGGCGATCGCGGCGACGGTCTCGAGGTTCACCCCGCCGCTCGCCTCGCACACCGCTCGCCCGGCGACGACGCGCACGCCTGCCTCGAGCTCGGCGAGGCTGAAGTTGTCCAGCAGCACGCCGGTGACGCCTGCCTCGAGCACCGGCTCGAGCTGCTCCGGCCGATCGACCTCGACGATGATCGACGTGGTGTGCCCTGCTCGACGACGCAGACCTCTCAGCGCCTCCGTCAGCGCGAGGCCGTCTGTGGCGCCGATCGCAGCGAGGTGGTTGTCCTTGATCATCACCGCATCGCTGAGGCCGAAGCGGTGGTTGCTGCCCCCTCCCGCGCGCACCGCGTGCTTCTCGAGAGCGCGCAGGCCGGGCGTGGTCTTGCGGGTGTCGGCGATGGTCGCTCCCGTGTGCGCGACCGCGGCGACGTACTTCGAGGTGAGGGTAGCGATGCCGCTCAGGCGCTGGGCGAAGTTCAGGGCGACGCGTTCCGCGGTCAGCACACCGCGAGCGGGCCCTTCGATGCGCGCGAGCACCTCACCCTGTCCGAACGCGTGCCCCTCCTCGGCCAGCGCCGAGACCGTCACCCTCGGATCCGTCTGCCGGAACGCCTCTACCACGAGCGGGCCGCCGGCGAAGACGCCGGGCTCGCGAGCGCACAGCACGGCTTCGAGCCGAGTCTCGGGCGCGATCGTGAGCTCGACAGTGAGATCCCCCCATGGAGCGTCTTCGAGCAGCGCGCTTCGAACGGCATCTTCGATGATCCGGGTGGTCAGCATATTGGCATCCTCCTGCCGTCATGGGCCTGCGGGGCCGTCGCGCCGGGGCGTTCCTCGGCACCAGCCGGAACCAGGCCGCCTCCTCGAGCTCCGGGGTCGGCGGCCTCGCCCGACGGGCTCGAGGCCGCACCGGCCAGACGCCAGGATCGGCGCACCGCCTGGCGAGCATCCGTTCGCGGCTGGTCGAATCGCTGATGCGCGCCCCGGGACTCGGTGCGGGCCTCGGCCGCGACCGCGACCATCCGGATCAGCTCGGCCGCCATGCCCGGCCTCGACTCGGCGAGCGAGCGCACCGAACGCAAGCCGTCCGCGTCCCGTTCGATGCCGATCCCACGAGCGAACTCCGCGCGCATCGCCAGCTCCTCGGTCGGATCGATCGTATCGACCGCATCGCTGGACGCATCGGCGCCGGCGCTGGCGGCTGCGGCAGCCTCGTGCGAAAACCTCGCGGTCGACGCATCATGCGCGACCGGCAGCTCGTGACCGGGAATCGTGCTCGCTCGTGCGATCAGCGATGCTGCATCGGTGCGGCCCTTCCGCCAGTGCTCGGCCCCCTCCTCCGGGCGACGGGCATAGGCGGCGGCGGCCCGACCGGCGCGAGAGCCGAAGACCAGCCCCTCGAGCAGCGAGTTCGAGGCGAGCCGGTTGGCGCCGTGCACTCCGGTGCTCGCGGCCTCCCCCGCGGCGAAGAGGCCCGTCACGCTCGTGCGTCCGTCGAGGTCGGTGACGATGCCGCCCATCGTGTAATGCGCCGCGGGTGCGACCGGCACGGCCTCGCGCGTCCAGTCGTAGCCGTGCCCGCGCGTGGCGGCCGTGAGAGCAGGAAAGCGGCGGATGAATCGTTCGGAGCCCTGCTCCGCAGCGACCTCGGTCGCATCAAGCCAGACCGTGCTCTCGCCGCGCTCCCGCATGATGCGGTGCATTGCGAGCGAGACGACGTCGCGCGGCGCGAGCTCGGCGGCCTGATGGGCGTCGAGCATGAAGCGGGCACCGGAACCGTCGCGCAGCACCGCGCCTGCCCCGCGCACCGCCTCGGAGATGAGCAGGCCGGTGCCCGCGAGCACGGTGGGGTGGAATTGCACGAA
>JBEBTD010000163.1:0-5013 GCA_040393965.1 Leucobacter soli | reverse complement strand
GCGAGGCGGCGCGCCTGGACAGGCTATTGATTTTTGACACGCCGAATTGCTCCCGGTTGCTCCCGCATCGGAGTGGGCGAGTCACCTGATATCGAACACGAGTGTCCGCCGCACTGCTCCCGGGATACATCCTAACCGCGGGTTCAGCGGATGAAATTGCGAATCTCCACAGCGCAAGGCGGATTTCTTCGGCCTATCCCGCCAACGGCCGAGGTGCGCCGGCGTGCGGGGATCCTCGTCGGTGCTACGCGCCGATGACGATGCGCGGCACCCCGGCCCAGGCGGCGGGCTCGGTGTAGTTGCGGCCGTCGGCGAAGAGCTTGATGCCGGGGAAGTCGCCCGGGCCGAGTTCGCGGTACTGCGGGTGGTCTGCCTGCAGGATCGCGACGTCGACGGGCTGGCCGAGCTCATGCGCGGTGAAGCCGTAGCCCGCGAGCTCCTCGTCGCTGAAGAGCGGGTCGTGCACCGTGACGATCGCGCCGCGCGCGGTCAGCTCCTCTACCGTGGGGAAGACGCCCGAGACGGCGGTCTCCTTGACGCCGCCCCGGTAGGCGGCGCCGAGCACGACGACGCGCCGGCCCGAAAGGTCGCCGATGGTCTGCTCGACGCGCTCGACGACGTAGGCGGGCATGGTGGCGTTGTAGTTGCGGGCCGTGCGCACGATATCCGCATCGTGGTCGGTCGAGAGGTAGAGACGCGGGTAGACGGGAATGCAGTGACCGCCGACCGCGATGCCGGGCCGGTGGATGTGACTGAAGGGCTGCGAGTTGCAGGCCTCGATGACCTTGTAGACGTCGATGCCCGCGGTGTCGGCGAAGCGCGCGAACTGGTTCGCGAGGCCGATGTTCACGTCGCGGTAGGTGGTCTCGGCGAGCTTCGCCATCTCGGCGGCCTCGGCCGTGCCCATGTCCCAGACGCCGTTGGGGCGGGGCAGGTCTTCGCGCTCGTCGAAGGTGAGCACCGACTCGTAGAACTCGATGGCGCGCTTCGCGCCGGCTTCATTCAGGCCTCCGACGAGCTTCGGGTACTTCTTCAGGTCTGCGTAGACGCGGCCCGTGAGCACGCGCTCGGGAGAGAACACGAGATGGAAGTGCTCGCCCTCGACGAGGCCCGACACCTCTTCGATGAGCGGCTTCCAGCGGCCGCGGGTCGTGCCGACGGGCAGCGTGGTCTCGTACGAGACGAGGGTGCCGGGGGTGAGGTGCTCCGCAAGGGAGCGGGTCGCCGCGTCCATCCAGCCGAAGTCGGGCTGCCACGTCTCCTCGTCGACGAGCAGCGGCACGACGATCACGACGGCGTCGGCGCCGGGGATCGCCTCGGCGTAGTCGGTGGTCGCGCGCAGCTTGCCTGAGGGCACCTGCTCGGCGAGCCTCTCGGCGAGGCCGGCCTCGCCCGGGAACGGCTCCTCGCCCCGGTTGATGCAGTCGACCAGCGCCTGGTTCACGTCGACGCCGACGACCTCGTGCCCCATCGAGGCGTACTGGGTGGCGAGGGGAAGGCCGATCTTTCCGGTGGCAACTACTGCGATCTTCACAGAGGCAGTCTAGCGCCGCGGCCCGACCGTCAGGCCGTGTCCGCGGGGAACGGGAGCGGACGTGATAGGAAGGATGGAGCGCCGACCGACCTCTGGAGGGGATTGCCATCGCTCAGGAACGACTTCGCCTCAGCCGCGCCGGTCTGGCCCGCCGCGCCACCGGAGCCATCGCGCTCGCGGCGGCGCTCGTTCTGAGCGCGCTGCCGACGGTCGCCCCGGCTCCCGCGTGGTCGACGGAATCGGGGCGGGGCGAGGATCCCGCGCCGCCTGCGACGACCGAACCTTTTCATGCGGAGGAGGCGACGGAGGGGCCGGCTCCTCTGGAGCCCGCGGAACACGAATCGACGGACGAGCCGGCGGACGAATCAGCAGCGCAGCCGAGCCGTGCGGAATCCGAAGGATCGGATGCTCCCGCGGAGCCCGAGGAGAGCGACTTGCCGGAGGATCCGGGCTCCGAGCCCCGCGGCGAATCCGAACTGCTCGGAAACCCGCTGCTCGACGGCCTCGACGCCCCCGAGAGCGCTCTCGAACCGCTCGCGCAGTCCTTCGCGCAACAGCAGGGCTCGTCCTCGGCACCGCTGCTCACGAACGCGGTCACCGCCGCCCATGTCGACGCGGCCGGAGGCAGGGCCTACGCCGCCACCCGATCGTCGGTGCCGGCGCAGCTCCTCGTCCACGACCTGGGGACGGGATCATCGCAGGCCCACGACCTCCCGGTCGGCAACGGCGCCTGGGATCTCTCGCAGAGCGGAAGCACGCTCGCGATCGGCCTGATCGCCCCGTGGAACACGAGCACGACCTGGGTGCAGGGATTCGACACCTCGACGGGGCGCTTCACCGCTCGCGCCGCGTTGCCGGGTGCGAACATCGTGATGTCGCTCGCCGAGGACGTCTTCGAGCACGAGGCAGGCAACGGCCGCTACTTCTGGGCGGGCACCTACCATTCGGGCGGCGCGAAGCTCTTCCTCGTCGATCTGCAGACCGGCAGGGCGCAGCAGCGGGCCTCCTGGTCGGGCTCCACGAGCGCCTATGTGCGCTCGCTCAGCGTCACGCCCGAGGGAGTCACCATCGGGCTCGGCACCCAGGCGAGGGTGCTGCGCCTCGACCGGGCCTGCACCCCCGCCCAGTCGGCGGCGAACACCTGCCCGGCCCCCTCCGCCTGGAGCGAATTCAACCGGGTGATCGACGGCGCCTCCTTCGCCTACGCATCTGCCGGCGCAACCGTGGAGGGCGGCGAGGGCGCCGCGTTCACCGTCACCGCTGTCGGCACCGAGCAGCCCGCAGGCCTGCTCGTGCACCGGGGCGACGGCGACGCGGAGCGCCACGCCCTGCCCGATCTCGACACCGTGGATCGTGTCGCGATCGATCCGGCGACCGCTACCGCGTGGTTCACCGCGCGACCGACCGGGGCTCTCTACCGCCTGGATCTGCTCGACCCCGGCAGCGTCCCGGCGGTGCAGGCGACGCCCGTGCCCGGCAGCGAGACGCGCGAGTTGACGGTCGACGCGGAGGGGCGCGTGCGCGGGGTCGCGGGCACGAGCGAGCTCTGGAAGTTCGACCCGGCATCGGGCGGCGTCGAGTCGCGACGCATCATTCCCGCCCATCTCGAACAGCCCGATGCGGTCACCCAGGGAGTGACGAGACTGCCGGGCAAGACCCTCGTGAACGGCCACTGGCGATATCAGGCGCACGACGACCGCACGGGCGCCATCTCGACCGTCGAACTGCCCGGCGAGCCCAAGACGCAGGTGCGAGTGGGCGACCGGTTGTACGTGGGCCTCTACCCCTCCGCGCAGATCTACCGTATCGACGCGCAACTCCGCGCCACCCGGGTGACCGAGATCGGGCAGGGCCAGGTGCGCCCGGCCGCGATCGACTACAGCGAGGCGCTGGGCAGGCTGCTGGTCGCGACCGGCCCCGCCTACGGCGAGTACGGCGGCGGCCTGAGCCTCGTCGATCCCGCACCCGGCTCCACCGCCTCGGTGTACCCGCGACCGGTCGGCCAGCATCAGGTGAGCGCCATCGCACCGCACGAGCGCGGCTTCTTCATCGGTACCGCGATCCAGGGCGAGGCGCGCCCCAACCTCTCGGGCGAGGATGCCCAGGTGAGGCACTGGCTCGCCGAGGGAGACGCGAGCGCTGGCACGACGCTCTGGACGCGCAAGATCCCTGGGTCGGCGAAGGTCACGGGCGTCGAACTGGTGCAGAGCCCGGCGGGCGTGTTCGTGCTGGCGGGAGGCGTCACCCTGCACGGCGGCAAGGGCTGGTTCGCAGCGCTCGAGCCCGGCGACGGCTCACTGCTCTGGTACCGGGAGGTCGCCGGCCCCGTGACGTCCTTCGACGGCGAGGACGGCTACGCATCCGCCCTCGTCGGCGGTTCGCTCGTGCAGCTCGGCGCCTCGCGCACCGACATCGTGCTGACTCCGGTCAAGCAGGCGCCGGCTGCGGGCGCGCCGGCCTACGCCGCGCTCGAGGCGCTCTCGGGAGGCGCGAAGCAGCTCGCGCACGTCTCCACCGGCGCGGGAGCCGAGCTCGGCCTCGCGAAGCAGGGCGTCCCCAGGGTCGCACACCGAGCCTCTGGCGGCGACCGTTACGCCACGGCCGTCGCGGTGTCGCGCGAGACATATGCGAGGGCGGAGACCGTGATCCTCGCCCGGGGAGATGACTTCGCCGACGCACTCGCGGCGGGCCCGCTGGCCGCCGCGCTCGACGCGCCGATCCTGCTCGTGCAGAACGGCGGGCTCACGCAGGCCACCAAGAACGAGATCGCTCGGCTCGGGGCGAAGCGGGCGATCCCGATCGGCGGAACGGGGGCCATCCCGAACTCCGTGCGTAGCCATCTGCCCGCCGGCACGAACCTCGACACAGGCGCAAGGCTCGCCGGAGCGGATCGCTACGCGACCTCGCTCGCGGTCGCGAAGCGCCTCGCCCAGGTGAAGGGCGATCCCCGCATGGAGATCATGGTCGCGACGGGAACCGACTTCGCCGATGCCATCGCCGCCGGTCCCGCCGCGATCCGAAGCGGCTCGGCCATCGTGCTCTACGACCAGGTTCGAGCTGCGGCGCCCGTCCGCGACTACCTGCGCGGCCGCACCGTGCACGCGCTCGGCGGGCCGGCCGCGAACGCCCTGCGGGGGGCGGGCATCCCGGCGAAGTCCCGGCTCGTCGGCCAAGATCGCTTCGACACCGCGCGGCTCATAGCCGAGAGATACTTCAGCGGCAAGAGGCCGGCCTACCTCGCCTACGGCCTCGATTTCCCCGACGGCCTCGCCGCGAGCGTGCTTGCCGGCCGCGACGGGGCCCCGCTGCTGCTCTCACGGCAGAACGCCCTGACCGCCCCGACCGTGCGGGCGCTGGGCCGAGGCTACGGCGAGCGCTACGTGATGCTCGTCGGCGGCGAAGGCGTCATGCGGCCGAGCCTGCACGAGCTGCTGCGCGACGCGGGCTGATCGGGGAGGTGGGCGTGGCCGCCGGCTAGT
>JBEBTD010000162.1:0-5116 GCA_040393965.1 Leucobacter soli | reverse complement strand
CGACGAAGTCGGCGCTCTCGGCGGTGAGGCACAGCGGCGGCTTCACCTTGAGCACATTCGAGCGTTCCGAGGTGGTGAGCACGATCACGCCGAGCTCCTTCAACCGCTCGCAGATCGCCGCCGCCTCGGCCTTCGCCGGCTCGAGGGTCTTCCGGTCGCGCACGAGCTCGACGCCCAGATAGAGCCCCTCGCCATGGATCGGCCCGATCAGCTCGTGCTTCTCCGCGAGCGCGTTGAAGCCCGCGATGAGGCGCGCGCCGATCTCGCGAGCGTTCTGCTGCAGCCCCTCGTCGCGCATCGCGTCGAGCACCGCGATGCCCACACGGCAGGAGAGCGGGTTGCCGCCCGTCGACGCGAAGAACTGCCCCTGCGTGGCAAGCGCGTCGGCGACCCGCTTCGAGGTGATGACCCCGCCGATCGGAAAGCCGTTGCCCATCGGCTTCGCGATAGTGATGAGATCGGGCACGACGCCCGACTGCTCGAAACCCCAGAAGCTCGAGCCCATGCGTCCGAAGCCGACCTGCACCTCGTCGGCGATGCACAGGCCGCCCACCGCACGAACCCGCTCGTAGGCGGAGGCGAGGTAGCCCGCAGGCAGCATGACGCCGCCGGCGTTGCCGAGCACCGACTCGCAGATGAATCCGGCGATGCCGCGGCCCTCCCCCGCGAGCCGCTCGAGATCGCGGCCCAGGTCCTCGGCATACGCCGCGCCGACCGCGGCATCGTCGGCCGCGCCCCGGTGCGTGCCTCGGAAGCGGTTCGGCACGTCGGCGACGTGCACCCAGTCGGGTCGATTCTCGAGGGCGTACGGGTTGTCGTAGGCGCTCGTCGTGACGCCGTCGCTCGCCATCGTCCAGCCGTGATAGGCCTCGCGCAGGGCGACGACGGTTCTGCCGCCGGTGGCCGCCTGGGCGAGCCTCAGCGCGAGATCCACGGCCTCGGAGCCGCTGTTGACGAGCAGCACCGTGTCGAGCGCGTCCCGACCGGGCGCGGCCTCTCGCGCAGCGGCGGGCAGCAGCTCGAGCAGGCGCTCGCTGTACTCGGCGAGCTCGCGGTAGAGGAACCTCGAGTTCGTGTTGAGGATCCGGATCTGCCGGTTCACCGCCTCGGCGACGCCGGGATGCCCATGGCCGAGGCCGGTGACGTTGTTGACCATGTCGACGTAGGCGCGCCCGGTGGTGTCGATGAGGTGATGGCGCCAGCCCCGCTCGATCTGCATGGGCCGTTCGTAGTAGCGCTCCTGAGCGCTCGCGAAGATGCGCTCGCGGCGAAGCAGTTCGTCGCCGGCCTCGTCGCGCTGGGCATGCGATTCGAGACCGAGGATCGCGGCGGGGTCGTGGCTGAAGCGGCGCCAGGCCGGCACCCGCTCGGGCTCCAGGAAGAGGGGCTCGCGCTCAGGGGCCTCGGGACCCGAGACGGCGATGCAGCCGAGCCAGGGGTCGAGCCGCTTCCGCCAGGCGTCGGCACGGCGCAGTCCGACGACGAGCCTGCGGGGAACCCCATCCGCGGCGAGGGAGCCGATGACGGCGCCGGCGCGCACGGACTCGCCCTCGGTCACGTCGACCTCGAAGCCGGTGACGAGCAGTCGCCAGCCCGAGGCGAGTTCGAGCACGACGCCCTGCTCCCAGACCGCCTCGATGACGCCGTCGACCGGGGCCGCCAGAGGGGCGGCACCGCCGGCCGGGAGGACGATCTCGGTATCGGCCGGCCAAGTGGCCGGGGCGTCGGGCGCATCGACGACGGCGCGGGTCAGGCGGTAGACGCCGTAGGGAAGCACGGCCGCGGCCGCCCCTCGCTCGAAGGCTTCGGCGACCAGGCGATCCTCGGCGGTGTAGCGCAGCCACTTGCCCGAGTCGAGCGCTTCGCTCTCGACACCCGGATCGACTACGGCGACCTCGCCCTCGAGCGAGGGCAGCAGGCCGCGCAGCGGCTCCAGGCCGCTGGACTCGGAGCGGGGCGGGATCGGTGCTGCGACGAGCTTGGGGTCACCCCCATCGACGAGCCCCTGGAATCCGAGCCTGGCGAGTACCAGCTCGGTCGCCTCGTCGGGCGAGTGGGCGATCGCGGCGCCGAAGATGGCGCGCTCCCCCGCGATCCGATCACGGGCGTACGCATTGTCGCCGTCGATCTCGAGCTGGCGCCAACCGCTCGCCACGAGCAGCGCCGCGCGCAGCACGACGAGCGGCCACACCGCCCTGGCCTCGGCCTCGCTGAGCGGAGCCGCGCGGTGGAAGGCCGCGATGGCGTCGAGCACGCGCAGGGGCCGTGCCGGCTCGTGGTGCAGCAGCGAACTCGCCGTGACGGCGAGCTCGGCGACGCGCCAGCCGTAGCCGAGATCGCCCAGGTCGAGCACCGTGCGCGGGTGCAGTCGCCCGTCGTCGCCGCGACGGCCCATCACATTGTCATCGGTGAGATCGCCGTGGATCGCCTGCACCGGGAGCTCCGCCTCGACCTCGGCGAGCGCCTCGCCCGCGGCCCCGGCGACGAGCAGCACGAGCCGCCGCAGATCCTCGTCGGCGATGGACGGCGCGAGCCGGGCGATCTCGTCGCGCGCGACCCGCATATCCCACATGTGGGCGCGCTCGAGGCCCGGATGCGAGAGGCCGGCGAGTGCGTTCACCGAGGCGGCCGCGAGGGCGCCGAACTCCTCGATCACGACGGGGGCGAGATAGCCGCAGTCGACCATCGTGTCGCCGTCGGCGAACTCGCTGCGCCTCGCCGCGAAACCGTTCCAGCGCTGCGTGAGCTCGCCGTCGAGGCCCGGCAGCACGCCGGCAGCCTCGACGCCCGCCACGCGGTACGCCTCGATCGCGGCGTGCTGGGCCTCGCGGGCGTCGTCGCCGAAGACGGGGTTGTCGATGCGCAGCACGCTCTTCGTCCCGTCGGGCTCGATCAGCAGGAAGTTGCGATCCTGGTTGCTGCCGAGTTCACGCGCCCGCGCCTCGATGCCGTAGCGCTCGAAGGCGATGAGCGCAGCATCGTGCTCGCTCACATCCGGCCTCACCAGGCCGCCCTGCTCGGTCATGAGATCCTCCTCAGCAGTTCGGGTGCGAGCGCCGTGAACGCGCGACGCCGATGCGAGAGCGCGTCCTTCTCGGCTGGGCTCAGCTCGGCGGCCGAGCGGGTCTCTCCCTCTGGCCGGAACACCGGGTCGTAGCCGAACCCGCCCGCACCCGCTGGATCGCGCAGCACCGATCCGCGCCACTCGCCCCGCACGACGATCTCCGAGTCCGGTGAGGACGCGCCGTCGGGCATCACGAGCGCCGCGGCGCACACGAACGACGCGGCGCGATCCTCGTCGGCGAGGTCGGAGAGCTGCCACAGCAGCAGCTCGACGTTCGCGGTGTCGCTGCGGGCGGGGCCGCCCCAGCGCGCCGAGAAGATCCCCGGCGAGCCCCCCAGCACGTCCACCGAGATGCCGGAGTCGTCGGCGATCGCGGGCAGCCCCGTGTGCGCGGCCGCGGCACGAGCCTTGAGCAGCGCGTTCTGCTCGAAGGTGACGCCGCTCTCGACCGGTTCCGGCCCGTCGTAGCCGACGAGCTCGATGCCGGGCGCGAGCGGGGCGAGGATGCGGCGAAGCTCCTCGAGCTTGTGCGCATTGTGCGAGGCGAGGACGACCTGGCTCATGCTGCGCCTCAAGCTTCCGACCCGGCGGGTGCCGCGGCTTCCGTGGCGAGCGCGGCGAGCTGCAGCTCGCGCAGCTCGTCCGTGGAGGCGATCGCGAGGTCGAGCAGCGCGTTCAGCTCGTCGCGCGAGAACGGGGCCCCCTCCGCGGTGCCCTGCACCTCGACGAAGCCGCCGCTGCCGGTGACGACGACGTTCATGTCGGTCTCTGCGCGCGAGTCCTCGACGTAGGCGAGGTCGGTCATCGGCGCGCCGCGCACGATGCCGACCGAGACGGCGGAGACGCTGTCGGTGAGGGGCTGCGACTTCTTCGCGATGTGCCCCTGCGAGCGCGCCCACTCGATCGCCTCGGCGAGCGCGACGTAGGCGCCCGTGATGGCGGCCGTGCGGGTGCCCCCGTCGGCCTGCAGCACATCGCAATCGATGACGATGGTGTTCTCGCCGAGCGCCTTCATGTCGACGATGGCGCGCAGGCTGCGCCCGATCAGGCGTGAGATCTCGTGGGTGCGGCCCCCGATCTTGCCCTTGACCGACTCGCGCGCCATGCGCTCGTTGGTCGAGCGCGGCAGCATCGAGTACTCGGCGGTCACCCAGCCGGTGCCCTTGCCGCGCAGCCACGGCGGCACCCCGGGCGTGAAGGACGCGGTGCACAGCACCTTGGTGGCGCCGAAGCTGATGAGGGCGCTGCCCTCGGCCTGCGCGCTCCAGCCCCGCTCGATGGTCACGGGACGCAGCTCTTGCGGGGTGCGCCCATCGGCGCGGGTCGTCTCGGTCATGTCGCTCCTTGTTCGGGGTCTGTGCGGTGCGCCGGGTCGAGCCCGGGCGGCCTGGTGCTGATGCTAGTGCCGGTGCGCGCTCGCGCCGCGGCCCGGGCCGGGCAGGCGGATGGCGCCGGTCTGCAGATGGTCGACGGCGTCGATGCCGATGCCGAGCATGCGTCGGGCGAGCTCGACGAACGCCGCGGTGTCGTCGCCCGTCGCCTCGTAGCGCACGGACGGCTCCCCCGCCGCCGGATCGCGCAGCAGACCCCGCTCCGTGAGCACGCGATAGACCTCGCCCGCCGTCTCGACATCGCTCGAGACGAGGGCGACGCCGCGACCCACGACCTGGCCGATGGCTCCGCGCAGGAAGGGGTAGTGCGTGCAGCCGAGCACGAGCGTGTCGATGTCGCGCTGCACGAGCGGGGCGAGATACTCCCTCGCCACCTCGAGCACCTCGGGGCCGCTCGTTCGCCCGGCCTCGACGAGCTCGACGAAGCGCGGGCACGCCTGCGAGCTGAGCTCGATGTCGGGTCGCATGCTGAACAGATCGTCGTAGACCCGAGACTGGATGGTGCCCTCGGTGCCGATGAGGCCGACCCGACGGTTACGGGTGATCGAGATGGCGCTGCGCACCGTGGGGCCGATCACCTCGACCACGGGCACGTCGTAGCGCTCGTGGGCGTCGCGCAGCATGGCGGCGCTCGCGGTGTTGCAGGCGATCACGAGCATCT
>JBEBTD010000161.1:0-5144 GCA_040393965.1 Leucobacter soli | reverse complement strand
TCGCGACCCTCACCTTGGCAAGGTGATGCGCTACCAACTGCGCTACATCCGCACTGTGCACGTTGCCGTGTACCTGAATGACTATAGGGGAAGTTCGGGAGGCGATGCAAATCCTTACGGGATTTCGGCGTGTTCCGCAGAAAGATCACCATTTCGGTAACGTTCCGGTGCGCCTGTCGGCGCCCGCTCCGAGCGCCCCCGATACTGGATTTCATGGGAGCGTCGGGGAAGCGAGTGGTTGCTCGGGTCTTGACGACCCTCGTTCTGCTCGGACTGGCCGCGGCGGCGGTCGCCGCGTTCATGTTCCGGCAGCAGATCAACGACCATCTGGCGGCCCAGCAGTTCGAACCGACGAGCGAGATTGTCGAGCTGACGGAGCGCATGCAGCTCACCGATGCCGGCCACCGCGTCTTCTGGGCCTCGGAGCCAACGCTCGACGCCAGCCAGCGCTTCAACAAGCAGTGCTCCAACGTCGAGCATACCGAGGAGGGGCATGTGCTCGGCTGCTACTCGGGCGGCCGCATTCACCTCTTCGATGTCACGGATGAGCGCCTCGACGGCATCGTGGAGGTGACGGCCGCGCATGAGCTGCTGCACGCGGTCTTCGCCAGGATGGGCGCGAACGAGCGATCCTCGTTCGCGAAGAAGCTGAACGAACTGTACCGCGAGCTTGCTCCTGAGGATCCCGTGCTCGAACAGAGGATGTCGGTCTATTCGGGCCTGTCGAAGATCGGCTTCGCGAACGAGCTGCACTCCGTGCTGGGAACCGAGTACCGGGAACTGCCCGACTGGCTGGAGCGGCACTATGCGGCCTGGTTCGACGACCGAGGGGCGATCCTCGACTTCTTCGAGAGCTATCACGCGATCTTCGACCAGCTGACGCAGCGGGCCGACGAGTTGCAGGCCGAGATGGCGGAGCTGCGTGAGAGCGTCGAACGGCGCAACGAGGCATATGACGCGGCCGTGGACGCCTTTAACACGGAGTGGGACGAGTTCGTGCGTCGCAACGAGGCGTTCGAGTTCGCGGACGATCCGGAGGAGTTCTACCGGTTGCGCGACGAATTCTATGCGCGGCGCGATGCGCTGGGCGCCGAGATGCGCGGCATCAACGCAGACATCGAGCGCTACGAGGAGATGCGCGGCGAACTGATGGAGCTGAGCGAGCTGAACCACGAGCTCGAGCAGCAGCTCGACAGTGAGCTTGCCCCGCCGGCCCCCGCTCCGGTCGAGACGGTCTGAGTCCCGACGCCGGCGTGTCGGCGTGTGGTCACACACGGCTTCGAAATCGTGTAACATCGTTGAGGTTGGTACCGCTCAGGCGGTGCGGACGGGCGATTGGCGCAGTTGGTAGCGCGCTTCCTTCACACGGAAGAGGTCATCAGTTCGAGTCTGGTATCGCCCACCGAAGAAGCCCCGGTTCTCGCCGGGGCTTCCGCCGTTTCGGCCTCTCTTCATCGATGCCGAGTTGCTCGAGTCGGGGGCGCTTCGGTCGTCTATTCCCGGCGTGAAGGCGTCCGAAGCGACCCCGACTCGGGCGGCGACGCGCACGTGACTCCACCGATCGGTGGAGGCGGATCTCCGCCGCCCGGGCGCTCCCCCGCGGTACGGTGTTCCGCCAGGCTGGAACCATGGCAGAGAACGATTCGGTCGTGCGGGTGCGCGACCTGCGGAAGCGGTACGGCGACCGGGTGATCCTCGGCGGCATCGACCTCGGCATCGCGGCGGGCGAGACGTACGCCCTGCTCGGTCCGAACGGGGCCGGCAAGAGCACGACGATCGAGATCCTCGAGGGCTTCCGCAGCGCCGACGGCGGCGACGTCTCCGTGCTCGGTGCGGATCCGCTCTCCGGTGGGCGCGATTGGCGGGCGAGGATCGGCGTCGTCGCACAGGCGACCGGCGATTTCGGGCCGTATACGCCGAGTGAGCTGCTGCGGAGGTTCGCGGGTCTCTATCCGCGCCCGCGCGGGGTGGATGAGACCCTGGAGCTCGTGGGGCTCGCCGCGCAGGCGGATCGACGCGCGATGAAGCTCTCGGGCGGCCAGCAGCGCCGCCTGGATGTGGCACTCGGCATCGTCGGACGGCCGGAGCTGCTCTTCCTCGACGAGCCGACGACGGGGTTCGATCCCGAGGCCCGGCGCCGATTCTGGGAGATGTTGCGGGGACTGCAGCGCGAGGGCACCGCGATCCTGCTCACGACGCACTATCTCGACGAGGCGGCGCAGCTCGCCGACCGGGTGGGCGTGCTCGCGGGCGGGCGGATCGTGGCCGAGGCACCGCCCGCGCTGCTCGGCGGAGCGGAGGCGCGGGTGCCGCTCGTGCGCTGGCGCGACGACGACGGGGTGCTGCGGGAGCAGCGCACCGAGCGTCCGGCCGCCCTCGTGGCGAGGCTGAGCAGAACCGGGCGTCCGTCGAACGACGAGAACGTCGAGCATGACGAGCGCCGCGAACCCTCCGATCTCGAGGTGCTCCGGCCGAGTCTGGAGGACGTCTACCTGCAGCTGATCG
This sequence comes from Leucobacter soli, assembly GCA_040393965.1. Taxonomy (GTDB): domain Bacteria; phylum Actinomycetota; class Actinomycetes; order Actinomycetales; family Microbacteriaceae; genus Leucobacter; species Leucobacter soli_C. The sequence continues at coordinate 2,639 of JBEBTD010000161.1, read as the reverse complement.
GATCGAACGCCGAAGCGTCCGGAGAGAGGGAGGCCGCAGCATGACCGCGACGCGTACCACCACGGCCTCACCGAGCAGAACGGCCCGCGCGACGGCGCCCGGCGTGCTGCGCACGGGTCTCAGCGCGATCGGCTTCGAGCTGCGCGGCTACTTCCGCACCCCCGACGCTGTGTTCTTCACCTTCCTCTTCCCCGTGCTGATGCTCGCCATCTTCGCGACCGCCTTCGATTCGCTCGGGGAGATCGGCGCGAAGCCGGACGGCACCGGCGGTGTCACGATGGCGGCCTACTACCTGCCGGGCCTCGTGGCAGCGGCGCTGCTGCTCTCCGGTGTGCAGAACCTCGCCACGGATGTAGTGCGGGAAAAGTCGGAGGGCTGGCTGCGCCGTCTCGGCGGCACTCCGCTGTCGCCGCTCGCCTATTTCATCGGCAAGGCGGGTCTCGTGATCGTGACCTCCGTGATGCAGATCGTGCTGCTGCTCGGCGTCGCCGCCTTCGCGTTCGGTGTGGAGCTGCCGGACACGGCCGCGGCGTGGGGCCGTTTCGCCTGGCTCTTCGCTCTCGGCATCGTCACGATGTCACTGCTCGGCCTGGCCCTCTCCGCCCTGCCCCGGAGTTCGCGCAGCGCGACGGCGGTCGTGCTGCCCCCGGTGCTGCTGCTGCAGTTCATCTCGGGCGTCTACCTGCAGTTCACGATGCTGCCCGAGTGGCTGCAGCAGATCGCCTCGGTGTTCCCCCTGAAGTGGCTGGCGCAGGGCATGCGGTCGGTGTTCCTGCCGGAGCACTTCGCGACGGCGGAGCCCTCGGGCACATGGGATCCGGGACTCGTGGCCCTGAACCTCGCCGTCTGGCTCGTGATCGGCCTCGTCGTGAGCCTGTTCACCTTCAGGTGGCAGCGGCGCTCGTGAGAGAGTGATGGGCATGGGATACGTCGAGGGCCGCGAGGATCGGCCGGAGCGGGGATCGCCGTCGCTGCTGTGGTGGGATCTCGGAATGTCGCTGATCCTCGTCGTGCTCGGCGTGCTGGGCGTGATCCTCGCCGATGTCGAGCAGTCGCCGAACTGGGCGGGGGACTCCTCCCCCGCGGCCCGCTACGCCCTCCTGTTCGCCCCCCTGCTGCTCTTCGCCCTGCTCTACGCAGCGCTGGGCCGTCGAGTGCTCCGCCGGGCGCTGCGGGATGAGCCGACCGGCGGCATCGGATCCTCGTATCTGGCCGCGCTCGTGGCCGTGGTCGCCTACGGCGTCTTCACCGAGCCCATGTACGCGCTGCTGCAGGCGGTCGCCTATCCGATGGTCTGGACGACGGTGATGCGGTACCGCGACGCGGTGCTGTGGAGCTCCGCGCTCGCGCTCGCGGTGAGCCTGTCGATGTTCGCCGGGATCGCGACGGAGAGCGTGGGTGCGGGCCTGCTCTCGGCCGCTTTCACGGGGCCGCTCTCGCTCGCCTTCGCCCTCACGATGGGCACATGGATCACGCGCATCTACGCGCAGGGCGAGAGGTACCGCGAACTCGCCGAGCGCCTGCGCGATTCGCAGGCCGAGGTCGCGGCGCTCTCGCAGGCCACCGGCGCCGCAGCCGAACGCGAGCGGCTCTCGCGCGAACTGCACGACACGCTCACGCAGACACTCACGGGGCTCGTCATGCTCAGCGAGCAAGTGGAGCGCGCGCTCGCGGAGGGCGATCGGGCGAAGGCAGAAGATCGGCTCGCCCGGGTGGGCTCGGCCGCCCGGGAGGCCCTCGTCGAGGCTCGGGCGCTGGTGGCGAACACGCAGCCCCTTGGCGTTGGCGGGCTCGTCGACTCGATCGAGCGCGTCGCCGCGCGGTTCGGCGCCGATACTGGACTGAGGATTCGCTGCGAACTGGAACCGGTGCCACTCGACCGCGAGCGCGAGGTCGTGCTGCTCCGCGCCGCGCAGGAGGGGCTCGCGAACGCCCGCAAGCACGCGCGCGCGGAGACCGTCCGGGTCTCGCTCGTCCCGCTCTCCGAGGGCGGGGCGCTGCTCACGGTCGAGGACGACGGCATCGGCCCTCGGATGCGTGCGGAAGGCCCCGCGGGCTTCGGTCTGAGCGGGCTCGCGGAACGCGTACGCGCCGTGGGCGGCACGGTGGACTTCGGCCGGGGCGGGTCGGGCGGCGCCCGGCTGGACGTGCGCCTCCCCGCGGGAAGGAGCGAGCGGTGATCCGGATCCTTGTCGTGGACGATCACCCGGTCGTGCGCTCGGGCCTCGTCGGCCTGCTCGACACCGAGCCGGACTTCGAGGTGGCGGGCGCGGCGGAATCCGGCGAGAAGGCGCTCGAACTGCTGCGGGAGGTCGACGCCGATGTCGTGCTCATGGATCTGCGTATGCCGGGTATCGGCGGGGTGGAGACCACCAGACGCATCGTGCATGACGCGGCCGGATGCGCGACTCCCGCCGTGCTCGTCTTCACCACCTATGAGGACGATGACCAGATCCTTGCGGCGATCGAGGCGGGGGCGAGCGGCTATCTCGTGAAGGCGGCTCCCGCGGACGAACTCGCGGCCGCGATCAGGGCCGCCGCGGCGGGACGCACGGTGCTCGCCCCGGGCATCGCCGCCCAGCTGGCCCGCGCCGTCGGATCGCGCGCGCAGTCCGCCGCCCCCGCGCCGGCCCTGACCC
>JBEBTD010000160.1:0-5196 GCA_040393965.1 Leucobacter soli | reverse complement strand
AGATCGACTCCATGTTGTCCTCGATGCGCAGCAGGAAGCAGGAGACGAGCTCGCCGCGCTGCGCCTTGCCCATGTTCAGGAAGGTCGGCGTAGCCGGCTGGAAACGGCCCGAGATCATCTCGCGCACGAGACCGCGGGCGAGCACCTCATCGCCCTGCGCGAGACCGAGGGCCACCATGACGACGCGATCCTCGAACCGCTCGAGATAGCGCTTGCCGTCGAAAGTCTTGAGCGCGTACGACGTGAAGAACTTGAAGGCGCCGAGGAAGGTCGGGAAGCGGAACTTCATCGCGAACGCCTCGTCGCGCAGCCGCTCGATAAAGTCGAAGGAGTACTGCTCGATGAGCTCGCGCTCGTAGTAGTCGTTGTCGATGAGGAAGCGCATCCGCTCCTCGAAGGAGTGGAAGAAGACCGTGTTCTGGTTGACGTGCTGCAGGAAGTACTGACGCGCCGCCTCACGATCCTTGTCGAACTGGATCTTGCCGTTCGCGTCGTACAGGTTCAGCATCGCGTTCAGCGAATGGTAGTCCATCTCGCTGACCTTCGACGAGGCGTGGCCCGGCTCCATCACGGCTGTCCCTGTTGCTGCGTCCAAAACTTTTCCAATCCTTCTCTGACGGCGGTCACGTCGTCGGGTGTTCCAAAGAGTTCAAAGCGGTACAGGTACGGAACCTGCAGTTTTCGGGAGATGATGTCGCCTGCGATGCCATAGGCCTCTCCGAAGTTGGTGTTGCCCGCCGCGATGACCCCGCGGCACAGGGAGCGGTTGTGCTCGTCGTTGAGAAACCGGATGACCTGCTTCGGCACTGCCTTCGTCTCGGGCCCGCCCCCGTAGGTGGGAACGATGAGCACGTAGGGCTCATCGACCTCGAGCGGCTCGTCTTTCGCGTAGAGGGGGATGCGCTTCGCGGGAAGCCCGAGCTTCTCGATGAAGCGATCGGTGTTGCCCGAGATACTGGAGAAGTAGACCAGGGTCGACATCTCGCTCCTCTTTCGCACGCTGCCCGGGAAGCCCCGGACGGTCTTCCGAACCGACGATGGACGCCGCGCGTGACCGGCAGTCGGCCCCACGCGTCCCACCGGCCTCAGTCGGTGAGACGGGCGGCGAGCGCCGAGATCTTGTCGGGACGGAAGCCCGACCAGTGCTCGTCGTCGGTCACGACGACGGGAGCCTGCAGGTAGCCGAGCTCCTTGACGGTCTCGAGGGCAGCAGGGTCTTCCGAGAGATCGACAATGTCGTACTCGATGCCCTTGCTGTCGAGCGCTCGGTAGGTTGCATTGCACTGCACGCACGACGGCTTGGTGTACACGGTTGTTGCCATGCTCACGCCCTTTCTTGTAAATCTATTCTACCTCGCCCGAGGCACTACATATAGTGAACCACACGAAGTGCGACCACAACATGCTGTAGTTACAGCGATGTAGTTTTCCACCGGCTATCCACCGCCTCGGAGGGTTGCCTGGGGAGAGATCGCGGCGGGATTCCGCGACGGTCGAGGAGTTATCCACAGCCCCGACGGGCGGAAATTATTTTTGTGCACAGGCATGGCCCGGCGTGTCGTGCGCGATGCCGTACTGGGCACCGGCGGGGCCCGATCCTCGACCCTGCGGACGCTGCGAAACCTCATGCCCTGAGGCTACTTCCCACCACCGACATTCCCGGCGCAGCTGAGCCACATCGCCGCGCCGGGCGTCCTCCTCCGGCAGCCCGCCCCGCAGCCCGGCACGCACCCAGCCTGAGCGCACAGCCCGCGCCGGCGCCGCCTCAAGCGTGGTGGTAGGGGCGCCCCGCGGCGATCTCCTGCGCGCGGTAGAGCTGCTCGGCCACGATCAGCCGCACCAGCTGATGAGGGAACACGAGCTTCGAGAGGCTCCAGACGAAGTCGGCGCGCTGCCGCACCCGGTCGTCGACCCCGTAGGCCCCGCCGATCACGAGCGACACCGGCCGCGACGCCCCGAATGCGCCCTGCAGCGTCGCCGCGAGGGCCGGCGAGTCGACGTTATGCCCGCGCTCATCGAGCAGCACGAGAAAAGCGTCGCGGTCGACTTTCGCGAGCAGTCGCTCCGACTCCTCCGCGCGGGCCGCCTCGCCCTCGCGAGCGGAATGGGGCAGCAACAGCCAGGAGACCTCGAAGGGTTTGCGCAGGCGCTGCTCGTAACGCGCGATGCCGTCGGAGACCCAGCTCTCGTGCTTCTTGCCGATCGCAAGAACTCTCACTGCCATGGGACAAGACCCTACCCCTTGACGGGGCCGGCGCAGGGCCTGCGGAACCGCGATCGGAGTCGCCGCAGACCGCCCGAGCTCCGAGCTCCGAGCGGCACTCGACGAGCTTCGCGCCCGATGCCCGGCAAGCATCACCTTCGTGGGAATCGAGTATTGGCGAGATATGCTCCGGTTCCCTATCCTTGAGTCAACCCCTGCGCAGCGACGTGCACCGCAGCACCGCCGAAGCGCCGGGCGGCTCGGGCGACCGAGCGTGAAAGGGTTCGATGGAACTGCGCCTGCTCAACTACTTCGCCGCCGTCTGCGAACACGGTTCGCTGCACGCCGCGGCAGCGGCCGTGCGGGTGGCGCAGCCCTCGCTGAGCCGCCAGATCCGGCGCCTCGAGACGGATCTCGGCTTCGCCCTCTTCGAACGCACCCCTCGCGGTCTGACCCCGACCGCGGCGGGTCGCAGCTTCCTCCCGGTCGCGAAGGATCTGCTGCTGCGCGCCTCGCAGGCGGAGTCGACCGCGGCGATGATCGCGAAGGGCAGCGCCTTCGACCTTTCGGCGGTCTCCGCGACGACGACGGTCGCAGACATCATCGCGCCCTACATCGTGAAAGCCGGCGAGTCGGGTCGTCTCGGCAATGTGATCGAGGTGACCCCCGAGCGCGTCTACTCGCGCCTCATCGCAGGCGATGCGGACTTCGCGGTCGGCACGAGGATCCCCCCGTCCTCGCTGCACCATCGCGTGATCGGGAAGGCGTACCTCTGGGCGCAGGTGCCCGAGGGCCACCGCTTCGCAGAGCTCGAGAGCATCTCGATCGCCGAGCTGGTGGAGGAGCCGCTCATCACCGTGACCTCCGCCCATTACGTGCGGCGCATGTTCGACTCGGCGGTGGCGGCGGACGGGCTCACCTACACGACCGCCGTCGACACCGAGTCGCCGACCACCGCGCAGGCGCTCGCGGCGGCGGGCCGAGGGGTCTGCGTGCTCTCGGACGATGCCCGCTACGGTCTGCGCAGCATCCCGATCCGCTCGAGCAGCCGTGATCTGGTGATCTCGCTCTTCGGGGTGTGGGAGCCGCTGCACTTCGCCTCGGGACAGATCGTGCAGGTGCTCGACGAGATGAGCGAGTTCATCGCCGAGCTCTACCCGCAGACGCTGCCCGGCTGACGACGGGTTCGCCCGCGGGGCAGCTGCGGGGCGAGGATCAACCGCGCTCGACGGCCTCGGCGATCTCGATGAAGAGGTCGGAGTGCAGCCGGGCCTCGTCGAGCGTGACGGGCGACGGCGAGGTCGAGTACTTCACGATCACGGTGTCGGCCACGGGATCGAGCCAGATGTACTGCCCGTGGATGCCGGCCGCATACACGTTGCCGCGCTCGTTGCCGGTGGCCCACCACTGGTTGCGGTAGGAGCCGTTCGGGTGGATCGCGCGCTTGACGCTCTGCCACTTGGCGGGGTCGCCGCCTCCCATCGTCGAGGCCACCCATGCCTCGGAGACGACACGATACCCGTCGATGGCTCCGCCGCCCAGCATGAGCCGGCCCACCTTGGCGAGGTCGCGGGCCGTGCAGGAGATGCCGGCGTTCGCCACGGCGCAGCCGCCGCGGTCGATCGCGATGCGCGCCTCCTGCTCGGCCCCGAGCCTGCTCCACAGCCGTTCGGAGAGCACCTCGGCGTAGCGTCGGCCGGTGACCGCCTCGACCAGCCAGCCGAGCGCGTCGGTGGCGGCGGAGCAGTACTGGAACACCTCGCCGTGGGGGCGGCTACGCTGCAGCCTCGTGAGGAACTCGTAGGTGTCGGCTGGATCGCCCGGCCGGCTCGTCCGCCACCCGGCGGCGCGATCCTGCAGTTGTACCTCCGAGGAGGGATCGGTGTACTCCTCGCTGTAGTCCGCCGCCGCGGTCATGTCGAGCAGTTGCTCGATCGTCGCATCGCCGTACGCGCTCAGGGCGAGCGCGGGGATGTAGCGATCCAGTCGCGCCTGCGCGTCGACCAGCCCGTCGTCGATGAGCGCGCCGACCACGATCGCGCACAGGGATTTCGAGACGCTCATCAGCAGGTGCGTCTGCCCGGGCTCGAAGCCGGGCGCGTAGTGCTCGGCGATCACTCGTCCGCCTCGTTCGACGACGATGGCGTCGGTGTAGCTCTGCTCGAGCCGCTGCTCGAGGCGCTCGACGCCGGCGAGCGCTCCCAGCCCGACGGACGGGCTCGGCGCGACGGGCTCGTGGGCGACCCGGGCCGAGGGGAGCATCTGCTCGATGTGGCGGAACACCCAGCGGTTGTCGGGCCCCTTCTGCCAGCTGTCGAGGGTGGGCGACGCGCTCAGGCCGAGCTCAGCCCGGCGCAGGCCGGGAACCGTGCCGAAAGACATCGAACCGCTCATCATGACCTCTTCCTGTTTCTCTTCCGCAGTGCGCCGCACGACGCTCGCGCCGCTCATACCGCTGCTCCCGGCGTCTTCGGCATGGAGTCGAGCAGCTGGCGGGTGTACTCCTCGCGGGGCGAGACGAGCACGACATCGGCCGGCCCCGACTCGACGAGGCGGCCTCGACGCATCACACCGGCCTCCTCGCTCATGTAGCGCACGACGTCGAGGTCGTGCGAGATCAGCAGGTAGCTCAGATCGTGCTCCGTGCGCAGCTGCTGCAGCAGGTTCAGCACCTGCGCCTGCACCGACACGTCGAGGGCGCTCGTCGGCTCGTCGAGCACGAGCAGCTTGGGGCGCATCGAGAGGGCGCGGGCGATGCCGACGCGCTGGCACTGCCCGCCCGAGAGTTGATGGGGCAGTCGCGCGGCGTGGGTGCGGCTCAAGCCGACCTCGTCGAGCAGCTCGGCCACTCGGGCCTCGATCGCCCGCCGCCCCATGCGCGTGTGGGTGCGCAGCGGCTCGGCGATCGAGTCGCGGATGGTGAGCCGGGGGTTGAGGGCTGCGACCGGGTTCTGGAAGACCATGCCGAACACGCGCCGCTTCTCGCGCAGGCG
>JBEBTD010000159.1:0-5208 GCA_040393965.1 Leucobacter soli | reverse complement strand
GCGCCCTTGCTCGACTCGTCGTCGGGGTGCGCGTGCACCGCTATGAGCCTCAGCGCCATCGACGCCCTCTCAACTGATTCCCGGAGACGCTCCGGTACGCTGGCAACGCAGTTCAGTCTACTCAGCGCAAGATCGGAGGAAGCCGTGACCGACGCCGACGGCACCTCCGGTATCGACGCCCCGGCAGGCGCGACCGCAGGCGCCTCGACCTCGCGGCTGCTCGACGAGCGATACGGCAGGGGCCGCAAGCGCAGCATCGACAAGCGCTTCGGCTGGATCGCCGCGGGCGCGCTCGTGCTCGCCGGTGTCGCCTTCCTGCTCTTCGGCGGCTGGCAGCAGGGCAGCGATCTCGAGTTCAAAGACCTGGACTACGCGGTCGTCGACGAGCGCACCGTGCGCGTCGACGTGCAGGTCACCGGGCCCGCCGACGCGACCCTCGTCTGCGCGGTCGAAGCCCTGAGCGAGTCCTACGCCACGGTCGGCTACAAGCTCGTCGAGCTGCCCGCCGACGACGAGCGCACGCGCCGCTTCGCGACGACCGTCGTCACCACTTCCAAGGCCACGACCGGCACCGTGCGGGAGTGCTGGCAGCACGAGGCCTGAGCGGCGGCCCTCCTGCTACGCTGTTGTGTCAAGCCCCGGCCATCCGGGGCTTGAGACGTATACAGACCCGTTGCACACGCATTCGACGGAGGAACCGCTATGACCGAGAAGCAGACCTGGCTCACCCAGGGCGCCTACGACCGGCTCAAGGCCGAGCTCGACGAGCTGAGCGGCCCGGGGCGACGCGAGATCGCTGCGCGCATCGAGGCGGCCCGCGAAGAGGGCGACCTCAAGGAGAACGGCGGATACCACGCCGCGAAGGATCAGCAGGGCCAGATGGAGGCCCGCATCCGCGATCTCGAGGAGCTGCTCAAGCACGCCGTCGTCGGCGAAGCGCCCGAGGCGAGCGGCGTCGTCGAGATCGGCACGGTCATCACCGCCGAGATCTGGGGCGACGAGGAGCGCTTCCTGCTCGGCAACCGCGAGATGGCGAGCGGCGCGGATCTCGACGTGTACAGCGCGGAGAGCCCGCTCGGCGCAGCGATCCTCGGCCTGAAGGTCGGCGAGACCGCGAGCTACGCGGCGCCGAACGGCAAGCAGATCGACGTGAAGGTTCTCGACGTCGAGACCTATCACGGCTGAGTCGCGCACGAGCGCGCCGCACGCGAACGGGCCGGGATTCCTCCCGGCCCGTTCGCGTCTCCGCTGATTCGCCTATTCGTACATGCCGATGTTGATCGGCCCCGTGAGATCGGGGGCCGGCCGTTTGAAGCCCCTCGTCTTCAGCACGAGGAACACGAGGCCCACGACGATCCAGCAGGCGCCGATGATCATCGAGGTGGTGTCGAGGCTGAACCACAGCCAGATGTTGATCAGCGCGCCGATGCCGGGCACGAGCACGAAACCGAGCCACGCCCCCGGGGTTCGGCGCTTCAAGAACCTGAAGAAGACGAAGATCACCGACAGGTTGACGAAAACGAACGCGATGAACGCGCCGAAGTTGATCATCGAAGCGGCCTGGTCGAGGTCGACGAACAGCGCGGTGAGCGCGATCGCCGCGACGATGAGCACGTTCACGACGGGCACGCCGCTGCCTCCGTCGATGCGGCCGAACAGCCGCTTGGGCAGCGCGCCGTCGCGGCCCATGGCGTAGAGCAGGCGCGCGGCGCTCATCTGCTGGGTGATTCCGCAGCCGAGCACCGCCATCATGTAGCCCCCGACGAAGATCGCCTGGAAGAAGGCGCCTCCGACATACCTCGCGATCTCGGGAGAGGCGCCCACGATGTCGGCGAGCTGGGATACATCGGGGAAGAGCAGCTGCATCACGTAGGTGACGGTGATGAAGAACGCCCCCGCCACGGCGACGATGATGAAGATCGCGCGCGGCACGTCGCGCGTCGGGTGCTCGGCCTCCTCCGCGAGCGTCGACACCGCGTCGAAGCCGAGGAACGACAGGGCGAGGATCGCCGCCCCTGCGGCGACGGCCGTCAGCTGGATGTCGGAGGAGAAGAAGGGCCGGAAGGTCACCTCTGCGCCGTTCGCACCGTTCGCGATGTTCGCGATGGTGAGCACGACGAACACCACGGCGACGACGAGCTGGATGGAGACGAGCAGCACGTTCATGCTGGCCGCGAGCCTCACGCCCACGAGATTGAGCACGGTGCAGATCGCGACGGTGAGCAGAACCCACACCCAGAACGGCACCTCCGGGAAGACCGCCCCCATGTAGATGCCCGAGAGGATCGCGTTGATCATCGGCAGCAGCAGGTAGTCGAGCGTCGCCGCCCAGCCGACCATGAAGCCGAGGTGGGCGTTGATGGCCTCCTTCGCGTAGGTGTAGGCGGATCCCGCGATCGGGAAGAACCGCACCATGCGCGAGTAGCTGAAGGCGGTGAAGAGCACCGCGACCATGACGACCAGGTAGGCGAGCGGCACGTGACCGTCGGTCTCCTCGGAGACGATGCCGAACATGTCGAACACGGCCATCGGCGCCATGTAGGCGAGCCCGATGAAGACGAGGTGGCGCAGTTTCAGGCTGCGCTTGAGGCGGCCGGGCTCGCCGGCGACTGCATGGACGAGCTGGTCGTCGCCTGCGGCGATTCCGGATCGGGTGGGAAGCGTGGACATGGTGGGTCTCCCGTTACTTCGTTGTGTGGGTGTGGCAGTGGTGGTCGTCGGAAGGTTCGACGCAGCGCCCGGCTCCGTCCGGGGCCGGTGTGATCTGCACGCCGGCCGCGGCCCGGCCACCGCCGAGCTCGCCGTGCTGGTCGTGGATCGCGCGGCCGCCGACGACGGTCAGATCGGCGCGCTGGGCGAGGATCTCGGCCGGTTCCATGCCGTAGAGATCCCCCGACCAGACGACGAGGTCGGCGAGGTAGCCGGGTTTCAGCATGCCGAGCTGGTGCTCATGGTGGAACGCCTCCGCGCCGCCCCTGGTGTACGCCTGGAGCGTGCGATCCAGATCGAGCCGCTCCCCCGTCGTCCAGGCGTCGCCGCCGTCGAGGCGCGCGCGGGTCATCGCACTGTAGACGCCGACGAGAGGATCCATCTCGCCGACCTGCCAGTCGCTCGAGAAGGTGACGCGCGCTCCGGACTCGACCATGGAGCGCAGGCGCCAGGCCCGACCCCAGCGCTGCTCGCCGACGTTCTCCATCCAGGTGCCGGCGACGAGATCGGGTGAGGCGTGGCGGGGCTGCATCGCCGCGACGACGCCCAGCTCGTTGAAGCGGGGCAGATCCTCGGGCGAGAGGCACTCGACGTGCACGATCCCGTGACGGCGATCCCGTGTGCCGTTCGCGCGCTGCGCGGCCTCGATCGAGTCGAGGGCGAGCCGGATGCCCCAGTCGCCCGTCGCATGGGTGTGCACCAGGTATCCGAGCCGATCGAGCTCGATGAAGAGCTTCTCGAATTCGGTGGGCTCGAGACTCGGGCGCCCGCGGTGGCCGGGGCGGTTCGCGTAGTCCTCGAGCATGGCGGCGGTATGCGGCTCGATCACGTCGTCGGCGTAGAGCTTCACCGGGCCGAGCTTGAAGCGCTCGTGCTGAGGGGTGTCGCGGATCGCCTCCGTGATGCGAGCGCGGAAATCTCCGTCTGCGCCGACCGGGTGGTAGATCGCGGCGATGGTACGACTCGTGAGGCGGCCCTCGCGCTCGGCGCGGGCGAAGAGGTCGAGCTCGGCGAGCGGCACCTGCGGCTCGACCACCGTCGTGATGCCGAATCGCGCAGCCATGTCGAGGCTGTTCGCGATCTTCCGGTAGCGACGATCCGGCGAGTACATAGGGATGTCCCGCTGCAGCTCGGCGAGGCCGTCGATCGTCATGGCGCGGGTGTAGAAGTCGGTGACCCAGCCGGTGGGCTCTCCCGTCCGCGGATCGATCTCGGGGTTACCCCATGCGATCGTCCCGCCGTTCAGAATGCCGAGCTTGGCGAGGGCCGGCCGGTTGAGCCAGACGGAGTGCTGATCGTACGTGGTGATGAAGACGGGGCGGTCGGTGACTCCGACGAGGTCGTCGGCATTGGGCCGCCGGCCGGAGACGACCGAATAGAGGGCGTTCTCGGCGCAGATCCATTCGAGCTCGGGGTGGGTCTCGGCGAACTCCGCGATGCGGGCGCGCACGATGTCGAGGCTCTGCACCTGGTCGAGGCTGACCGCGAGGTCGTCGAAGCCGAGCAGCAGGTGGTTGTGGGTGTCGGCCACGCCGGGCGTGACGAGGCGGCCGTTCAGCTCGACGGTGCGTCGGGCCGAGGGCGCATCCGCCGTATCGCCCACGAAGGAGATCTTGCCGTCGGTGACGCCGAGCGCCTCCGCCCAGGGGCGCTCGGGGTCGAAGGTGCGGATTCGCCCGCCGGTGTACAGCGTGTCGACGGCCATGTCGTCCCTATTCGATCGGGTCGGGCTCCTGCCCGAACAGTTATTTAACTCTGGAGTAAGTTAATTAACTCCAGAGTAAAAGAATTGTTCGAGATGTCAAGACTTTTCTCGACGCCACCTGGCATACTCGTTTCATGGCAAGACCCAGCAGGCAGAAGGAGCGCCGCATCGAAGTCGTCGACGCGGCGCTCGCAGCGGCCGCCGAGCATGGACTGCGCAACCTCTCCCTCACCGACGTGGCGAACCAGGCGGGGGTCACCCGCGGCGCCCTGCTGTACTACTACGACGACCTCGAGGCGATCCTCGTCGAGGCGCACGCAGCGGGCATGGCGCGCGTAGGCTCCGAACGCGCGCAGCTCGTCGCTGAGCAGCAGGGCGCGCGCCGGAGACTCGCGATCGCGATCGAGGCAGGTCTGCCGAGCGGGCCCGACGATGCGCTCATGCGCCTGCTCTACGAGTTCGACGTGCTCGCGGGCAAGTCGGAGCTCCACGACGAACTCGTGCAGCGGCTCTACCGGGAGCAGCTCGAGCTCTACCGCACGATCCTCGTGGAGGGGGTCGAGTCCGGCGAGTTCTCGCCCACCGGAGCGCTCGAGGACATCGCCATGAACTTCGTCGCCCTCGAGGACGCGTACGGCCTGCACATCGTCGCGGGCGGAAGCATCACGCTCGCCGACGCCAAGCGGGCGATCGCGCTGTACGCCGCGCAGGCGGGGTGTCCGCTCCCCGACCCCGCGCCCTAGTTGTACCCGGTCAGGACGTTGGTAGCGGTATCGGGCTTGTGAAACAGGAGA
>JBEBTD010000158.1:0-5208 GCA_040393965.1 Leucobacter soli | reverse complement strand
CGACGAGCCAGGCGACGAGGAAGCCGATCGAGTAGAGGAAGCCGTCGTAGCCGTTCATCGCGATCGCGCCGCAGATGCCGAGGAACGATGCGGCGGAGAGGTAGTCGCCTGCGATCGCGAGGCCGTTCTGCCTGCCGGAGAACGACCGCCCGCCGGCGTAGAAGTCGGCGGCGCTCTTGTTGTTGCGGCTCGCGCGGATGACGATGACCATGGTCACCGCGACGAAGGCGAGGAAGATGCTGATGTTCAGCACCGGGTTCTGCTGCGCGGTGACGTCTTGCGCGAGATGCATGCTCTGCGGGTTCATCGCGCCCCTCCCTCGGCCGAACCGGCGGCCAGGTCTTCGAGCTCGGCGCGAAGCGCCTCGGTGCTGGGATCGAGCCGCCGGTTGGCGTACGAGACGTACCACATGGTGATCGCGAAGGTGCTGACGAACTGCAGCAGGCCGAGCAGGATGCCCATGTTCACGAACACCGGCACGGGTGTGGCCATGAAGTCGTGGGCATAGGCGGCGAGCAGCACGTATAGCAGGAACCAGACCATGAAAGCGGCGGTCAGCGGGAACACGAAGCGGCGGAATCGACGCTTGTACTCCTGGAATTCGGGGCGCGCCTGGAACGCCTCGTAGTCGATGGTCGCGCCGTCCTGCGGCGGATGGACTTCGGTGGACATGGGCCTCCTTGCCTCATGAGCGTCGACATGCGCTGCTCCATTGCGGCGCGTTCACGATGCTAGGGAGCAGCGGTAGCATGGACTACCCCCGAAAGTTGGTAGTTCCAATGATGCGACTCTCCGATCAGCCCCAGCGCACCCTCGACGACGCGGTTGAGGAGTTCGCGAGGGAGACCCGCTTCCCGTTCGTCTTCGGCGGCTACACGGCCGCAGGCAGCGCGAGGATCACGTCGCTCCTCGGCAACCGCACGCTCAGCCTGCATGAACTGCGCGTGGCGAGCGGTCACGGTCTGGGCGGCCGTGCCATCTGCGAGGCCCGGCCGCGCCTCACCCCCGACTACTCGCTCTCGCCCCACATCACCCACGTCTACGACGACGAGGTCGGCGCCGAGCGCATCAGGATGCTCTTCGCGATGCCGGTCGTGCTCGGCGGCTCGGTGCGCGCCGTGCTCTACGGGGCGAGCCGGGACGGTTCGAGCCCGGGCACCGCGTTCATGCGCGCCGGTGCGGCCGTCGCGAGCGCGTTCGCGCAGGAGATCCGCATCGAGGACGAGGTGAGCCGCAGACTCGCCGAACGCGCCGCCGCGCCGCCCGCGACCAGGGGCGAGGATCTGCCCGGCCCCCTGCGGGAGGAGTTGCGCGGCGGGCATGCCGAGCTGCGCCGCATCACCGCTTCCGTCGAGGATCCGGCGCTGCGCGAACAGCTGCTCGGGGTCGAACGGCGCCTCGCGAGGATCGGAGGCGAGGCCTCCGATGAGAGCGGCGCGAGCGGCGGCACGGGCGCGATGCGGCTCAGCCCCCGCGAACTCGACGTGATCTCCCAGGCCGCGCTCGGGCGCACCAATGCGCAGATCGGCGAGACTCTCTCCCTCGCCGAGAGCACCGTGAAGAGCTATCTCAAGTCGGCCATGTCGAAGCTCGAGGCGTCGACGCGCTACGCCGCGGTCGCGGAGGCTCGCCGGGCCGGGCTCATTCCGTAGCCTCGGCGGCCTCCTCGGACTCGACGGGCTCGGCAGGTTCCGCAGTCTCGACGGACGCGACGGATTCCCCGGGCCGCTCGGCCAGCCGGGCCGTGGCGAGGCGCAAAGCGCGATCCGGGTCGACGCCCGCCGCGTTCGCCTCGATCACGAGGGCGAGGATCGCGTCGCCGAGCGATGCCTCGTCGTCGTGGGCGCGGGTCGCCTCCGCCTCGGGGTCGAGCTCCCCCGCCCGCTTCAGCCGTTCGACCACCTTGGCCGCGCGGGCGAGGGTCGGCATGCCTGCCGGGATCCCGTCGAGAGCGCCGCGCGATCCTCGCCGTTGCCCCGCCGCGTCTTCCTTGAGCCGCTCCCACTCGGCGTGCAGCTCCTCGACGGTCATATAGCCCCGGTCGCCGAAGACGTGCGGGTGCCTGGCGCGCAGCTTCTCGTCGAGGCGGGAGGCGAGCGAGTCGAGGTCGTAGCCTTCCCCGTCGCGTTCGGCCAGCACCGCGTGGAAGAGCACCTGGTACAGCACGTCGCCCAGCTCCCCCGCGACCTCCTCCGCAGGCAGGCCGCGCTCGACCGCGTCGACGAACTCGGCCGTCTCCTCGATCAGATACGGGATCAGCGACTCGTGCGTCTGCACCTCGTGCCAGGCACATCCGCCCGGATGCACCATACGGCGAACCGTGCGGTGCGCGGCGGCGACCCCGCCGCCCGCGCGATCCTCGTTCCCCTCGCTGACCGTCATACAGGGAACCTTATCTTGAGAGAGCTAGCATCGTCATCATGCCAACTGCCACCCCCGTCGCACGCGCGGGCTCCGTGCTCGCGGCGGCCGCCCTGATCGGCGGCCTCGCCTCGTGCGCGCCCGAGCCGCTCAAGATCGTCGCCCCGACCATGGCGCCCGATCAGAGCATCAGCGAGGCGTGCGCGATCTCGGGGGCCGAGGTCGACCGCATCACCGTCGAGACGGAGCAGGCGCTGCGCGAGCGGCTCGAACAGGCGGGCAACGACATCGCGGCGGGCAGACTGCCGACGGTGGAGCCTTTCACCTCGTCGATCGACGACGCCATCGCCGAGGTCGAGCAGCAGGTCAGCAACACCGAGGTGCTCGCCGCCCTCGAGCAGCTGCGCGGCGCGCTCCATGGCTTCGGCGAACTCGAACAGCCAGAATCGCTGCTCGGCGCCGCCGGCTACCTCTCGTCGCTCACCGCACAGATCACGGAATTCGCAAACGCCGGCGCACGGCTGCAGCAGCTCTGCGTCTCCGAGGATCCGGGCGCGGCGTCGCCGGAGGCCTCGCCCGCTCCGACCGAGTAGGGCGCACCGCAATCTCGGCGGAGGCGGCACGGTACAGGCTGGCCGCGTGCGCCGAGTGCCGAGCGCGCAGCGGGGCGGCGGAGCGAGAAGCCTAGGCGGGCGCCTCCGGCTCGAGCAGCGCCGTGAACACGCCGCCGACCCAGGCCACGATGTCGCCATCGTAGGGCGCGGCTCCGGCGCGACCCACGCCAGAGAGCGGACTGCGAGAGCTCGGGGCAGCCTGCGGCAGACCAATCTGCAGCGTCTTCGTCGCCTCGGTATAGCGCGATCCCGGGTACATGCGGTTCATGCGCATCTGCCGCGAGCCCGGCAGCACGACCGGCTCGATTCGCAGTGCGGATCCGGTCGCGACGACCTTCGAGAGGCCGAGCGCGGCGGCGCGGCGGCGCAGGGCCGAGATCGCGGCGAGGCGCTGCACCTCGACGGGCGGCTCGCCGTAGCGGTCGGTGAGCTCTTCGAGCACGAGCGAGACGTGGTCGGCGGGCGCCTGCGGATGCGACGCCGCCGAGAACTTCTGATAGGCCTCGAGCCGCAGCCGCTCGCTCTCAACGTAGTCCTCCGGAATGTGGGCGTCGAGGGGCAGCTCGAGCGTGAGCTCGCCGCTCGCGGCGACATCCTCGCCCTTGAACGTCGAGACGGCCTCGCCGATCATGCGCAGGTAGAGGTCGAAGCCGACGCCTGCGATGTGGCCCGACTGCTCGCCGCCGAGCAGGTTGCCGGCTCCGCGCAGCTCCAGATCCTTGAGCGCGACCTGCATGCCCGAGCCGAGGTCGTTGTTCGCGGCGATCGTGTCGAGGCGCTCGTGCGCATGCTCGGTGAGCGGCTTGTCGGGGTCGTAGAGGAAGTACGCGTAGGCCCGCTCACGACTGCGCCCGACGCGGCCGCGCAGCTGGTGCAGCTGGCTCAGGCCGTACTTGTCGGCGGCGTCGATGATGATGGTGTTCGCGTTGGCGATGTCGAGGCCGGTCTCGATGATCGTGGTCGAGACGAGCACGTCGTACTTGCGCTCCCAGAAGTCGACCACGACCTGCTCGAGCTGATGCTCGTTCAGCTTGCCATGCGCGACGGCGACTCGCGCCTCGGGCACGAGCTCCGCGATCTGCGACGCGACGCGGCTGATCGAGCTGACCCGGTTGTGCACGAAGAACACCTGGCCCTCGCGCAGCAGCTCGCGGCGGATCGCGGCGGCGATCTGCTTGTCGCTGCGCGGGCCGACGAAGGTGAGGATCGGGTGCCTGTCCTCCGGCGCGGTCGCAAGGGTCGACATCTCGCGGATGCCGGTCACCGCCATCTCGAGCGTGCGCGGGATGGGGGTCGCGCTCATGGCGAGGATGTCCACGCCGGTCTTGAGCTTCTTCAGCGCGTCCTTGTGCTCGACGCCGAAGCGCTGCTCCTCGTCGATGATGACGAGGCCCAGATCCTTGTAGCGCACCTGGTCGGTGAGCAGGCGGTGCGTGCCGATGACGATGTCGACCGTGCCTGCGGCAAGGCCGTCGATCGTGTCCTTCGACTCCTTCTCGGACTGAAAGCGACTGAGGGCGCGCAACCGCACCGGGAAGCCCGCCATACGATCCTGGAACGTCTCGAGGTGCTGCTTCACGAGCAGCGTGGTAGGCACGAGCACGGCCACCTGCTTGCCGTCCTGCACGGCCTTGAACGCGGCGCGCACGGCGACCTCGGTCTTGCCGAAGCCGACATCGCCCGAGACGAGACGATCCATGGGCACGGGTCGCTCCATGTCGCGCTTGACCTCGTCGATGGTGGTCAGCTGGTCGCGCGTCTCGGCATAGGGGAAGGCCTCCTCGAGCTCGTGCTGCCAGGGGGTGTCGGGCGAGAAAGCGTGGCCCGGCGAGGCCATGCGCGCCGAGTAGAGCTTGACCAGCTCGACCGCGATATCGCGCACCGCCTTGCGCGCCTTCTTCTTCGCCGTCGCCCAGTCGCTGCCGCCCATCTTCGAGAGGGCGGGCGCCTCACCGCCGACGTAGCGGGAGAGCTGATCGAGCTGGTCGGTGGGCACGTAGAGCTTGTCCCGGGGCATGCCACGCTTGGTGGAGGCGTACTCCAGCACGAGGTACTCGCGCAGCGCCTTGCCGCGATCCGCCGCGGATCTGCCGATGCCGGTCGGCACCATGCGCTGCGTCAGCTCGACGAACTGGCCGATGCCGTGCGTCTCGTGCACGACGTAATCGCCGGGGCGCAGCTGCAGCGGATCGACGACGTTCTTGCCGCGACGCTTCGCGAGCTTCGTCGGGGC
>JBEBTD010000157.1:0-5222 GCA_040393965.1 Leucobacter soli | reverse complement strand
CCCGTGCTGCCGCCGTGAAAGGGCGGTGTCCTAGGCCGCTAAACGATGGGGCCTCGGGCACTTTCGCGCCCTGGGCTACCGAGAAGTAAGCTTACGATGATTTGCCCGCCCATTGCAAATCGACGCGCAAACTCGTTCGAAACCACCGAAAGAACCGCGGAATCAAGCCGAAGTTCAGAAGCCGCCGAGGGCGCGCTGCACCCGCTGCAGCGAGATGTTCTCGTGCAGCATGACACCCTGATCGGTGCGCTGTTCGAAGGTGAAGCCCAGCTTCCCCTGCACGAGCATTCCGATCAGGTAGGGCTCGAGCGGATTCCACAGAATCCAGGTCGGCTGCCCGTGCGTGTTGTTCCCCAAGAATGTGATCTCGATCTCGCGGCTGCCGACGCGCTGCACCGAGGGAACCATCGCGCGCGTCGTCAGCGTCACATCGCCCGACTGCTGCACCTCACTCATGTCTCGATCCTAGCCAATTGCGAGCGCTCGTGCACCGGATGCCACGCAGCACATCGTCACGATCAGCCGCGTATGCCTCTGGAGGCACGCGTGAGCGGGAACGAGCGAACCGTGTTGCGGGCTGCCGCTTCGAGACGACGACGCATGGAGTTCCGAAAGCCCCCGGGCGGATCAGGCCCTGGCAAAGAAGGCCTCGGTCACACGGGCGAGGCCATGCAGATCGTCGACGTGCGCGAGTTCGCGCACCGAGTGCATCGAAAGCAACGGCACACCCGCATCGAGCGTGCGCATGCCGAGCCGGGTCGCGGTGAGCGGACCGATCGTCGAGCCGCAGGGCACTCCATTGTTCGACACGAACACCTGGGAGGCAACTCCGGCGGCGTCGCAGCAGCGCTGCCAGAGCGCGGCGCCGTGCGCATCGGTCGCATATCGCTGATTCGCGTTGACCTTGAGCATCGGCCCTCCGCCGGCCAGCGGATGCACATTGGGGTCGTGCTTGTCGGCGTAGTTCGGATGCACCGAGTGCCCCGCATCGGCGGAGAGGCACCAGGAGGCGGCCATCGCTCGCGCCGACTCCTCCTCGCTCGCTCCGAGACCGGCCCGCAGTCTGAGCAGCACATCCTCGAGCAGGGGGCCGCAGGCGCCCGAGCGGGAGGACGAGCCCAGCTCCTCATGATCGAAGGCCGCGAGCATCGAGACGGTGCCCGCAGCGGGCTCCCCTTCGATGAGGGCGACGAGCCCCGCGAACACCGAGCTGAGGTTGTCGAGCCGCGCCGATGCGAACAGCTCTCCGTCCGCGCCCAGCCGAGCAGCGGGCTGCACGTCGACGAGCCGCACATCGGCACCTGCGATGCGATCCGCGCCGAGGCCTCCCTCGACTTCCGCCGCCCGAGCCAGCAGATCCACCGCCGAGGCCTCGCCCATCCCGATCACGGGCTGCATGTGCCGCTGGCGATCGACCGTCACCGATCCGCCGCCGTCCCGGTCGAGGTGAATCGCCAGCATCGGCACCCGCGCGATGGCTTCCGTGCGGACGAGGCGTTCCTCGCCGTCGTCGGTCACGACGCGACCCGCCAGGGCGAGATCCCTGTCGAACCAGGTGGTGAGCAGCGGCCCTCCGTAGACCTCGACACCGAGCTGGGCCCAGCCGCTCGCCGAGAAGTCGGGCCGTGGCTTGAGCATCAAGCCGGGCGAATCGGTATGGCATCCGAGCACGCGAACCGGGCTGCTCGCGACCGCGCCCTCCCCCGCTCGCCACGCGATGATCGCGCCGTCGCGCACCACGAACCCGTCGGTGCGCGCAGAGCCCTCGGGCCACGCTTCCGTCTCGTCGAACTCTGCGAACCCGGCCTCGCTCAGAGCAGCAGCAGCCGCATGCGCAGCGTGATACGAGGTCGGCGAGGCCGCTACGAAGTCGGCCAGGCCGTCGATGTACGCGTCTCGGTCGCGAAGGAGCATTCCAGGGTTCCCTTCTCAGTTCGGGCGGGTAGCGGTCAGGACTCGTCGTCGCCCGTCGCCGGAGCCTCGAAGGCCGTCGCGAACTCGGCGAGCAGTCGGGCCCCGAAACCGGTCGAGCCGGTCGAGCGCCACAGGTCGTCGCTCTCGGCCTGCATCGTGCCCGCGATGTCGAGATGCCCCCAGGGCAGGCCATCGACGAACTCGTTCAAGAAGAGTCCGGCGAGGATCGCCCCCGCATACTGCCCCCCGATGTTCGAGAGGTCGGCGACCTCGCTCTTGAGCTGGTCGCGGTAGCGGTGGTCGAGCGGCATGCGCCAGGTGTTCTCGTCGGTGAGGTCGGCTGCGGCCTGCAACTGCTCGGCGACCGAGTCGTTGTTGGCGAGCATCGCGGCGGTGCGTGTGCCGAGCGCCATCATCGCGGCGCCGGTGAGGGTCGCGATGTCGACGATCGCGTCCGGGCGCCGCGACTCCTCGGTGGCGAGCACCAAGCCGTCGGCCATCACGAGCCGACCCTCGGCGTCGGTGTTCTTGACCTCGACGGTGGTGCCGCCGCGAATGGTGAGCACGTCTCCGAGCTTGGTCGCACTGCCCGAGGGCATGTTGTCCGTGCACATGAGCCAGCCGGTGACCGCCGTCGTGGCCCCGAGCTCGCGCAGCGAGGTCATCGAGGCGAACACCGCGGCGGCGCCCATCATGTCGAGCTTCATCGCCGCGTGCATGGCGTTCGAGGGCTTGAGGCTGATGCCGCCCGAGTCGTACATGATGCCCTTGCCGATAAGGGCGAGGTGCGCCGTCTCATCTGTGGCGCCCTGAGGCGTGTAGCGAATCTTCACCATGCGGGGCTCTTCTGTGCTGCCCGCGTTCACGCCCAGCAGGCCGCCGCAGCCGAGCGCCATCAGCTGCTGCCGGTCGAACACCTCGACCTCGAGGCCGAACTGAGGCGCGAGCTGTTCGATGATCTGCGCGAACTTCACCGCGTTGAGATGACGCGGAGGGGTGTTGCCCAGATCGCGCGCGAGGCTGGCGGTGCGGGAGAGGATGAGCCCTCGCTCTACGCCGATCTCAGCGGCGTCCGCCGCGTCCGCGGCCTCGCCGCCCAGCACGAGGTTCAAGCGGTCGAGCTGCACCGTCTTCGGCTCGCTCTTGAGCGCGTCGTAGCGGTAGCGCGCAAGTACCGCTCCTTCGGTGGCGGCCTGCGCCGCGAGCTCGGCGGAGATGCCGCCTCCGGCGACGACCTCGCCAAGGTCGACGGCGAGGTGGGAGATCTCCCGGGCCGCACGCGTGAACGAGGCGACGGCATCGCGCAGCTGCGGCACGGTGGAGAGGCCCTTGCCGGTGCCGACGAGCACGGTCAGCGGCGACCCCGGAACGACGAGGGTCTGGCCGCTCTTGCCCGAGAAGCCAGCGGCGGCGAGCGCCTCGCGATCGATGCCCGGCGGGACGGCGGCGGGCAGCTCGCCCTCGGCGAGCACGAACACCGCCACCGCGCCGGCACCCTCGGCGTCATCGGAGACGGAGACGGCCACCTCGCGAGACAGCGAAGGGACGGGGTCGAATGCAGGATCGATCACAACAGTCATGCACGCCAGCCTACTCCGGCCAGGTGAAGGCGACTGGCGATCCTCGTCGCCCCTCATGCCGCGGGAATAGCTGCGCGCCTCGGGCGTTCTAGTCACTGTGAAGGCATTCGGATTCCTCTCGTTCGGTCACTACGGCAACGTTCGCGGCAGCAGCACACGGACGGCGGCCGACATGATGCATCAGACCCTCGAGCTGACACAGGCCGCAGACGAGATCGGCGTCAATGGCGCCTATCTGCGCGTGCACCATTTCGCGAAGCAGGCGGCCTCGCCGATGCCGCTCCTCAGCGCGATGGCCGCCCGCACCGAACGCATCGAGGTGGGAACCGGCGTCATCGACATGCGCTACGAGAATCCGCTGTACCTCGCGGAGGAGGCGGCATCGCTCGACCTGATCGCGAACCGCCGCATCGCCCTCGGTATCAGCCGAGGATCGCCCGAGACCGCCCTGCGCGGCTACGAGGCCTTCGGCTACACGGGATCTCACGATCCCCGCGGAGCCGACATCGCCCGCGAGAAGTTCGAGCTCTTCCTCCGCGCCATCTCGGGCGAGACCCTGGTCGACGGGGATCCGCAGATGGTCGGCTCCGGGCATCGTCTCGCGATCGAACCGCTCTCGCCGAACCTGCGCGACCGCATCTGGTGGGGCGCCGGGTCGCGCGAGACCGCAGAGCAGACCGGCAGGCAGGGGCTCAACCTCATGAGTTCGACGCTGCTCACCGAGGCGACCGGGCAGCCGTTCGACGAACTGCAGCGCGAGCAGATCGACCGATTCCGGGCGGCCTACCGCGAGGCGGGCCACACCGGGGCTCCCCGAGTCAGCGTGAGCCGCAGCGTCTTCCCGCTGGTGAGCGAGCAGGACGAGCTGTACTTCGGGCTGCGCGGGCGGGAGAGCGGCGACCAGATCGGCGTGATCGACGGCATGCGCAGCACATTCGGCAAGACCTACGCCGACACGCCCGATCGCTTGATCGAACAGCTGCTCGCGGACGAGGCCGTCATGGCGGCAGACACCCTCATGCTGACGATCCCGAACCAGTTGGGCGTTGCTTATTGTATGCATGTGCTCGAGTCGTTCGCGAAGCACGTCGCGCCCGCGCTCGGCTGGAAGCCGAACACCGATGGGCCGGTGGAGGGCGACGAGGTCTAGGGAGGCCCACCGCCGGCATCGCTAGGCGGCTGCGGTTCTCATTGATAGCATGCGAGCGTGGCCATCAGACTCGAGAATGTCGGCATCGCCGTGCGGGACATCGAGGCCGCGATCGCATTCTTCACCGATCTCGGCCTGGCGCTCGTTGGCCGTGACGAGGTCAGCGGCGAATGGGCGGATACTGCGGTCGGGCTGGACGGCAACCATGCCAAGATCGCGGTACTGCAAACACCTGACGGGCGCGGGCAGATCGAGTTCTTCGAGTACATCCATCCCGATGCCGTCGAGACGGAGCCCGCACTCCCCAACGAGATCGGGATGCACCGCGTGGCATTCTCGGTGGACGACATCGACGAGGCGCTCGCGATCGCCGCGCGGCACGGTTGCCGTCCGCTCCGCGGCGTGGCGAACTATGAGGACGTGTACAAACTCACCTACCTGCGAGGCCCGAGCGGCATTCTCGTGATGCTGGCCGAGGATCTGAGGAAGCGCGGCTGACGCCATCCGCTCGCCGGACGGATGGCGACATCGACATCGACATCGACATCGACATCGACATCGACATCGACATCGACATC
>JBEBTD010000156.1:0-5287 GCA_040393965.1 Leucobacter soli | reverse complement strand
TCCGCCTGACGACCCTCAGTGCACTTCATCCGCGCCGTTGACGCCGGGCATCGTCCCCGACGCGTCTCGACGCCCGTGCCCGGCCCCACCTCGAAGTCGGGGACGCTTCGGCCTGCTTCGCAGGTGCTGAAGCCGGCCGAAGCGCCCCCGACTCGAGTTGAGGAGGAGTGGGGAGGGTGACGAGCGGGCAGGCCCTCGCGCCGCGAACGTGCGAAGCTCGAGGGGGCGCGCGAAGCTCTCGCCGGGACTGCCGGCGGGGCCGGGTCAGCGCGGGGGGAAGCCCTCGCCGGGATGCCGGGTTCGGCGGGCTTCGCGAAGCGCGGCGCGGCTCAGGACGGCTCGCGTTCGCCTGGGCGGGCGGAACCCTCGATCAGCCCTGCGTGCCGGGGTAGGTGCTCGAGGTGCACTCGCTCGGGGCGGCTTCGCCGTTCCAGCGGTCGAGCGTCCATTCGACGATCTGCGGGGTGAGCGTCGAGTCGGCGCCGACGAGTTCGACGTGCCCCAGCCCTTCGAAGGTGCGGTAGTCGATCGCTTCGCCCGCCGCGCAGCGGTCGTCGACGTACTGCTGCTGCAGGGAGGGCAGCACGAGGGGGTCTGCGAGCCCCTGCGCGAGGAGTACGGGCGCCGGCCACGGGCCGGCGGGGGTCTGCTGCTTCAGAAGATCGCCGAAGGGCCCGGCGAGCAGGCTGTCGGGGAAGATCTGGTTCGGCACCTGGCTGCCCCTCAACAGCCCGGCGATGGCGTCGTTGCCGCTGAAGCACAGCGCCGAGATCTTTTCGACCGGCCCGGCGGAGCCCGGCGTGAGATGCTGTTCGAGCTCAAGCTCGGGGAAGACGTCGTTCCAGGTCGCGGCGATGTAGGCCGAGACGGTCTTGCCGCCCGCATTGCTCTTGTCCGCCTCGGCGAGACCGTAGAGATCGGCGGCCGGAGCGAATGCGGCGACCCCGAGCACGGTCAGCTCGGGGGCGTACTGCTCGGCGATCTGCCCCGTCCACAGCGATCCTTGCCCGCCCTGGGAGTGGCCCCATACGACCGTGTCGCGCGTCGTGGCGAAGCCGTCGAGCTGCTGCACGGCGCGCGACGCGTCGAGCACGTTTCTGGCTTCGGCCTCGCCCACGAGGTAGGCCGCCGTGCCCTCGGTGCCCATGCCGACGTAGTCGGAGGTGACGGCGACCCAGCCGTGTTCCGTCACCATATCGGCCATCGCGGTGCCGGCGCCGTCGGAGAAGGGGGCCTGGCCGAGCGATGGCGCGCAGCCGTCGACGACTCCGGTCGTTCCGTGGGCGATGCTCAGCAGCGGCAGCGGATCGTCGCCGGTTTTCGCGGGTGCGAGCACGGTGCCGCTCGACACGGCCGGGCTTCCGTCGGGATGGGTGGTCGTGTAGAGGATGCGCCAGGCTTGCGCGCCCGCCGGCACCCCGGTGGTGAGCGGCTCGCTGCGGATGAGCGTGCCCGGCTCCGACGGCACCTGATCGGGCGGAGCGTAGAAGGCTCCTGGCGCGGGCAGGGGAGTGCCGCTCAGCAGCTGGGCGCTGCCGTAGGCGACGCCGGCCGCGAGCAGCAGCGCGAGCACGGCCGAGAGCGTGCGCCCCCAGCGGAGGATCGTCGCCCGGATTCCGGAGGCCGCGGATCGCGCGGGACGAGGATCGCGCCCCGTGCGGGCCGACCAGAGCTCGAACACCATGCGCGCGCCGAGGAACACGAACCAGGCTCCCACCCCCAGCCGGAAGAGCGCGAGCGTGAGCACGGGCCATGAGAAGGCGACGATGCCGAACACGATGCCCGCGAGGGCGGCGATCAGGCCCGAGGCCCGGCGATCCTCGTCGCCGAACCATGCGCCGATGCCGGTGACGATGCCGTGCAGCACGAGCGCCGCCGCGACTCCCCGCGCCAGCCAGGGCGCCCCGGAGTCGGGCCAGAGCGCCATCGCCCCGCCCAGCGCGATCAGCGCAGCACCGGAGCCGAGCCGCAGCCACCGCGGAGAGCGCGGCTCGGAGCGCACGATCAGCGCGACACCGACGATCGCGAGGCCGGCGCCGGTGAGCACGGCCAGCTGCCCGGGGCTCAGTGATGCGGCGAAGAGGGCGATGCCGACGAGGATCGAGCCGATCCCGAGCAGCAGGTGCGTCGGGCTCGACCAGCGCTCGGTCGTGCGTTCCGTGCTCATGCCCACCTCCGGGTCGTGGATTCCGCTTCCAACTCTGGCACAGACGTCCGACATCGTGGGGGAGGACATGGGACGAAGGGGACGGACGAGGAAGAGGCGAGGGGGAATAAAGCGGGGCGGGGCTACGCTGGAGTCACTATGCATGACACCATTCACGTCGACATCTGGAGCGACATCGCCTGCCCCTGGTGCTATATCGGCAAGCACCGCTTCGCGGCGGGCGTCGCGGAGTTCGCGCGCCAGCATCCCGAGATCGAAGTGGAGGTCGAGAGTCACAGCTACGAGCTCGCGCCCGACACCCCTGACGACTACCGGGGCAGCGAGGTCGACTTCCTCACGAAGCACAAGGGCATGCCGCGCGAGCGGGTCGAGGAGATGCTCGAGCAGATGACCCAGATGGCGGCCCTCGAGGGCATCGAGTTCGACTTCGGCATCCTGCGCCACGCCAACACCGGTCGCGCCCACCGCGTGCTGCACCTCGCCAAGTCGCAGGGGCTGCAGGCGGAGCTGCAGGAGCGGCTCTTCCGCGCCTACTTCGGCGAGGGCCGCGAGCTGGGCGATCCCGAGGTGCTCGCCGAGCTCGGGGAGGAGGTCGGGCTCGACGCAGACGAGGTCCGCGACGCGATCGACGACGAGGAGTACGCCGACGCGGTCGAGCGCGACATCACTCGCGCACGCATGCTCGGGGTGACGGGGGTGCCCTTCTTCCTCATCGAGGAGAAGTACGGCGTATCGGGCGCCCAGTCCGCCGAGACTTTCGCGAGCGTTCTCGACCGGGTGCTCGAGCTGCGGGATAATGAAGAGTCAGACATCTAAGGAGACCGCGATGAGCGAGAACACCAAGACCGAGGCGCCCCAGTTCAACGCCGATGCAGGCATCGCCGCGGCGGCCAGCGCCGAGAGCGCGGAGATCCTGAACCTGCTCGACGACCAGCAGTCCGGCGGTTCGTGCTGCGGCGGCAGCTGCTGCAGCACCGACTGAGGGAGGCGGCTATCAGCTCGGGCGCCGTGCCGTGCTGAGCCCGGCATCGGCCCGCCCGGCTCTGCGCTGGCCGAGCCAGACACCGAGCAGCACGAGCGCCGTACCGACCGCTTGACGCATGCCGAAGGGCTCAGCTGCGAGCAGGGTGCCGAGCAGCACGCCCGTGACAGGGTTGAGCAGGCCGATCACGCCGACCGTTCCCGCCGGCAGATGCCGCAGCCCGGCGAACCAGGCGACGTAGGCGAGGGCGGTCGCGATCAGCGCGGCGTAGGCGAACCCGGCGAGCGCGGGCGCATCGAGCCTCGGCGGCGCCCCTTCGAACGCGAACGCGAAGGGGAGCAGGACGAGTCCGCCGCCGAGGAGCTGCCACGAGGTGACCGCGAGGATCGGCTGCGATCCCGCCCACCGCTTGGTGAGGATGAAGCCGAACGACGACATGAGCATCGCGGCGAGCGAGGCGACAACGCCCCACGGCTCCGAAGCAGCCGCACCGTCCAGCAGGAGCAGGCACACCCCCGAGAAGCCGATCACTGCGCCGAGGATCGCGAACGCCGCCGGACGTTCGCCGAGCAGCGGCCATGCGAGCAGCATGAGCACCGCCGCGGAGCTCGCCATGAGGGTCGAGGCGATGCTGGAGGGCAGCAGCTGGGAGGCGAGGTAGACGAGTGCGAAGAACGCGCCGACGTTCAGGATGCCGAGCACGAGCGACTTCCACCACCACGAGCCGGACGGGAGTCTTCGGGCGATGAGCGCGAGCACCAGCCCGGCAGGGATGGCGCGGAGCGCCGCTCCCCACAGAGGTTCGTCGGCCGGCAGGAACTGCCGAGTGACGAAGTAGGTCGAGCCCCAGGTGATCGGGGCGACGGCGGTCAGGAGCACCCAGCGCCATTTAGCTTCCATGGAAGGAATTATATCTTCCCAGGAAGGTATAATTGAGTCATGCCCGAGATTCATGACGGCGTCGCCCGTATCCAGGAGGCCTGGCGAAGAGAGCGCCCCGACCTCGACGTCTCTCCCCAGGGGGTGATCGGTCGGTTGCACCGGCTCGCCGCCCACCTCACCAGGGAGCTCGTGGCCGTCTACGCCCGCCACGGTCTCGGCGAGGGAGAGTTCGACGTGCTCGCTACGCTCCGCCGCGCCGGCGAACCGTTCGAACGCGCGCCCGGAGAGCTCGCAGAGCACACCATGGTGACGACCGGGGCGATGACCAAGCGCATCGACCGGCTCGTCGAGGCCGGGCTCGTCGAGCGGCGCGGCGCCGAGGGCGACGGGCGCAGGCGCATCATCGCGCTGACCCCCGAGGGGCGGCGGCTGATCGACGAAGCCTTCGCCGAGCACATGGAGAACGAGCGGCGACTGCTCGCCGGGCTCTCCGACGAGGATCGCGCGGCGCTCGAGACGATTCTCGCGCGCTGGCTGCGCGACTACGAGGCGTAGCCGAGCCCCGCCGCCGCGTCAGCCTGGGCCCGTCTTCCTCGTCTAGTCTTGAGAAGACATGGCACATCTACTTGGGGCTGAAGCCCTGCACCTCGAGGTTCCCACCAAAGTCGTCTTCGACTCCGTCACGCTCGGCGTGGCCGAGGGCGACCGCATCGGCATCGTCGGCCGCAACGGCGACGGCAAGTCGTCGCTCCTGATGATGCTGGCGGGTCGTCGCGAGCCCGACGGCGGTCAGGTGACCAAGCGCTCAGGCACTACCATCGGAGTGCTCGATCAAGAGGACCGCTTCGCTCCCGGCGAGACCGTCGGTCACGCGATCGTCGGCGACGCGCCCGAGCACGAGTGGGCCGGAGACGCCCGCGTGCGCGAGGTGATCGCGGGGCTCGTCGGAGACCTCGACTGGGAGGCCCCGCTCGATGCGCTGAGCGGCGGCCAGCGGCGCCGGGTCGCGCTCGCGGCGCTGCTCGCCGGGGACTGGGAGATCCTCGCCCTCGACGAACCAACGAACCATCTCGACGTCGAAGCGATCGCCTGGCTCGCCGACCACCTCAAGCGGCGCTGGCCCGCGAACGCCGGCGCGCTGCTCGTGGTCACGCACGACCGCTGGTTTCTCGACGAGATCGCGAACGCCACTTGGGAGGTTCACGACCGCATCGTCGAGCCCTTCGAGGGCGGCTACGCGGCGTACATCCTGCAGC
>JBEBTD010000155.1:0-5311 GCA_040393965.1 Leucobacter soli | reverse complement strand
GGCTCGCGAGGAGAAAGGGGCCGGACAGACCGGACGGAACCGACAGAGGAGGAGGGGCCGGACCGATCGGACGGGATCGACCGAGCAGGACGAACCGGACGGGATCGACCGAGCAGGAGGAACAGCACGAACCGGAGGGGCCGACCGAGCAGAACGATCAGGCGGTGCTGCCGGCCGACAGGGCCAGGCAGCGCCGCCTGATCGGTTTGGACGAGAAGCCTCCTACGCGCGCTTGGCCTCTACCATGCGCGCCGCCCGTCGACCGAGCCACGAGACCACGAGGTTGATGCCGATGTAGATGACCGCGCCCACGAACCAGAAGGTGAAGGCGTAGTAGTTGCCGAAGAAGTTGCCGAGGTTCTTCACCGATGCGAGCAGTTCCTGGTAGCCGACGATGTAGCCGAGCGAGGTGTCCTTCAGCAGCACCACGAGCTGGGCCATGATGATGGGCATCATCTGGGTGAACGCCTGCGGCAGTTCGATGAGCACACGGGTGCGGATCGGCGTCAGCCCGATCGAGAGCCCCGCTTCGCGCTGCCCTTTGCCGAGCGAGAGCATGCCCGCCCGCAGCGCCTCGCCGAGGATCGAGCCGTTGTAGATGACGAGCGCGATGACTACCGCCCAGAAGGCTCCGGTCGAGGCGACCAGCAGGATGAACAGCATCATGAGCAGCACGGGCATGCCGCGGAAGAACTCGAGCAGCACCGTCACCGGCACGCGGATCAACGGATTTGAGGCGAGCCTGCCGAAGGCGAGCAGCACCGCGACGACGAGCGCACCGACCATGCCGACTGCCGCGGCCGCGAGCGTTGCGAGGGCGCCGTCGGCGATCAGCTTCCAGACGCGGATGTCCTCGAGCGCGGTCCAGCGCGTGGGATCCAGGATGGGGGGTGTCTCGTTGCCGTTCGCGGCGATCTGAGGGATCGAGAGACGGAAGACCACCCAGCCGAGCAGCCCGACCAGCGCGACGATCCCGACCACGGAGATGATCATCGACCGACGCCGCGCCCGGGGGCCCGGGGCATCGTAGAGTACAGTCGCTTGAGCGGTCATCGCAGCACCCGCACCTTCTTCTCGATGCGCCCGGCGATGAGGCCGAGCGGAATGGTGATCAGCAGGTAGAAGCAGGCGACGCCGACGAGGATCGGGATCACCGCATTGCCGTGGTTGTTGGTGAGCGTTCGCGCCGTCGCGAAGAGCTCGACCACGAAGAAGCCGCCGGCGACCGAGGTGTTCTTCGTGAGAGCGATGAACACGTTGATGAGGGGCGGCACGACCATGCGCAGCGCCTGCGGCAGCACGATCAGGGTCAGGGTCTGGCCGAAGGCGAGGCCGATGGATCTCGCGGCCTCCGCCTGCCCGACCGGCACGCCGTTGATGCCGGAGCGCAGCGCCTCCGCCACGAACGGCGAGGTGTAGACCGCGAGCGCGATGACCGCAAGCACCTCGTAGGGCGGCAGCTGCGGTGCGATCAGCGGGAGCACGAAGACCATGAAGAAAAAGATGAGCGTGAGCGGAACGTTGCGGATCAGCTCGGTGTAGCCGGTGGCGAAGCCTCGCAGGGAGGCAACCGGCGAGATGCGCATGGTCGCGACGAGCAGGCCGAGCGCCATCGCGCCGAGGCCGCCGAGCACGAGCAGGCGAAGGGTCATGAGAAAGCCGGCGAGGATGTCGCCCGAGTTCTCGATGAGCGCGTTCATGAGCGGTCTCTCCCTTCGGTGGTTGCGGTTCGGTGGTTCAGGTCTGAGAGGGGGCGAGGATCGGATCGCCGGGCTCTCGCCCGGCGATCCCTCCCCGGTCTAGTAGCGGTCGATCGTCGGCGGGGTCGGGGTCGACAGCACCGTGCCCGCGGTGCTCTCCCAGGCCTGGGCCCAACGGCCGTCGGCGAACGCCGCTTCGAGCGTGTCGTTGATGAAGGTGCGGAAGGCATCGTCGTCCTTCGCCAGGCCGATGCCGTAGGGCTCCTCGGTGAAGGGGTTGTCCACGACCTCGAACTCGCCGGGGTTCTGATCGGCGAGACCCGCGAGGATCACGTTGTCGGTCGAGACCGCGACGACCTCACCCTGGCGCAGCGGCGTCAGACAGTTCGAGTAGGTGTCGGTCTCCATAACCTCCACCCCGCGATCCTTGAGGTTCTGGGCCGAGGTCGATCCGGTGACCGAGCAGGCCTTCTTACCCTCGAGATCTTCGATGCTCTCAATGCCCTCGGGGTTGCCCTGCAGCACGAGGATGTCCTGGCCGGCGAGGTAGTAGGGCCCCGCGAAGCTGATGACTTCCTTGCGCTTGTCGTTGATCGTGTAGGTGGCGACGACGATGTCGACCTCGCCGTTCTCGATGAAGGGCTCCCGGTTGGCCGAGACGGCTTCCTTCCACTCGATGTCGCCGGCGTCGATGCCGAGCTCACCGGCGATGATCTTGGCGATCTCGACGTCGAAGCCCTCCGGGTTGCCGTCGAGGCCCTTGAGGCCGAACAGCGGCTGGTCGAACTTGGTGCCGACCGTGATCTTGCCCGCGTCGTGCAGCTTGGCCATGGTCGTGCCGGCCTCGAAGGCGGCGTCCTCGACGACGGGCGCCTCGGTCTCCTCGGCGGGAGCGGTGCCGCCGCTCGAACATCCCGCCAGCACGAGCGCGCCGGCTGCCGCAATCACTGCTGCGTACTTCGTGAATCGCATCATTTCCTGCTTCCTTCTCTCGGAGCCTGTGATGCCGGCTCCTGTGTGTCCGCTTCGCGGTCTCTGCGGGCCGCCGCGGCGGCCCGTGGTCAATGGCCCAGAATCTTCGAGAGGAAGTCCTTCGCTCTCGAGGTCTGGGGGTCGGTGAAGAACTGCTCGGGGGTGGCCTCCTCGACGATCTGGCCGTCGGCCATGAAGAGGATGCGGTCGGCGGCACGACGGGCGAAGCCCATCTCGTGGGTCACCGTGACCATGGTCATACCGTCGTTCGCGAGGCCGATCATGGTGTCGAGCACCTCGTTGATCATCTCGGGGTCGAGTGCCGAGGTCGGCTCGTCGAGCAGGATCAGCTTCGGCTGCATCGCGAGCGCGCGGGCGATCGCCGCGCGCTGCTGCTGGCCGCCCGAGAGCTGAGAGGGCAGCTTCTTGGCCTGATTCGCGATGCCGACGCGCTCGAGCAGAGCCATGGCGCGATCCTCGGCCTCCTTCTTGCCGAGCCCGCGAACCTTGATCGGACCGAGCGTGACGTTCTCGAGGATCGTCTTGTGGGCGAACAGGTTGAACGACTGGAACACCATGCCGACGTCGGCGCGCAGGCGGGCGAGGCCCTTGCCCTCCTCGGGCAGCGGCACGCCGTCGATAGTGATGGTGCCGGAGTCGATGGTCTCCAGGCGGTTGATCGCACGGCAGAGCGTCGACTTGCCCGAGCCTGAGGGGCCGAGCACCACGACCACCTCGCCGCGACCGACCGTGGTGTTGATGTCGTTGAGCACGTGCAGCTCGCCGTAGTGCTTGTTCACCCTGTCGATGACGACCAGGGGATCCCGCTTGTCGCCCTGCACCCGAATGGCGGTGGTGCTGCCCGAGACGTCGGGGGTGCCGTTCGCCTGCGATGCGCTCATGTTGGTCTCCTCATACTCTTCGCACTTCTTCGTCGCGTATGAAGAACCGATGCGAACCGCCCGAGCGGGCGACCACCGGCATCGAATTCTCCGTTGAATCGAACAAGAACACCTTCAAGGTAGGCGGCCCGAAAGGGTCACCTCACGCGGTTTGAGGGTTTCTTGAGGATCACCGTTTGGTCACGACGTAGTAGTCGACGGCCCCCGGATGCAAAGCGATCGGGTCGGTGAAGATCGCCTGTCTGCGGTCGAGCAGCGCCGCCGCGGGAACGTGTTGGGCGAGCTCGGATCTCGAGTCGAAGAGCGTCTCGACGACCTCGCGGATCAAGCGCGGCGAGGCGCCCTTGCCGACCACGAGGTAGTTCGGCACGGTCATCGTGACGGTCGGGGTCTCCCAGCCGTAGGATCCGAGAGGGAACTCCGAGATGCGATAGACCCCGCCGTAGTCGGAGTTGAGGCGCTCGACCGTGGCCGGCTCGATCGGCAGCAGTCGGATCGGAGTGCCGGTCGCGAGCTGCTGCAGGCCCGGCGTCGGCACGCCGCCCACCCAGAAGAAGGCCTCGATCTCGGCACCCCTCAGCGCCTCGATCGAGGCGTCGAGGCCCAGCTCGGGGTTGTCGACGTGCTCGGGCGGCACCCCGGCGGCCTCCATGACGCGCGTCGAGACGAGGTT
The DNA here is from genome assembly GCA_040393965.1 of Leucobacter soli. Classification (GTDB taxonomy): domain Bacteria; phylum Actinomycetota; class Actinomycetes; order Actinomycetales; family Microbacteriaceae; genus Leucobacter; species Leucobacter soli_C. The sequence goes on along the minus strand of JBEBTD010000155.1, from coordinate 1,064 downwards.
CACACCCGATCCCTTCGCACCGAGCGAGACGGTGCGGCCTTCGAGGTCGGCGAGGCTCTCGATTTCCGAGTCGGCCCGAACCACGACGTGCACGTACTCGTCGTAGAGACGGGCGATCGCGCGGATCGGCAGCGGTTCGCCGAACGCGCCCGTGCCCCGAATCGCCTCGGCCGCCGCGTCGCTCTGCGCGAAGCCCATCAGCGCGGCTCCGGTGCCGATGCGCTGCAGGTTGTCGACCGAGCCATCGGTCTCGGCGACCGAGAACTCCGTTTCGAGACTATCCGTCAGAATCTCGGCGAGTTGCTTGCCGTAGCCGTAGTAGACGCCCGTCGTGCCGCCGCCGGCGATCACGTAGTGCGCACCGCTCCCCGCTCCCGAACTGGCCTCGCAGGCGCTCAGTGCGAGCAGGGAGGCGCAGGCGAGGATCGCGGCGAACGCCCGCCGAGCCGCCGCCGTGCCGCGGACGGGCCACGATCCTCGTGCCCGCAGCCGAACCCCGATCATGCCGGCTCCCCCTTCGGGAAGCGCAGGGTCACCCGGAGGCCGCCGCCGGGATCGGCCTCGACCCGCAGCTGGCCGCCGACCGACGCGAGCAGGTCGGTCGCGATCGCCAGGCCCAGGCCCGTGCCGGGCTTGCTGCTGGTGGTCTCGCTGCGCCAGAAGCGGTCGGTCATGCGGTCGAGCTCCTCCTCGTCGATGCCCGGGCCGTGATCGCGCACCACGATCTCGCACCCCTGCTCCGCCTCGCGCACCAGCACCTCGATCGGGCTGCCCTCGGGCGAGTACTTGAGAGCATTGTCGACGACCGCGTCGAACGCGCTCTCGACGATGATGGCGTCGTTGACGATCGGCACCGGCCGATCCGCCCGCAACTCGAAGCGCACGCGTTCCTGCGCGGCGACCTCCGTCCAGGCCTCGGCCCGACGCCTCGCGATCTCCACCAGATCGACCGGCGCGAAGGTAGAGCCGCTCTGCCCGCTGCGGGCGAGGCCGAGCAGCGCGTCGAGGATCTGCGTCATGCGGCGCCCCTCCTCGCGCGTCGCCTCGATGTCGGGCTCCCAGTC
>JBEBTD010000154.1:0-5370 GCA_040393965.1 Leucobacter soli | reverse complement strand
GCCGAGGTCGAGGTCACCCTCACCGCCGTCAAGGAGCGCGAGCTCGCCGCGGCCGATGACGACTTCGCTCAGCTCGCGAGCGAGTTCGACACCATCGCGGAGCTGCGCGAGAGCCTGGCCGAGCAGGTCGAGCAGGCCGCTGTCTTCGCCCAGGGCCGCCAGGCGCGCGACCTGTTCATCGATACGCTCATCGAGAAGGCCGGCATCCCCATCAGCGAGGAGCTCGTCGAGGAGGAGGTGCACCGCCACCTCGAGGGCGAGGGCCGTCTCGAGGACGACGAGCACCGCGCCGAGGTTCGCGAGTCTGCCGAGAAGCAGTTCGCCCTGCAGCTGCTGCTCGACTCGATCATCGAGGCCGAGAAGGTCACCCCGACCCAGAACGAGCTCTCGCAGTACATCTTCCAGTCGGCTCAGCAGTACGGCATGGAGCCTTCGCAGTTCCTTCAGGCGATCAGCCAGGGCGGTCAGATGGCCGCCATCCTCGGCGAGGTCACCCGCAACAAGGCGCTCGCGGTCGCGCTCTCGAAGGCCAAGGTCGTCGACAAGAACGGCAAGGCCGTCGATCTCAGCGAGTTCACCGCGGTGGACGATGAGGAGGTCGCCGAGGTCGTGAACGAGGCCGAGGACATCGTCGAGGAGGCCGCTGAGGAGAAGCCCGCGAAGAAGGCTCCCGCGAAGAAGCCTGCGGCCAAGAAGACGGCGGAGAAGGCCGACGAGGGCGAGAAGGCCGATAAGGCCGAGAAGAAGCCCGCCTCGAAGAAGGCCCCTGCCAAGAAGGCTCCCGCGAAGAAGCCCGCCGCGAAGAAGGACGAAGCGGAGTAACCCGGCTCGCATCCCGACGAGGATCCCCCGGAGCATCGACCCGTTCGAGCTCCGGGGGATCCTTGTCTTTGCGCTTGCGGCCCGCGGAACGCCGAGGGCGAACATCGCCGAATATCCCTCGGCTACTCGATACGCTCATACCAGGCACGAATCGAAGGAGTGCAGCTATGGCTGAACAGATGCCGCCGAACAGTGTGTTCGAGCGACTGCTGAAGGATCGCATCATCTGGCTGGGATCGGAGGTGCGCGACGACAACGCGAACGAGATCTGCGCCAAGATCCTGCTGCTCGCGGCCGAAGACCCCGAGGCCGACATCTACCTCTACATCAACTCGCCCGGCGGCTCGATCACCGCGGGCATGGCGATCTACGACACCATGAGCTTCGTGCCGAACGACATCGTCACGGTCGGCATCGGCATGGCCGCCTCGATGGGGCAGTTCCTGCTCACCGCGGGCACGAAGGGCAAGCGCTACATCACGCCCAACGCCCGCGTGCTGCTGCATCAGCCCCACGGCGGCTTCGGCGGCACCGCGAGCGATATCCAGACGCAGGCCCAGCTCATCATCTCGATGAAGAATCGCCTCGCCGAGATCACCGCGGCGCAGACCGGCAAGACCGTCGAGCAGATCAACGCCGACGGCGACCGGGACCGCTGGTTCAACGCCGAGGAGGCCCTCGAATACGGCTTCGTCGACTTCATCCGCGACTCGGCCAGCGACGTCGTCGGCGGCGGCGGCACCCAGAAGTAGCACGAGCCAGAACGAAAGTGAATCAGACGCACATGAACCTGCAGATGCCCGAGTCCCGCTACGTGCTGCCCCAGTTCGAGGAGCGCACCACCTACGGCACCCGCTTCACCGATCCCTACGCCAAGCTGTTCGAGGATCGCATCGTCTTCCTCGGCGTGCAGGTGGACGACACCTCCGCGGACGACATCATGGCGCAGCTGCTCGTGCTCGAGAGCAAGGATCCCGAGCGCGACATCACGATGTACATCAACTCGCCCGGCGGCTCGTTCACCGCGATGACCGCCATCTACGACACGATGCAGTACATCCGCCCGCATATCCAGACGGTCTGCCTCGGCCAGGCCGCCTCGGCCGCCGCCGTGCTGCTCGCGGGCGGCACCCCCGGTAAGCGGCTCGCTCTGCCGAACGCCCGCGTGCTGATCCACCAGCCCTCGACCGGTCAGGGCGGCCACGGCCAGGCGAGCGACATCGAGATCCAGGCGCGCGAGATCATGCGCATGCGCGAGTGGCTCGAGCAGACCCTGTCGAAGCATTCGAAGCGCAGCGTCGAAGAGGTCAATCGGGACATCGACCGCGACAAGATCCTGAGCGCCCAGGAGGCGCTCGAGTACGGCCTCGTGGATCAGGTGCTCACGAGCCGCAAGAACCCGCAGCCGGTGCTGGGCCAGTAGCCCGGGCGCTGAAGTCCCGGTCGGCGCGCCGGAACGATGAATGTCGGTGGTGCGCATTAGGCTCGGGGCGACCGGCTAGTTTCGACACCCGTGGGAGGGTCATATGGCGAAGATCGAGAGCAGCGAGCTGCTGAAGTGCTCGTTCTGCGGCAAATCCCAGAAGCAGGTGCAGCAGCTCATCGCCGGCCCCCAGATCTACATCTGCGACGAGTGCGTCGGCCTCTGCAACGAGATCATCGAAGAGCGCATGGCCGAGCACTCGGCCACCGAGCAGAGCGACTTCTCGCTGCACAAGCCCCGTGAGATCGCGGAGTTCCTCGACCAGTACGTGATCGGGCAGGATCGGGCGAAGCAGTCGCTCGCCGTGGCGGTCTACAACCACTACAAGCGGGTACGCGCCACGAAGACGCTCACGAGCGCCGAGGCGGCGGCCGAGCAGATCGAGATCGCCAAGTCCAATATCCTGCTGCTCGGCCCCACCGGCTGCGGCAAGACCTACCTCGCCCAGTCGCTCGCCCGCCAGCTCAACGTGCCCTTCGCGGTCGCCGATGCCACGGCGCTCACCGAGGCCGGCTATGTCGGCGAAGACGTCGAGAACATCCTGCTCAAGCTGCTGCAGGCCGCCGACTACGACGTGCAGAGGGCCGAGACCGGCATCATCTACATCGACGAGGTCGACAAGATCACGCGCAAGGCCGAGAACCCCTCGATCACCCGCGACGTCTCCGGCGAGGGCGTGCAGCAGGCGCTGCTGAAGATCCTCGAGGGCACGGTCGCCTCGATCCCGCCGCAGGGCGGGCGCAAGCACCCGAACCAGGAGTTCATCCAGCTCGACACGACGAACGTGCTCTTCATCGTCGCCGGCGCTTTCGCAGGTCTGGAGGAGATCATCGCCACGCGCCTCGGCAAGGGCGGCATCGGCTTTGGCGCCCCCGTGGCGGGCAAGCGCGACGAGGCCGAGCTGCTCTCGAAGGTGCAGCCCGAAGACCTGCACAAGTTCGGCCTGATCCCGGAGTTCATCGGTCGCCTGCCGGTCGTCGCGACCGTCGACCCGCTCGACGTCGACGCGCTCGTGCGCATTCTCACCGAACCGAAGAACGCACTCGTCAAGCAGTACCAGCGCATGTTCGAGCTCGACGGCGTGGGCCTCGAGTTCGAGCCGGCCTCGCTCGAGGCCATCGCCGAGCTCGCGGTCGAGCGCAAGACCGGCGCCCGAGGCCTGCGCGCGATCCTCGAAGATGTGCTCGGCCCGGTCATGTTCGACGTCCCCTCGAACAGCGAAATCGGCCGCGTCATCGTGACCCGGGAAGCCGTGCTCGGGCAGGCCGCCCCGCGCGTGCTCGGCGCCGCGAGCAGCGAACGCAGCGCGTAGGGCGGCTGCCTCTCCGCCTCGCTTCCGTCTGGCCGGTTTCCCGCTCAGGCTGTCCGGCTTCGCCGTGCCGCGCGGTCGCTAGCCAGCCGCCGTCAGGTCATAGCTGAGCAGCACCGTGCCGTCGGTCTGGGGAATGGTGAGCGCTTGCACGTTCAGCGCGGGGCTTGTCAGCGTCGCCGCTCGGCCGCCTTCCGTCGTCTCGACCTCGTCGCTCGCCTCGAATCCGTTGAGCAAGACCAGCTCGCTCCAGAGCGCGTCCGCAGCCGCGGCGTCATCGGCCTGCAGCACCACGAACCAGACCCCTTCGGCTCGTTCGCCCGCGTTGTAGACGACTGCGTGCTCCGGCAGCTGGAACGCCTCGGACGGGAAACTCGAAGGCAGCTCGGTGACGAGCTCCTCCTCGGGCACCTCCTGGCCGCCCCAGTCGGTCTCCGAGGTCGTCGGCTCGCCGTCCTTGCCGCCGCCGTCCGTGCCGCCATCAGGCAGATCCGTCGGCTCGGGCGCGCATGCGGCGAGCGAGAAGACGAGCAGCGCCGCGCCGAGCGCTGCACCGATCCTGAAGTTCCTGCGGTCGTCCTGAGCTATCTGAGCCATGGGGCACCTCCGTCTCAATTCAACCAGTCGTCGTCTTCGGCGTCGTCACCATCCGCGGCGAGTGACGATTCCACACGTACGGTGCCGCTCGTGTCGAGCATCACGAGCGCGACGTCGTCGAGGGCGCAGCGCGGGCGGCCCTCCAGCCAGGTGAGCGTCCAGGAGGACGCCTCGGGGTGCGCCAGCTCCTGCTCGGCGATCGCGGGATGCAGCGACTGGGGCACGCCGCGGTGGGGCGCCTCGCCCCGCCGCCAGCGCGCTCCGAGTCGCACGATCAGGCCTCGGGCTGCTCGGCGAGACGGATCTCGGCGACCGTCACGGCCTCGACATCCGCCGCCTCGATGCGCAGCTCGGCGATGCGACCGACTCCGGCGAGATCGTCGGCGGCGAGGCGCAGCCGCTCCACCTGCTCGGCGGGGGCGTGCACGAGCGCGAACTCGACGGGCGTCTTCTGGGAGGCCTTGGCGGCGGTCTTCGCTCCGCGCACGCCGATGAGGGCGCCGCCGACGAGCGCAAGCAGGCCCGCATCGGCGTCATCCCCCGAGAGTCCGGTCAGCTCGGACGCGACGGGCCAGGCGGCACGATGCACCGAGCCCTCGCCGAACCACGACCATACCTCCTCGGTCGCGTAGGGGAGGAACGGTGCGAGCAGGCGCACGAACACCGAGAGCGCGGCCCGTAGCGCGGCGACTGCCGAGGCCTGCGCCTGTCCTTCGCCGCCGTGCGCGCGCTCCTTGACGAGCTCGAGGTAGTCGTCGCAGAACGTCCAGAAGTAGCTCTCGGTCAGTTCGAGGGCCCGGGCGTGGTCGTAGGCGTCGAAGGCCCGCGTCGCGTCCTCGACGACCTTCGCGAGGCCGGCGAGCATGGCGCGATCGAGGGGCTCCGTGACGCCCCGGGCGCCTGCCGGCTCGACCTCCGGGCTGAACGACAGCGCGAACTTCGCGGCGTTCAACAGCTTGATCGCGAGGCGGCGCCCGATCTTGATCTGCGTCGGGTTCTGCGGATCGAAGGCTGCGTCGGTGCCGAGTTTTGCCGAGGCGGCCCAGTAGCGCACCGCGTCGCTGCCGTGCTGCGCGAGCATACCTGCAGGGGTGACGACGTTGCCCTTCGACTTCGACATCTTCTTGCGGTCGGGATCGAGGATCCAGCCCGAGATGCC
>JBEBTD010000153.1:0-5429 GCA_040393965.1 Leucobacter soli | reverse complement strand
TGATGATCGGCTCGCGGAAGATCACGCCGCCGAGGATGTTGCGGATCGTGCCGTTCGGGCTCTTCCACATCTTCTTGAGGCCGAACTCCTCGACGCGGGCCTCGTCGGGGGTGATGGTGGCGCACTTGACGCCGACGCCGTGCTTCTGGATGGCGTGCGCGGCGTCGATGGTGACCTGGTCGTCGGTCTCGTCTCGGTGCTGGATGCCGAGGTCGTAGTATTCGAGCGTGACGTCGATGTAGGGGTGGATCAGGCGATCCTTGATGAACTGCCAGATGATGCGGGTCATCTCGTCGCCGTCGAGTTCGACAACGGTGCCTTCAACCTTGATCTTCGCCAACGCTTCTCCTGCTGCTAGTCTCGCGAGCGCAGCCTGGTTCGGCGGCGCACCGCACTGTGTCGAGCACGGCGACCGGTGGGCCCGCGCCCTGGCTCGCTTCGAGCCACCGTCCAGTGTACCCGCTCGCCGAAGAATTATCTCGACGTCGAGATAACTCGGCGCGCTCTGTCGATGACGGCGCCCCCGCGGATCACCTCGCGCACGCCAAGTCCGGGATCGAGCACGACGAGGTCGGCGCGCTTGCCGGGTGCGATGTCTCCGGCGTCGTCCCACCCCATGGCGCGCGCGGGAGTGAGCGCGGTGAGCTTCACCGCCGCGACGAGCGCTGAGTCGTCGGCGGCTCCGGCACGATCCGCAGCCGGATCGCTCGCGCCACCCGCGCCAGCCGTGCCAGCCGCGCCAGCCGCGTCACCCGCAGCCCCACCGTCACGATCGCCGACGAGGATCGCCCGCCGCCGGAACAGGACGTCCATCGTGGCGGTGCCGCCCGCGATCGTGTCCGTGCCGGCGAGCCGGGCCACTCCGCCGGCGACGTCGACGTCGAGCGCGCCCAGACGGTAGCCCCCGTCGGGGCAACACGCGGCCGCCATCGCGTCCGTCACGAGCATGACCCGCTCCGCGCCGGCAGACTCGACGACCCAGTCGACGAGCGCCGGATGCAGGTGCGCCCCGTCGTCGATGAGCTCGAGGAACACCCGCTCGTCTCGCAGCAGGGCGAGCGCCGGGCCCGGGTCACGGTGCAGCAGCGGGGGCATCGCGTTGAAGAGGTGGGTGGCGACGGTGGCCCCGGCGTCGATGGCGCGCACGGTGGTGTCGAAGTCGGCCTCGGTGTGGCCGATCGCGACGACGACCCCGGCGGCCGTGAGGCGCTCGATCGCCTCCATCGCGCCGGGCAGCTCCGGAGCGACCGTGACCATCCGAATCGTTCCGCGTCCCGCCTCGAGCAGCGACTCGACCTCCCGCGGATCGGGCGCGCGCAGGGCGGCCGGATCGTGGGCGCCCTTGCGGGCGGGGCTCAGCCATGGCCCCTCGAGGTGGATGCCCCTGATCTCACCGGCCAGGGCGAGCGGGACGAGCGCGGCGAGCTGGTCGCGGAGCCGTTCGGGCGGCTCCGCGACGAGGCTCGCCATGGTCGAGGTGGTGCCGTGCACGAGATGCGCGTCGCGGGCGATGAGAGCCGGCTGCGCGGGATCGCGGCGCCCCGCCGCCCCGGACTCCCGCCTCGGGGCCGTTCCCGCCTCGGGATAGGAGGCGCCGCCCCCGCCGTGCACGTGGACGTCGACGAAACCGGGCACGAGCGTCGCGTCGCCGAGGTCGCGCACCGTCGCGCTGCCGGCGCCCACGACGTCCGGTCGATCCTCGTCGGGACGGGAACCACCGCCGACCCCGGCGATGACGCCTCGTTCGACGTGCACCCACCCGGGCGCGTGCACGCCCGTCGAGGTGACCACCCTCGCCGCGCGCAGCACCTGGTTCACGGCCGCGCCGACCCCGGCTGATGCCGTTCGATGTAGTCGTAGTAGTCGGCGAGAGCGAGCTTCGAGGCCGCCTCGTGGTCGATCACGACGGTGGCGCGAGGGTGCAGCTGCAACGCGCTCGCGGGGCACATGCTCGAGACGGGGCCCTCGATCATCTGCGCGACCGCGTCGGCCTTGGCCCGGCCCTGCGCGACGAGCAGCAGATCGCGCGCCTCGAGGATCGTGCCGATGCCCTGCGTGACGCAATGCCGGGGCACGCGCTCGTCCGATTCGAAGAACCTGGCGTTGTCGTAGCGCGTCTGCCGGGCGAGCGTCTTGAGGCGGGTGCGCGAGGCGAGCGAGGAGGTCGGCTCGTTGAAGCCGATGTGTCCGTTCCCTCCGATGCCGAGCAGTTGCAGATCGACGCCGCCGGCTTCGGCGATGGCCCGCTCGTACGCGGCGCAGGCCTCGTCGAGATCGTCGGCGAGGCCATCGGGCACATGCACGTTGGCCGGATCGAGGCCGAGCGGCTCGGTCACCGTGCGACGGATCACCGAATGGTAGCTCTGCGGGTGCTCGTGGTCGAGGCCGACGTACTCGTCGAGCGCGAAGGCCGTGACCCCCGCGAGGTCGAGCTCCCCCGCCGCGACGAGACCCGCGAGAGCCTCGTAGGTGCCGAGCGGCGAGGATCCGGTGGCCACGCCCAGCACGGCCGCACGGCCGGCGGAGCGCCGCTCGCGCACGACGCCGGCGATGCGCTGCGCCGCCCTGGTCGCGACCTCGGCAGCGCTCTGAACGATGATGACTCGCATGCCCCTCAGCCTAGGCGGCGGCCGTCTTCGGCATCGAACAGATGCGCGTGGGCGACGTTCGGCACGAGCGAGACGCGATCCCCGGCCTGCGGGTGGTTGCGCCCGTCGACGCGGGCGACGACGTCGTGACGCTGACCGTCGAGATCTATATGCCCGTAGAGGTATCCATCGGCGCCGAGCTCTTCGACGAGGTCGACGTCGGCGACGATGCCGGGCTGCCCGGCGGGGCCCACGGCGAGATCCTCGGGTCGCAGGCCGAGCACGACCGCGGATCCCCTGGCCTTCGCCGAGAGGGCGGGGTCAACGGGCAGCTCGAAGCCGGGGAGGCGGGCGACGCCTTCGCCGAGCGTCGCGGGCAGCAGGTTCATGGCGGGCGAGCCGATGAAGCCCGCCACGAACTGGTTGACGGGCGCCTCGTAGAGCTCGCGAGGGGTGCCGACCTGCTGCAGCGAGCCGTCCTTGAGCACGGCGATGCGGTCGCCCATCGTGAGCGCCTCGGTCTGGTCGTGGGTGACGTAGACGGTGGTGACGCCGAGGCGGCGCTGCAGCGAGGCGATCTGCGTGCGGGTCTGCACGCGCAGCTTCGCGTCGAGGTTCGAGAGCGGCTCGTCCATCAGGAAGACCTGCGGCTCGCGCACGATCGCGCGGCCCATGGCGACGCGCTGGCGCTGACCGCCCGAGAGCGCCTTGGGCTTCCGGTCGAGGTACTCCTCGAGGTCGAGCAGCCGGGCGACCTCCTGCACGCGGGTCGCGCGCGCCTGCTTGTCGATGCCGGCGATCTTGAGCGCGAAGCCCATGTTCTCGGCAACGGTCATGTGCGGGTAGAGCGCGTAGTTCTGGAAGACCATCGCGATGTCGCGATCCTTCGGCGCGACGCCGGTGACGTCGCGATCGCCGATGAGGATGCGGCCGCCGTCGACCTCCTCGAGGCCGGCCAGCATGCGCAGGGTGGTCGACTTGCCGCAGCCCGAGGGGCCGACCAGCACGAGGAACTCGCCATCTGCGATCTCGAGGTCGAGCGAGTCGACCGAGGGCTTCGGGTTGCCCGGATAGACGCGGGTCACCCCTTCGAACGTGACTGTTGCCATGATTTTCCTCCACCGGCAGGTACGTGCCGGACGATCCGTAGTGAAAGGCGGAGGCCTGCTCGGCCCCCGGGCCCCGCCGTCGGGGTGCACACAGCGTAGCACCCGCCCGCGGGTCACGATTGGGTCTCGACCTGCCGAGACCTCGCACGGACGACTTGCGAATATTTAGTTCGTAAGCTTTACTAACTCGCATGAACGTCGCAATGCAGCGCAACGGCCTCGGCGCCACGCCCGGTGATGCCAAGCAGCACAACCGCGCCCTCGTCATGCGCACGCTCTACGCGACCGGCCCCGCGAGCCGCGCCGACATCGCCCGCTCCACGGGCCTCACGAAGGTCACCGTCTCGGTGCTCGTCTCCGAGCTCATCGGCGAGGGCCTCCTGCACGAGCTCGGGCAGCGCGAATCGCAGCGCCCGGGCAAACCCGCGATCCTCGTCGACCTCGCGCGCGACTCGCATGCCGTGCTCTGCCTCGACCTCAGCGACCATCGAGCCTTCCGCGGCGCGCTGCTCGACCTCGACGGCGGCGTGCTCGTCCGGCGCGACGCCGAGCGCGGCGGCGCGACCGGCGACGAAGCCGTCGAGCTCGCGGTCGGCCTCGCCCTCGAGCTGCAGTCCCTCGCGAAGCTCCCCCTGCTCGGCATCGGCGTGGGCACCCCCGGCGTCGTCGACGACCACGGCGTCGTGCGCACCGCCCCCAACCTCGGCTGGGCGAACGTGCCCCTGCAGCAGACCATCGCCGAGCGCACGGGAGCCCCGACCGCGGTCGCGAACGACGCGAACGTCGCGGCCCTCGCCGAATTCCGCTTCGGCGACACGAGCGAGGACTTCATCCTCATCACGATCGGGCAGGGCGTCGGCTCGGGGCTCATCCTCGACGGCCATCCCGTAACGGGCAGCAGCTTCGCCTCCGGCGAGATCGGGCAGGTCATGGTCGGCACCGACCTCGGCCTCGACGCGGAGTACTCGCGCGAGCACGTGCTCGAGCACTGGCTGTCGGTGCCCGCGATCGCGCGCGCCCTCGGCGAAGCGTCGGGCGACGAGGATCGCGAGCGCGTGCTGCGCGAGGCCGGCATGCGCCTCGGCATCGCGCTCGCCCCGGTCGTCGGCGTGCTGAACCTCGCCGAGGTCGTGCTCGCCGGCCCGACCGAGCTGATCGAGGGCACGCTCGCCGAGGCGACGCTCGACATGCTGCGCCGCCGCACGATGCTCGACTCCCACAGCGTGCTCGCCCTGCACACGAGCGCCCAGGGCGACGACCTGGTGCTGCGAGGGGCGCTCGCGACGGTGCTGAAGCAGCGGCTCGGCATCACCTAGAACTCCATACGAGGATCGGCGCCTCCCGGCGCACGCTCGACCACACCCGCGACCCGGCGCCAGCCGAGGCGCACATCGAAAGGAAACACCATGAAGAGAAAGTTCGCAGGCCTCACTGCCGCGGTCGTGGCTTCTGCTCTGCTCCTGACCGCCTGCAGCTCGGGCGGCGGGGAGCCGGCGCCCGACGCAGGCGGCGGCGAGGGCGACGAGATCACGCTGTGGCTCATCGGCGGCGATACGCCCGACCCGCTGCGCGACTACCTCAAGACCGAGTTCAACGACCGCACCGGCGCTACCCTCAAGATCGAGGAGCAGACCTGGGGCGACATCATCACGAACCTCACGACGAAGCTGCCCGACGCGAACAACACCCCCGACGTCACCGAGATCGGCAACACCCAGTCGCCGACCTTCAC
>JBEBTD010000152.1:0-5505 GCA_040393965.1 Leucobacter soli | reverse complement strand
CTGCGCTCGGTCGGAGTTCTGCATTCAGTCGGAGGATTTACCGGGATTCCTCCGACTGAGCGCGAATCTCCGACGGAACGACGGCGGTAGGGTGGGTGCGTGGAACTGCCCCTCACCCGAGCCGCCCTGCCCCTCGTCCGAGTGCTCGAGTCGGCCGGCTCGACCAACGCCGAGCTGCGCGAGCTGGTCGAGCGGGGCGAGGATCGCGCCCTGCCGCTCGGCGCGCTCGTCGTCACCGCGAACCAGACCGCCGGCCGCGGCAGGCAGGGCCGCGGGTGGGAGACCCCGCCCGACACCGCCTTCGCGGCCTCAGTGCTGCTGCGGCCGAGCGGGATGGCGGCCGGCCGTGGTCTCGGCGTCAGCTGGCTGCCGCTGCTCGCGGGATCCGCCGTCGCGGCAGCGCTGCAGCCGCTCTTCCTGGGCGAGCCGGGCACCGGCGACGCCGAGGCGCTCGGGGATCCGGCTCGGGCGGCGAAGCGGGTCGGCGTGAAGTGGCCGAACGATGTGCACGTGCGCGACGAGGACGACGCGATGGCCGGCCGGCCCGGCGCCAAGCTGTGCGGCATCCTCTGCGAGGCGCTGGCCTCGGGCGAGGTGATCGTCGGCTTCGGCGTGAACCTGTTGCAGCAGGACTGGCAGCTGCCGACCGAGCGCGCGGGCTCGGTGCTCGCCTGCGGGGGCGACACCGGTGGAGCGGATTCGCTCGCCGATGCGCGAGGGCAGGAGCTCGCCGACCGGGTGCTCTCGGCGGCCGCCATCGAGCTGCTGCGTCTCGTCGAGCTCGCCGAGACCCGGCCGGAGGCCGCGCGCACCCGCGTGCTCCGCGACTCGGTCACCCTCGGGGCCGAGGTGCGGGTGCACCTGCCGGGCGGCGAGATCGTCGACGGGCGTGCGGTCGGCCTCGCCGACGACGGCTCCCTGATCGTGGATCGTCCCACGACGGGCCGGCTCATCGTGAGCGCGGCCGACGTCGAGCACCTGCGATAGAGGGCTTTCGCGCTACGCCTGCGCGCCTCGGCCACGCCTGCGCGCGGACGGCCGGGCGGCCTCTCGAGGTCGAGAGACCGCCCGGCCGACGGTCAACGCGCGGCGGGGTGATCCTCGCCGACCGTGTCGATGAACTCGGTCGTGGCGCCCTCTTCCGAGAAGTCCATCTTCGGCACGGGCTTGCGGAAGAACTTCGTCGACCAGGAGAGCACGAGCACCCCGCCGAGCAGCCAGAGCCCGCCGTAGAGGAAGGTCTCGCCCGAGAGCGACGTCCACAGCCAGACGGTCAGCACGAAGCCGATGAGCGGCAGCAGGCCGTAGCGCAGCCACTCGCCCGTGGTCGCGGGAGTCGTGCGCCCGCCCTTCGGGAAGAGGTAGGTGCGGATGACCGAGAGGTTCACGAGCGAGAACGCCGCCAGAGCGCCGAAGCTGATCATGGTCGAGACCGTCAGCAGCGGGATCACGAGGCCGAGCAGAGCGAAGGCCGAGACCACCGCGGCCGCCACGATCGGGGTGCCGTAGCGCGTCCAGATGCGGGCGAACGGCTTCGGAAGCACGCCGTCGCGGCCCATCGAGTAGAGGATGCGCGAGACGCTCGTCGAGCCGGTGAGGCCCGAGCCGAACGCGCCGGCCACGTAGACCGCGACGCCGAAGTTCGCGAAGGCCTCTCCGCCGACGGCGAGCATCGCGCCCACGCCGGCCGAGTCGAGCTCTGCCTCGCTCATGCTGCCCCAGTCGGGCGAGTACGCCATGGCGCCCGCCCACGAGACGACGATGAAGATGAGGCCGCCGAGCAGGGTCGCGAGCACGATCGCACGGGGGATGTCGCGGCGGGCGTTCTTCGCCTCCTCCGAGAGGGTCGAGATCGCGTCGAAGCCGAGGAACGACAGCGCGAGGATGCCCGCGCCGGCGAAGATCGGGCCGAGCTCGCCCATGAAGGGCTCCATCGCGCTCGCCGCGCCCTCGCCGCTCCCGGCGCTCTGCAGCGACAGGGCCACGAAGATGACGACCATCACGACCGAGATGCTGATGATGATGAAGTTGACGCGGTTGATCAGCTTGATGCCGAGCGCGTTCAGCACGAACACGCCCACGAGCGCGATCAGCATGAAGACCTGCCACGGCACGTCGGGGAAGCGGGTCTGCATGTAGGTGCCGATCACCATGAAGTTGATCATCGGGATGAAGAGGTAGTCGAGCAGCATCGCCCAGCCGGTGAGGAAGCCGACCGCGCCGCCGAAGGACTGCTGGGTGTAGGTGTACGCGGAGCCGGCGACCGGGTACTTGCGCACCATCGCGCCGTAGCTGAGCGCCGTGAAGATCATCGCGGTCGCCGCCGCGATGTAGGACGCGGGCAGGTGGCCGTCGGAGGCCAGGTTCGCGAAGCCGTAGGTGGTGAAGACCGTGATGGCGGTCATGTAGGTGAGGCCGAACAGCGTGAGCCCCATGAGGCCCAGTGTTCGCTTCAGATGCGGTTCAGCGGTGGTGGTGGTCACGATTCTCCTTCGAATGGTGGTGGGTCAGGGTGACGGTGGGAATGGTCGTGGTGGATGAGCGCCCGAACGGCCGGAGCGACCGGGCCGCCGGGCGGTCAGCGGATGCGCTCGCCGCAGAGCCAGGTGCCGAGCACCTCGATCGACGGGATCTCGTCGGCGGGCACCGCGGTCGGGTCGGCGGAGAGCCAGACGGCATCGGCGGTCATGCCCGGCTCGAGGCCGCCGCGATCCTCGGCGAGCGCCTGGCGTGCGATGCCGCTGGTGTACGCCGCGAAGGCGGCCGGAGCGGCGATGCGCTCGGCTGGCAGCCAGGGATCGGCGCCCGGCTCGAGGTGGCTGCGGCGGGTGATCGCGGCCACGAGCGCGGGCCGCCAGTCCTTCGTGGTGACGGGCCAGTCGCTGCCGAAGCTGATCGTCGCGCCGCCGCGGTGCACGGAGCCGATGAGGTACTGCCAGCCTTCGCGGTCGTGGCCGATGTGGGGGATCGTGAGATCGCGCATCACCGCGTCGCACTGCGCCCAGTAGGGCTCGAAGTTGGCGATGACGCCGAGGCCGGCGAAGCGCTCGGCATCGCCGGGTGCGAGCATCGCCACGTGGGCGATGACGTGCGGGGTGTCGAGCTCGGGGCGCTTCGCGCGCAGCGCGGCGACCGCGTCGAGGGCGACGGTGTTGGCCGCGTCGCCGATCGCGTGCAGGTGCAGTTGGAAGCCGGCCTCGCCGAAGGAGATCACGGCGTCCCGCAGCTCGTCGGCGCTCCAGTTGGGGAGGCCGTGCTCGTCGGGCCGATCCGCGTAGGGGGCGCTGAGCGCGGCGGTGTGGTTCTCGATCACGCCGTCGACGAAGAACTTGACGGTCTCGGCGGTGAGACGCACGGCGCCGGCCTCGCGGGGGCCGTACACCCGTTCGGCCGTCTCTCGCACGCGTGCGCGGGTCTCGACGAATCGGGGCGGCTGCTCGCGCCAGGATGCGGGATCGGCGCGCAGCGCGAGGTTGACGCGGGCGTGCAGGCGGCCCTGCTCGGCGGCGAGGAGGTAGGGCTCGACGTCTTCGGGCTCGACCCACGCATCCTGCACCCAGGTCATGCCGAGCTCGGCGTACTCGCGGGTGGCGCGCTCGATGGCCTCGATGCGCTGCTCCACGGTGAAGGCCGGCGCGACCGCGGCGAGGAAGTCGTTCGCGGCCGCCTCTTGCAGGGTGCCGAGCGGGCTGCCGTCGTCTCGGCGCACGATGCGGCCGAGCGGGGGATCCGGGGTCTCCGCGGTGATGCCGCCCGCCGCGAGGGCCGCCGAGTTCACCCAGGCGGTGTGGTAGTCCCAGGCGCGCAGGATGGTCGGGGTGCCGCCGGTGGCCTCGTCGAGCCAGCGCGCGTCGAAGAGCCCGCCGGGGGCGAAGGTGGCGTCGTAGCTGCCGCCCACGATCCACTCGGCATCGGGGTTCGCGCGCTTGTACTCGGCGACCGCGGCGACGATGCCGGCGAGGTCGTCGGCATCGCGCACCCGGGGGCCCTTCGCCTCGAGGGCGCCGAGCACCGGATGGGCGTGACCGTCGCCGAGCGCGGGGGCGAGCACGCCGCCTGCGAGGTCGACGAGGTCCGTGGATCCGTCGCCCGCGGAGGCGAGCGCGATCGCCTCGTCGCCGAGCGCGATCACCCGCCCGCCGTCGAAGGCGATCGCCTTGGCGGTGACGGGGGCGCCGTCGACGTCGGCCCGCACGATCACGGTGCCGCCGGTGAAGACGGTGGGGCTCATGAGCTGCTCCTCTCTCGGCTTCATCGCCGCGGGATCGAGAGCAGGAGACCGGCCGGAGCGGCGGTTCCCTGAAAATGAACGCTGTTCGTAAATGAACGGCGTTCGCTATTGTAGACACAGCGGGCTCGAAATGCGAGCGTCCGGGAGAATTCCTCAAGGGGGAGGGACGATGGCGGCTACGGCACGGAGAACGGGCAGACCGCACACCGCGGTGCTCAGCAGAGAGCTGATCGTCGAGACCGCCCTGCGTCTGCTCGACGAGCGGGGCGAGCACGGGGCGGGCATGCGCGATATCGCGCGCGAGCTCGGCGTGCGCCCCTCCGCCCTCTACAACCACGTCAGGGGCAAGGAGGACGTGGTCGACGGCATCCGCGAACTCGTGAGCGACCGTTTCGACATCAGCGGCTTCGGGGTGCTGCCCTGGGATCGAGCGGTCGAGCGCTGGGCGCGCTCCTACCTCGGTTCGTTCGCCGCGCATCCGCCCACCATCGCGCTGCTCGGCGTGCAGCCGCTCGCGACGGGCTCGCGCACGAGCCGCATGTACGACACGGTCTGCGCCGGCCTCATCGAGGCGGGCTGGCCGGAGGGTCGCGCGATGCAGATCCTCGTCGCCCTCGAGTGCTTCATCCTCGGCAGCGCGCTGGATCACGCGGCTCCCGACGACATGCTCGATCCGGGCGAGGATCCGGATGTGCCCGTATTCCGCGCGGCCTACGACGCTCGCGACCGGGAACTCGACGGCCGACGCCCGGCCGAAGTCTCGTTCGAGCTCGGCCTGCGGGCGATGCTCACCGGCCTGCGCGCCGAGTTCGAGGCACTCGGCGGCGGGCGCGATCCTCGCCCCCGAACATGAGCGGCTAGCGGAAGATGATCGTGCGATCCCCGTCGAGCAGCACTCGGTTCTCGGCGAACCAGCCGACGGCGCGTCGCAGCACGCGGGCCTCCTCGTCCTGCCCCAGCTGCATCAGCTCGGTCGGCGTGTAGGAGTGGTCGACGCGGGCGACGTCCTGCTCGATGATCGGGCCCTCGTCGAGGTCGGTCGTGACGAAGTGAGCTGTCGCGCCGATCAGCTTGACGCCGCGGCCGTGCGCCTGGCGGTAGGGGTTCGCGCCCTTGAAGCCGGGCAGGAAGCTGTGATGGATGTTGATGGCCATGCCGGCGAGCGCCTCGCACAGCTCGGGCGAGAGGATCTGCATGTAGCGTGCGAGCACGACCAGCTCGATGCGCTCCGCCTCGACGATCTCGAGCACCCGCCGCTCGAACGCCGCCTTGTC